>DATBYU010000047.1:0-2549 GCA_036513555.1 Candidatus Dormiibacterota bacterium | reverse complement strand
ATCGCCGGCCTCGAGGGGTCGATCCGATACAGCGACGGTGCCCACCAGTACACCGAGCGTCAGATGATGGTCAAAGTGCGGACATTGCGGCTGAGGCTCCGTCTGCGCCACCCCGACATCCTGATCACCCACGGCCCGCCGGCCGGCGTGAACGAAGGCACTGATGCGCCGCACCGCGGCCTTCAGGCGGTCCGCCGGGCGGTCGAATGGATGCGTCCCCGCCTGCTCTTACATGGGCACGTCCATCCCTACGGGCGAGAGATCCCACGCGAGGGCCAGCTGGGGGAGACCCGCGTCATCAATGTCGTCGGTCACCGACTGATCGAGCTCGCTCCCCGATGAAACAGATTCGGGCCCGCACCGATTTCGAGACCGCCCGTATCCAGGCGTTCCTTCGCGAAGCCGGTGCGGTGATCCGTGGCGACACCCGGCCCCTGCTTTCCTTCGACGAGGTACGGCGCGCCGCCCGGCTGGAAGGACAGAGCTACACCGGCCTCAAGGACGTCCCGATCGCCGACATCCGTGGCTCGGTGGGGCGCCCCAACGACTTCGATGCTTCCTTTCTTCCGGTGAAGCCCCAAATGCGTAAGCGTTGGGCGCAACTCGACGAGGCGATGCGGCGGGGTGAGGCGGTTCCCCCGATCGAGGTGTACCACCTCGGCGACGTCTATTTCGTCAAGGACGGGCACCACCGGGTATCGGTTGCCCGCCACCTTGGCTGGAAAACGATCCCCGCGCGCGTCATCGAGGTAAAGACCCGGGCGCCACTAGGGGGCGACATGGATGCCGCGGCCCTGCTCCAGGCCCGAGAGTATGTCGACTTCCTCGAGCGCACCCAGCTCGACCGGGTACGCCCGCAGGCGTCGATCGCCGTCAGCCGGCTCGGACGCTACGACCGAATCTTCGAGGACATCCTCGGGCATCGCTACTTCATGGGTCTGCAGCAATACCGCGAGGTGAGCATCGCCGAAGCCAGCGCGAGCTGGTACGACAACGTCTACAAGCCGATTGCCGACCTGATCCGCGAGTACAACATCCTGGAACATTTCCCCGGCAGGACCGAGGCCGATCTCTACCTCTGGATCACGGCGCGCTGGCTCGAGCTGAGCCGCCAGCAGAAGCCGGCCGGACCGGCCGAGGCGATCGCCGACATCCTGTTCGAGACCGAAGGACAGGAGACGAAGCCGCCGTCGCCGCAGGTCCTGGCCCTGCTAGAGCGCTGGCTTGGTCCGCCGCGCCGCGTCATCAACCTTCCCGTGAAACTGGTCCGTCGCGCCGCCACGCCTCGCGGAGAGCCCGACGGCAGCAGCCCGCCTTAGGGCGCGCCTTCTGTCTTTCGCTTCTCGGGGTAGGCGGCGTTGATCTCCGCGCGCACCCGGGCCTTGTCGGCGTCGCTCTTAAAGTAGTCGAAATTCCAGGCGATGAACTTCTTCTGTTCGGGCGGGACCTCGTCCTCGGGATAGATCGCCGCAACCGGGCAGGGGTCAACGCAGGCGCCGCAGTCGATGCATTCGTCCGGATTGATCACCAGGATCCGGTCCTCGGCTCCGCCGTCGATGATGCAGTCGACCGGACAGACGTCGACGCAGGATTTGTCCTTGAGGTCGACGCAGGTCTCGGTGATGATGTAGGCCATTTCGTTTAAGGAAATTCACTCTAGCACAGGGCTTTCGCGACACTGACCGCTTCGCCGCACCGGCCGCGCGTTCGGGATGGGCGCTCCGCCACAGGACCGTCACATATCGGTGAGGCGGCTGGGCCGATGGGTGGCAAGAGGAGGCTTGCGGCCAGCGTTACCTATGCGTGGCCCTGCCAAAACCGGCGCCAGCGCGCCGGGTATTCCGACCGTCTCGGCGGGTCTCCTGGAGCACCTGGCTCTTCGTCTTCCTCGTCCTCGTCCTCGCCATCGGCGCGCTTGGGGGCTTCCTCGAGGTCGTGCTCCCGCAGCGGGTTGCGCAGCTGGCGCAATCCGAATCCGGCGAGCTCGCACTCGCCCGGAAGGGCAGCGCGGACGTCAGTACGAGCGTCACCCAGCTCTGGGCGGACATCTCCGCAAAGGGCAGCATGAGTCTTTCCGACGCCCAGCTCACGCAGGACCTGGCCCTCGCCAAGAGCGCCGAGAAATCGGCCGACGATGCCCTGGGTCATGTTCAGCTGGCCCAGAGTTACATGGCCCAGGCCGACGGCCTCCCGTTTCAGCTGCATGCGCCAGCCTTCATCGCCGCCGATCGTCCCGCGCTCGACCATCTGGACAAGGCGCTACAGGCCACCCTCAAGCTGACCCACGCCGCGGTCCTCCAGCTGACGCTCGCCCAACACCTGACGCAGGACGCCCAGACCATCGCGACGACGCTCGACCCGGCCCTCAGCGCCCGCGCGTGGACCAATGCCGCTCGGGCGGCCACTGTCGTGTCTGACGATCTCAAGCTGCAGCAGGTCGCTGCCGGCGATGCAGAGGCGCTCCTCGACCCGCTCTGGACGAAATGGATCGACGCCATGCTCTCCGTGGTGACCAATGCGCAGCAGTACAGCCTGGCGTCGGCCGCCAA
>DATBYU010000046.1:0-10164 GCA_036513555.1 Candidatus Dormiibacterota bacterium | reverse complement strand
GTTCCCGCGCGATTTCCTGCAGGTGATCGCCTTCAGTGACTACGCCCGTCCGGTCAAGTCGCATCAGCTCGCCGAGCTGACCTACAACGAATCGATTTACGGGACCAACATCCAGCACGGCCTGATGCTGGCCCGCCAGTTCTTGAACCGGCACAAGACGGGCAACAAGCAGGTCATCATCGTGACCGACGGGGAGCCGACCGCGCACATGGAAGGCCAGCAGGCGGTCTTCTTCTACCCGCCGCTGCCGGAAACCTTCCAGAAGACACTGCTCGAGGTGCAGCGCTGCACGCGCGAGCACATCGTGATCAACACCTTCATGCTCGACAACGACTATCACCTGGTGTCGTTCGTCAAGCAGATGACCCGCATGAACGGCGGCCGCGCGTTCTTCGCCAGTGCCGACCGGCTGGGCGACTACGTGCTGCTCGACTACGTCGACCGGAAACGAAAAGCCAGCCGCTGAGCCAGGTCGCAGGCCGACAGCCGACGGAGTCAGTCTAACCGTCTAGGCCGTGGTGTTCGAAATGCTCTCGGATGCCGTGGGGCTGGAACCCAAACGTGCGATGGACCGCGTCAAGGTCGGTCGTGTTGTCAAACTCGAAGAGTTCTAGCGTGGCAGGCACCAGCGGCGGGTTGGGCAGCAAGCTGAAGATCCGGGCCTGGATTCGGGCGACAGGTAAGGGAAGGGGTAGCTTGAGGCGGCGGACCTTGATGGTCGCCAGGATCAGGTCATCAATCTGGGCAAAAGTCATCTGATCCGGGCCCCCCAGGTCGATCGCCCGTCCGTCCCAGCGAGCGTCGGCACTACATTGCACCAGACAGGTCACCAGGTCCTCGACCCACAACGGCTGCAGTTTGCGCCCGCCGCCGAGCACCGGCATGACGGGAAGCTGTCGAGCTAGGCGAGCCATCGCCGCCGGGAAGGGTGCGCCGTCGCCGAACAGGATCGAGGGCTGCAAGGCCACCCAGACCAGGCCGCTCGAGCGTACCGACTCGGCCATCTCCCATCGCGTACGCATGTAGCTCCCTTCTTTCCCCGGCCGAGTGCCGAGCCCATTCACGAGGACGATCCGCTTCACCCCACCCATGCGGGCAGCCGCGACCAGGTTGCGAGTCCCTTCGCCGTTCACGCGACGGTACTGGCCGGGATACGCTTCCTTTCGGTCGGCGGTGATGGCCGCGCAGTGGACGACCGTATCCACGCCACGCAAGGCTGTTTGCAGGGATTCGGGCTGCAGCAGGTCGGCGCTAACCGCCTCGACTCCGGGGGCATTAGCGGCTGGTTTTCTGGCAACGGCGCGCACCGAAACGCCACTCGAAGCCAGCCGGGCAACCAAATGACGCCCGACGAACCCGGTCGCGCCGACGACGGCGATCACGACGCACCCCTGGCACGAGCAATCCGGCCGGGTCCCGACCACGCCTCCGGCCGGATCGCGGTGGCCGGCCGGTAGTGTCGCTTGACTTCGGATGCGTAGCCCCGACCGATCTGATCGCGATTCGACGGCAGCCAGTCGGTGAGGCGGGTTGTCCCACGCGGCGGCTCGTGGGAGATCAGGATGTCTCGCATCAGGTCATCGAGCTCGTCGCGCGTGAGCAGCATGTCGCCGGTCAGCCGGCCGCCAATGATGGCGCCGACCATGGCGAGGGCGGGCGGCATATGGAGCACCACCGTGTGGAGGCCCATCGCGTTTCGGAGAAGATGAACCAGCTCCTCGAAGGTGAAGATCTCCGGACCGGCGGAGTCCACGTTTTGATTCGTCGAGTCGAGACCGGCTTTGACCAGCAGTCCGGCGTGGTCACGCACGTGCACCGGCTGCAACCGGTAGCGGCCGTCGCCCGGGATCCCGAAGACCGGCAGGTGCCGCAGCAGCCAGGCGATGTTGTTGATCAGCACGTCACCCTCGCCAAAGAGCAGCGTGGGGCGGACGATGGCATACGACAGACCGCTGGACCGAACCGCGTCTTCGAGCTCGGCCTTCCCGCGGTAGTAGGAGAGCTGCGACGCGGTCGGATTGGCGATGCTGGTGTGGACGATGCGGCGAACGCCGGCGTGGCGCGCCGCGTCGATCAAGCGTTTCGTGTTTTCGACGGCGATCGTGTGCGGGACGCCCACCCGGGGTGCCCGGACCCAGTAGGTGTTGTAGAGGGTATCGGCGCCCCTCAGCGCATTGGTCAGGGCTTTCCCGTCCGCGAAGTCCAGCGGGTAGGACGGGATCCGTGACGCCAGCGGGCCATCCGTTCGCGGATGGTTGGTCAGGGTTCGCACGCCGCGGCCGCGCTCGAGTAGCTCGGCGGCGATAAAGCGGCCACTGTAGCTGAAGGCGCCGGTAACGACGTCGATGGGTTGGCTCATGTTTTGTCTCCCGTCCATGTCGCCGAAGCCAACGTCGCGTCGGCAATCGGCGCCAGTTGCTTGGCAGTATCGAAAAGTGCTTCGGCTCGACTGCGATCGCCATCGAGGTGGGTGAGCGTCTCGATCCCGAAGTAGAGGGCCACCGCCGCGTAAGCGAAGTCTCCGGTCGGTAATACGGACTCGAGGAGGGTGCCCTTGAGAAGCCGCGCCATAACACTCTCAGCGAATCGGACCCACGGCTCCATCCGGGCTACGACCTCCGGCCGGAGGCCGGGGACCGACGAGCCGCCGGCCACCATCTCCTGCACCGCCGCGACGTGCCCGACCTCGACGTCTTCCGTATAGAGGCGTGACATGACGTCGATCGCATCGGTGATCGAGGTCACGTCCGCCAGAGCGGACTGGTAGCGCGCCAGGCGACGCGCACTGGTCAGGTCGAGGGCCGCCAGCAAGAGCCGATCGAGGCTCCCGAAGTGATAGAAGATCAGCGCCTGGTTGAGCTTGCCGGTCCGGGCGATCGCCCGGGCGGTGGTGCCCGGAAAACCGCGGGTGCGCAGCGTCGTGAGGGCCGCTTCGACGAGCCGGTCGCGCGTGGCCGAACCCGAGGGACCGGTTGGCTGAGCGGCCCGTAAGCGCGGCCGCGCCGGGGGACGACGGCTCGTCCGGGCAGCGCGCGGCGGGGTCGCCTTGAGCGTCTGCTTTGAGCGCATGCTCAAATTATGGAGGACCCGACCGTCGAGCGCAAGCCCTCGCGCTAAGTCGTTACCCGCCTGCACCGAACCAGCGATTCGGTACGATGCCCAAGCGATGAAGGACAAGATCGCCGAGCACAACCGGACCATGTGGGAACGGCTGGCGAAAGCCGGGATGAACTACACGCGTCCCTTCGGCCGCCCGCCCAAGACGAAGGCCGGCATGCGCCGCTTCATGGATCCCCGTGCCCGACTGAAAGGGGTGAGGCTCGATGGCGCTCGCGTCCTTGGCCTGGCCGCGGGCGGTGGCTGGGACCCGGTGATCTTTGCCAAGCTCGGCGCGGAGACGACGGTGTTCGACATCGCACCGACCCAGCTGAAGACGGTCCGTGACCTCGCGGCCCGCGAGCGAGTCAAGGTCCGGCTGGTCCGCGGCAACATGAAGGACCTCTCTGTCTTCAAGGATGACGCGTTCGACGTCATCTGGCATTGCCACTCGCTGGTCTTCGTCGACGACGCGACCCGGGTGCTCCGAGAGGTCGGCCGAGTGCTCGCGCCGGGCGGCACCTACCTGCTGTCCACGATGCATCCCACGACCCTGCGCCTTTACGGGAGCTATAAAGACGGTGGCTGGAGTCCGAAGATCACGTACTTCGAGGACAAGGCCGTGCCCTACACCGATGAGTGGGGAATGACCTGGACGCTTGGCAACAAGAAACTGGTGGCGCCGACCATCGAGTTCGGCCACCGGTTCGAAACCATCGTCAACGGGTTGGCCGCCGCCGGGATGGTGGTGGATGGGATCTGGGAGTTCTCGCCGGGCGATGACGACGACGAGACCGAACCGGGTAGCGATGCCCACCTGGACATGCTCTTCCCCGCCTTTATCGAGGTCCGCGCCCGGAAGCTTTCCCCGGGCGCTTTGCCGACTGATAGGCGGCCAGCACCTCGGCGCGCTGCCGCGAAGAAAGGTATTTCACGGCCTCGCGGACGGTGACACCGGAGGCTCGAGCCGCGCGCGGCAGCAGCCAAGCGTAGACCACCTCGGGAGTCGGCTTGCCGGTCTCGCGCAGTACCCAGCCGATCGATTTGCGGATAAAGAATTCGCGTTCGTCCAGCATTCGGTCTGCATAGCGCGCGAAACGGCGAAAGTCGCCATCGCCGCGGCGCAATGGCCGCAACAGCGCGAGCATCGCCGAACGGCGTAGCCAGAAGTCTTCATCATGTGCCCAGCGATCGATTACGCGCAGCACTTCCGGCGAGCGCTCTACGAGGGGACCTACGATCACGATGGCCAGCTCGTCTACGAAGGCCCATGTCTTCGACTGGCGGATCAACCGCTCGAGGAGCCTCATATCCGCCGGCCGGAGAAGCGACTGAAAGGCTTCCAGCAGCAGCACCGCCATCATGCGCCGCTCGAACACAGGCTGGCCCCAGAGGATGGTGACCAGGGCGACGAGCGCGTGGCGGTCGAGTCCGGCATGCCGTCGTTTGAGCGCTCGAACCGTCTGCCGCATCGCCGGCAGCCCGACCCCCAGGAATTCGAGGTCGC
Source organism: Candidatus Dormiibacterota bacterium (assembly GCA_036513555.1). Taxonomy (GTDB): domain Bacteria; phylum Chloroflexota; class Dormibacteria; order CF-121; family CF-121; genus CF-13. The sequence continues at coordinate 5,561 of DATBYU010000046.1, read as the reverse complement.
TCTTGAGGTACGCCTTCTCAGCGGGGGCTCGTTTCGGATTGCGATGGCGGCGCAACTCGACATCGATCGCCGCGGCCAGCGCCGGCGGGCGGGTCGTCCGCGTCTTAGTGGAGCTTGGGGAGGACTTGCTTTCCGAAGACGTCAATCCATTCGAGCTGATTGCGGCCGACGTTGTGCAGGTAGACGCGATCGAACCCGAGGTCGATGAATTTCTGGATCTCGCGCGCATGGGCATCTGGATCGGATGAGATCAGCATGCGGCCCTTGAAGTCTTCCGGCCGGACGATTTTGGCCATCTGCTCGAAGTCAAACGGCGAGCGGATGTCGGCCTTCGGGAATTTCATGCCGCCATTTGGCCATTCGGTCAGCGCGTTGCGCATCGCTTCCTCATCGGTGGGCGCCCAGGAGAGGTGGAGCTGGAGGATCTTGTGCAGCTTCGATGGATCCTTGCCGGCCTCGCGCGCCCCCTTCTCGAATCGCTCGAAGACCGCGCCAATCTTCTCTTCGGGGGCGCCCACCGTGATAATCCCATCGCAAAATCGTCCGGTCTTTTCAGCGGTCACCGGCCCAGCGGTGGCGACGTAGATCGGCGGTGGCTGCTCCGGCATCGTCCAGAGCCGCATCGTCTCCATCTTGTAGTACTCGCCGGCGTGCTTGACGTCCTTCCCGCTGAAGAGCTTTCGGATGATCTCGATCGATTCGAACATCCGGTTGATGCGCTCCGCGACTTCCGGCCAGTAGCCCGCCACGAGGTGCTCGTTCAGCGCTTCGCCGGATCCCAGTCCCAGCCAGAAACGGCCCGGGTACATGGCGCTCATGGTGGCCGCAGCCTGGGCGATGATCGCCGGATGAGTCCGAAACGAGGGGCAGGTGACGCCCGGGCCGATGTCGCCACGCGTGTGCTCCGCGGCCGCCGTCATGAACGACCAGACAAACGAGGCCTGCCCCTGCTGCGGGACCCAGGGCTGGACGTGGTCGGCGGCCATCACCCCGGAGAACCCGGAGGCTTCCGCCTTCTCGCAGAACGAGACCAGCTCACGCGGATGGAACTGCTCGAGCATGGCGGCATAGCCGATTTGCGCCATGGCCGCTATTTTCTGCTTACCGGTTGAAGCCGGGCTGGTCTGACGTAGCTGAACCACGCGGCCGTGCGAAGGATGCGATCGCGGCGCCCGCGGCGGCGATGACGAGCGCCAGGATGATGTGCTTCAGTCGCAGGGTTGGCCCCGGCAGGATCAGGCTTTCTGTGGCCGTCCGGACGAAGAGATAAAAGACCGTCGCCAGCAGCCCGATGAAGAAGATGACGATGCCGACAAAGAATGCCATCGGGTTGTTCTGGATGGGGTTGTTTTGCATGTGTCCTCCTGGATGTCAGCGGCTCAGCAGAATCAGCGAAACGATCCCGAAGGCCGCGCAATAGATTGCAAATGGATCGAGCCGTCCCACCCGGAAGTATCTCATGAGGTAGGCCACGCTCAGGAAGGCCGCAACTCCGGCAGCCACACCACCGAGCAGATAGACGGGCAAATGGGGCAAGGCGACTGGCGTGAAGAGGTCGGGAATTTTCAAGACGCCCGCGCCGAAGATGATGGGCGTTGCCAGTAGGAAGGCGAAGCGAGCCGCCGCCTCGTGCGTGAGGTTGGCGAGCAAGCCCGCGACCATGGTGCTGCCCGAGCGCGAGATGCCGGGAAGCAGGGCCAGGATCTGCGCCGAGCCGATGCCGACGGCGGTTCGGACGCTCAGCCCGTCGAGCCGGGTGCGTTCGTTCTCAAGGGCGACGGCGCGCCGCCGAACGCGCTCGCCGACGAACATGATGACGCCGTTCACGATCAGGAAGGCCGCGGCCGCCCGCGGGTTGGCGAACAGACTCTGGACCTGCTTCTGGAACAGGACGCCGACCAGGCCGGCTGGAATGGTGCCGGCGATCAGCCGCCAGCCGAGCCGCTCGTCCGGGGTGCCGTGCATGCGGCCGTCGACCAGGCTGCGAAAGACCGCCTTGACGATTGCCAGCCAGTCCCGCCAGAAGTAGATGAGGAGCGCGGTGGCCGTGCCGACGTGCAGCAGGACGACGAAGGCCAGGAAGGTGGGGTCGGCCTGGTTGATGTTCCAGCCAAGCAGCTTTGGCAGGATCACCGTATGGCCCAGACTGCTGACCGGGAAGAGCTCCGTGACACCCTGGAGTAACGCCAATACGAGGACTTGGAAAATCGACATCGTTTCCTATGATGCTGGAATGAGCCTCGGGCCCGTCGTCGTCCTCGCCGGCGGCGTCGGCGCGGCACGATTCCTTCGCGGACTGGTGCGAGTGGTTGCCCCCGACGAGATTGTCATCATCGGGAATACCGGCGACGACATGTGGTGGCACGGGCTGTACATCGCCCCCGATCTCGACACCGTGACCTACTGGCTGGCGGGCCTGGCGGACGAAGCGCGGGGGTGGGGGATCCGGGGTGACACCTTCAACGCGCAGGCGGCGCTGGCCCAGCTGACCGAGGCGTCCTGGTTCCAGTTGGGCGATCGCGACCTGGCCACGCACCTCTACCGGACTGGCCGGCTGACCGCCGGTGTTCCCCTCCATACCGTCACCGCGGAGCTGGCCGAGCGCCTTGGGGTGGAGAGCCGGATCCTGCCGATGAGCGATGCGCCGATCGAGACCCGGCTCAAGACCGACGCCGGCGATCTGCACTTCCAGGAGTACTTCGTTCGCGAACGCTTTCGTCCCGTCGTGCACGAGATCTACTGGACCGGGCTCGACCGGGCCCAGCCCGCTCCGGGCATCGCCGAGGCGATCTCGGCGGCCCGCCTGGTCCTGATCGCGCCCAGCAATCCGAGCATCAGTATCGGCCCGATCCTTCGGGTCCCGGGCATGCACGCGTTGATGGCCGCCGCCCGCAGTCGGACGGTCGCCATCTCGCCGTTGATCGCCGGGCGCGCGGTAAAGGGCCCAACCGTGGAGCTGATGCGAGCCCAGGGGGTGCGGCCCGATGCCCTCGGGGTTGCCGAGCTCTACCGCGAGATTGCGGCGGGATTCGTGATGGACACGGCGGATGCCGCCCTCGCTCCGTCAATTGCCGGGCTCGGCTACCGGATCGCCGTCCGGCCAACCACCCTGGACGACAGTGATTCGGCGAGTCAGGTCGCGGCCGCGGCCCTGGATCTCTTGCGGCAGCCGGCGGCAGCGTGAAGCTCGCCATCGTCATTCCGGTCAAGTCGCCCTCGCGGGCGAAGTACCGCCTCGAAGCGGTCCTCAGCGAGTCGGATCGCTCCCGTCTGGCCCTGACCGCGGCTCGAGACGTCTTCGGCGCGGTCTCCAACCTGCACGGATATGGGCGGTTCGTCATCTCGGACGATCCGGCGATGCTGGAGGAGGGTCGGCGCTTTGGTCTCGAGCCGCTCACCGACCGGGTGAGCCAGGGGCAGACCGCCGCGGTCCAGCAGGGCTTCGCCGCCGCCTGGGAGCGCGGCTTTACGGCGGCCCTCACCATCCCCGGGGACGTGCCCGCTGTGACGACGGAAGAACTCGACGAGCTCTGCCGCTACCGGCGGGAAATCGAGGTTCTGCTGACGCCGGATCGCGAACACACCGGCACCAACGGACTCCGCCTGGTGCCGCCGCACGCCATTACCCTCCGCTTCGGGGAGGACAGCTTCAATCTTCACCTGGCTGAGGCACGGCGCGCGAACCGCAGCGTCGAGGTCAAGGAGGTCGAGGGTCTACGGTACGACCTCGACCGGCCGGAAGATATCGTCGCCTTCATGCAGCTCGATCGCCAGACTGCGACCCGAGAGCTCCTCACCGAGCTCGACGTTGCGGAGCGGGTTCTTGCCGCAACACCGCCCCGGGGTTGAACCCGGTCTCGATCTATCCGGTTCCGGGCCTTCCCGAAATCTCTCGCGGAGCGGCGCTCGCCCCGCTCATCGTCGAGGGTATCGAGCGGCTCGGGCTATCCCTCGAAGCGGGGGACGTCGTCGTGGTTACGCAGAAGATCGTGTCAAAAGCGGAAGGCCGCGTTCGTTCACTGGGTGAAGTGCAACCATCGGCTCGAGCGACCGAGATCGGGCATCGGATCGGGTTCGACCCGCGCCACGTCGAGGTCATCCTCGGCGAGTCGGTGCGGGTCGTTCGCGAGGCACCGCGGGTGCTGATCACCCAGACCCGGCACGGCTTTGTCTGTGCCAACTCCGGTGTCGATCGCTCGAATACTGGCGGGGCGGATCTCGTGGTTTTACTCCCCGAACACCCGGATGAATCCGCCGGCCGGCTTCGCGGGGACATAAAGGAAATCGCCGGGGCCCTGGTCGGGGTCGTGATCTCCGACAGCTTTGGAAGGCCCTGGCGCGAAGGGCAAGTCAACGTCGCGATCGGGGCAGCCGGCGTGGTGGCCCTGCGGGACTATCGAGGCGAGCAGGATCCGGCAGGCTACCAATTGCAGGGAACCGAGCTCGGGGTCGTGGATGAGCTGGCTTCCGCCGCGGAGCTCGTGATGGGCAAGCTCGACCGAGTACCCGTGGCGCTGATCCGTGGCGCCCAGGTGGCGGGCGAATCGAGCGTGCGCGAACTCCTTCGAAATCCGGCGACCGACCTGTTTCGGTGAAGATCGGCCTGATCGCCGACACGCAGGGTAGCTTCGATGTCTCGGCCCTGCTGGAGCATGTCGCCAAGGAATTCGCCGGCGTGGACGAGATCTGGCACGCGGGGGACTGGGGCAGCGAGGACGTCCTTACCGGGCTGCGCCAGTTGGGGCGGTTGGTGGTCGTGAACGGGAACGCGCCGGACGACTCCCAGTACCCGATGACGATCGAGGGCACCATCGGACGGTGGCGCCTGGGAATGGTCCACGACCTGGCCAAGCGGCCGGCGCGCTGGGCGGCGGGGTTCAACCTGATCGTCCACGGCCACACCCACCGCTGGCGGGATGAGGTGGTCGGTCGCACCCGCTTCATCAACCCGGGGACTGCCACCCGCCCGCAGTTCGGGGGCACGGAGCGGACCATGGCGCGCCTCACATTTGCCGGGGACCTGATCGTCGAGAAGCTGATCGTGCCCAAGTTCGCCAAAGGGCCGGGGAATATGATTTCCCCATGAACGTTCGGGTGGTGCTCTTTGCCAAGCCGCGCGAGCTGGTCGGCCAGCCCAACGTCGAGTTGGCGCTCCCGACCGGCGCGACCGCCGCCGATGCCTGGAGCCAGCTGAGCAGTCGCTACGACCTCGGGCCGCTGCCCCGGTCGTTCCGCTGCGCGGTGAACTCCGAGTATGCGGGCTGGGACGACCCGCTGAAGGAGGGCGACGAACTCGCGGTGATCCCGCCGGTGAGCGGAGGCGCCGTCGGCGAGCGGCACGGATTGGTGGCCTTGAGCGAGGAGCCGCTCGACCCGGCGGCGATCGCCGAGCGCGTCCGCGGCGACGGCGATGGGGCGCTCGTTGTCTTCGAGGGTGTCGTTCGCGAGCACTCGCGCGGCAAGCAGGTGCGGGCGCTGGTCTACGAAGCCTACGGGTCGATGGCGCGCAAGCAGATCGAGCAGTTAGCGGACGAGGCCGGCCGCCGTTGGCCGATCTCGAA
>DATBYU010000045.1:0-5939 GCA_036513555.1 Candidatus Dormiibacterota bacterium | reverse complement strand
GGACTTGACGGCTCGCCAATTCGATCTGTCGGCTATCAAGGAGGTGCAGGTGACGCTGCGCACCGCATCGCGGGCGGAATGGATGGCCCGATTCGCGGATCGCGACGTCTGTGTCGAACCGTCGCTGACGCTCGAGGAATCAGAAGAGGACTGGGGTGGCCTCCCGCGACCGCCCCAGCCGCGTACCGTCAGTTAGTCGTTGTTTTCGCCAACGCTGGTGATCTTGCCGAAGAGGCCGTGCTGCTCCTCAGCGATACCGGCTGCGAAGTACAGCGTGTTCGTTGGTGCGAGCGTTCCGCCGCCAGTGCTTCCATTGCCGAACCGGATTCCCCAGAGACCATCGATATGGATCGGGGCGCCTACCTCGTTCCGTAGGGTTCCGATGAAGCGCCCCGACTTCGGGCTGTAGGCGTTGATACGTCCGTCACCGAAGTTGCCGACAAGCAGCGCCCCGCTGAAGGGCCCGAAGTTCTCGGGCGCCAGGGCCAATCCCCAGGGCGAGTTCAGGGCTCCGTGGTTGATGAGTCGGCGCAGCAGGTGGCCGTTCAGGTCGAAGACGTCGACGAAGCCGAAGCCGCCGCCGGCCTGGTCATCGTGCCTGTCAGGCTTCTGCATTGCGTAGGTCACGTAGAGCCGGCCTGCCAGGTTTTGGATATTGAACGGCGCGAACCCGGCTGGGATTCTCGAGTCTAAGAACGATCCGCTCAGCGTAACCAGGTTGAAGTCCTTGTCGAATACCTCCACGGTGCCGAACCGGAAATTGGCGGCGTAGAGGTAGTTCGCCGAGCCGTTGTTGCCGATCGCCAGGCCCTTGTACACGGCCCCATCACCGACCTTCGAGCGGTCTTTTTCATTTCGGGCGGTGGTTCCGTCACTCTGTTTCCAGCCGACGATGGTGCCGTCCTCCGTCGCGAAGAGGAAGAGGTCTCCTTTGAAGGCTGTGCTGCCGTTGAAGACGGTTCCGGTTGGCGTGCCTTTGGCATCAGCCGCGCTCCCCTCGGGGGGTGGAATCGTCACGACCAGCGGTACCTTCGCGCCGGCGCCGTTGTACAGCGTGGTCACGCCGGCGTTGTTGTCCGACACCCACATCGGGCTGGTCGGCGCCGCTGAGATCCCCCAGGGGTTGACCAGGTTCGGATCGGTCAAGGGCGCCATCCCCGGGATATCCGAAACCAGATTGGTCTGGTGGAACGCTCCTTCGGCCGCGTCCCGGGCGTTAGCCGTAACGCTGGGAATGGCGATCGACAGCCCCGTCGCCAGGCTGAGCGCGGCGGTCAACAGTTTCCGTGCGTGCATGCGCGATCCCTCCTTGCTAGTCCCCGTTTAGTGGGCGGTTAAGGCGTCTTTAGACTGTTACGGATGGCGTTACGGCCAGCCCGTTCCGGGAAGAAGTTTCACGCACTTCTTGCCGGGCTCTCACCCTGTTCTAATCGGGATCCGGCACCATTGGGGAGTCGTTTCTAACCCCCTCTAGGAAGGAGAGTTGACGGATGAGATTGAATCGTTGGATCGTGCTGCCGGCCGCCGGCCTGGCGGCCGTGATCGTGGGCGTGGCCGCGGTTCAGGCGGCGCCTTCGCCGTCCGCGTCGCCAACAGCCTCGAAGAACTACGCGCAGGTCTTTGTCGACAAGCTGGCCGGGATCCTCGGCCTCACGTCCGCGAAGACGCAGGACGCGCTCAAGCAAGCGCAGCTGCAGACGGTCGACCAGATGCAAAAAGACGGCCAGATCACGCAAGCGCAGGCTGATGCGATGAAGGCCAGGATCAACGCCGGCCAGGGCCTGGGCGCAATCGGGGGCTTCGGCCGTCACGGCGGCGGCGCGGGCTTCGGCGGCTTCAAGGCCAATAGCGCCCTGATGCAGTCGCTGACGACCGCTGAGCTCAACGCGGCCGCCTCGGCATTGCATATGAGCCCGACGGACCTCCAGAACGCGCTGAAGTCTGGCACGTCGTTGAGCGCTCTCGAGACGAAGCAGAACGTCAGCGACAGCGCGGTCAAGTCGGCGATGCAGAATGCCGCCAAGGGCGTGCTCGATAATGCCGTCAAGGCGGGGACCATCACCCAGGCGCAGGCCAATGCGATGCTCTCGAAAGTGGGTTCCGGACTGAATTTCCGTTCCCACACGAAAGCGCCGGAAGCGGCCGAGACGCCGGAAGCGGGCGAAACCGCGCCGGGCGGTCAGGCGCCGACCACACCAGCTCCGACCACACCGACTCCAACCCCATCACAATCGCCGGCGGCTTACTACTCCACGATTTAGCCAGCATTTACGACGGCATCGCCACGAAGCGGGCACCAACCGGCGACGGTTTGGCGGCCCGCTTCGTTTTTGTAGGGTTGCGCGCCTAAGCTGGACTTCGGGAGGAGTGTGAGATTTTTGAATTGGCTCCAGTTCGTCGTGGCCGCGCTCGAGTTGCCGGCGGATCCGCGCGAACGGCACTTCTGGGGCCGGCTGGCGAGGCTCCAGTTGATCTACTCGCTGGCTGGCTTGGTGCTCGGCCTGGCGTGCATCATCGGCGGGATCCTGTTGTTCTTCCACGGAGTGACCGGATCGAGCAGCTGGGTGGGTGAGGTGATCGGCGCCAAGAGCAAGCTATCTGACGCCGCGCCGGGCACGGTGCTGTTCGTCGTTGGTCTGGCCGTCGTCTGGCTCACGCGCTTCGCGGTTCGGGTGCGGCAACCGATCGAGATCGATCTGCGTGAGCGCGCGCTCGCGAGTGAGCGCCGCGAGGCTTCGGAGCGCCGCGAGCCTGCCGGGCGGCACCGTAAAGCCAGCTGACTGTTACGTCGGCGACGTCGCGGCGGGCGCGTACAGCCGGTAGATCGCCTCGACCTGGTGCTGCGTGTCATCTCGACTGCCGCTGTTGTCGATCACGTGGTCGGCCCGGGCGCGCTTCGCGTCCAACGGCATCTGGGCGGCGACCCGCTGGTGCGCGGACTGGGCCGAGAGTCCATCGCGATCCTGGATTCGACGTAACTGCGTCTGCGGGTCGACCCAGACCACGATGACTTTCTCGACTGAACTGGTGCGCTTGTTCTCATAGAGCAGCGGGATGTCGACGATCAACACGCCCGGCCCCGACCGTCGAGCCTTGATTTGCACTTCCATGCGTTCGCGAATCCGCGGGTGGGTGATGGCGTCGAGCTTGGCGCGCTCAGCAGGATCAGTGAAAATAATGCCGGCGAGCTTGGGGCGATCGAGACGCCCGTCGGGCAAGAGCACGTCAGGTCCGAAGGTCGCCGCGATCTCCTGAAGGGCGGGCTGCCCGGGCTCGACCACCTCGCGCGCCAGCTGATCCGCGTCGATCACCGCCGCCCCGAGCTGCGCAAACATCTGCGCCACCATCGACTTGCCGGATCCGATCCCACCGGTAAGGCCTAGCACGCGCATCTGGGCTTACGATTACCAGAGATGACCCTGGTGAAGTCGATCGCGGTGCTGGCCGTCCTGCTGGTCGCGATCGCCTATTTCACCATCCGGGCGCGCCAACTCTATCGGATCCTGCGACTGGGTCCCACCGAAAACCGCTTCGATCATGTCTACGAGCGCATCCGCGGGGTCCTGAGTTATGTCGGTCTGCATACCAGGATGTTCCGCAATCTCTACTCGGGCATTTTGCATCTGTTTATTTTCTATGGCTTCGTCGTGTTGCTTACAGCCATTATTCAGGCCTTTGGCGAGGGCATTTTTCCGGGGTTCAGCCTGGCTGCGATTGGCGGGACGACCTGGATCGCGTTCTTGCAGGATCTCTTCGGCGTCCTGGTGCTGGTCGGCGTGCTGATGGCCCTGGTCAATCGACTCGTGATCCGGCCACGCCAGTTTCACGAGAGCAACGAAGGCGACGCACTGATCATCCTCGGGCTGATCGCCACCATCATGATCGGGATGCTCGGCCAGAACGCTGCCCGCGTGGCCGAAGGCGGCGATCCGTCGGCGCCCTGGCGGCCGGTGTCCTCAGTGATCGCCCGCGGGTTCGAAGGCCTGGGCTGGCAGGGCTCCGCCGCGATCCCGGCGCACGAGCTTTTCTTCTGGATGCACATCCTCGCGGTGCTCGCCTTCCTCGTCTACATCCCCAGTTCGAAGCACCTACACATCTTCGTCGCCATCCCCAATGTCTTTTTCCGCAAGCTCCCGCCGGAGGCTGGCGCCGCCCTGACGCCGATCGATCTCGAGCATGCCGAGCACTTCGGTGTCAGTGCCGTGACCCAATGGTCGTGGAAGAACTTGCTGGACCTGTACTCGTGCACCGAATGCGGCCGCTGCCAGGAGCAGTGCCCCGCGTTTCTTACGGGCAAGCCGCTCAATCCCAAGATGATCATTGTTGATGCCAGAGAGAATTTGTTCAGGACCGTTCGCGACGCGCCGCCCGAACAACGTCGCGCACCGCAGCAAACTCAGAAACTCATTGGCGAGGCCATCAAAGAAGACGAAATCTGGTCCTGCGTCGCGTGCGGCGCCTGCCAGCAGGAATGCCCGGTGCTGATCGAGCACGTGCCGAAGATCATCGACATGCGCCGCAGCCTGGTATTAGAAGAAAGCAAATTTCCCAAGGAAGCCCAGGGAGCACTTCGGAGCATCGAGAGCCAGGGCAACCCGTACGGCATGCCGCGCGCGCAGCGATCCGACTGGGCGCAGGGCCTCAACGTCAAGACAATCGACGAGAAGCCGGATGCCGAGTATCTGTATTTTATCGGCTGCGCCGCGTCCTACGACGAGGCGAACCGCGCGGTCGCCCGGGCGTTCGTCGGGCTGCTGCAGAAGGCGGGCGTGGACTTTGCCATCCTCGGCACCCAGGAGACGTGCAACGGCGACCCGGCGCGACGGATCGGCAACGAATATCTCTATCAGACCCAGGCGCAGCAGAACATCGAGGCCATGAATGCCGCGAAAGTCAAGAAAGTCATCGCCACCTGCCCCCATTGCTTCAATACGATCAAGAATGAGTTCCCCCAGTTCGGCGGCACCTACGAAGTCGTCCACCACACGCAGTTGCTCGCGAGCTTGATCAAAGATGGGCGGCTCAAGCCAACTAAGTCAATCCAGGGCAAGTTCACGTATCACGACTCCTGCTACCTCGGCCGCTGGAACGATATCTACGATCCGCCTCGGTCCGTTGTGGAAGCCATCCCAGGGGCCGAGCTGGTGGAGATCGAACGTCATCACAAGCGCGGGTTCTGCTGCGGTGCCGGTGGCGGCCGCATGTGGATGGAAGAGAAGGTCGGCAAACGCATCAACCACGAACGGGTCGAACAGACGCTGCGGACCGAGGCGCCCCGGGTGGCCACGGCCTGCCCCTTCTGCCTCACGATGTTCCGCGACGGGATCTCGGCCAAAGGCGCCGAGAGTCAGTTGCAGGTGCAGGATCTCGCCCAGTACCTCGCCGACTCGATGGACGGGACCGCATCGCCGCCCGCGGCCGAACCGGTCTAGGTGAGGTCCCTCAGGCCGATCGAGCGTTAGCCGGGACGCGGTGGACGGGTGGCCTGGTGATCCAGCGGCCGTCTCTTCGCTCCAATGTCCAGCCCTCCTCGTGCACCATGCGGTGATGCGGCCGGCAGAGCAGCGCCAGGTTCGGCAGCGTCGTTGGGCCACCCATGGTCCACCAGACCAGGTGGTGACCGTCGCACCAGTTCAGCGGGCGACCGCAGCCTTGAAAGACGCAGTGCCGGTCGCGGGCCTCGAGCGCCCGCCGGGTTGACGGCGGGATGGTGCGGGTCGCATGGCTGAGCTCGTGATCCAGTTCACCCCGGCCGGTGATCCGGCTGATCGCGGAGTCGCACGCATAGCGCTGCACCGTCGCCGCCGGGACCGTGCCGCCGCCTTCGATCTCGCCCGCCGGCGCACCCGGGATTCCAGCCAGCGTATCGAGGCTGGCGCGGATGATGAGTTGCGGCCGTGGGCCGGCGCCGTCGCGCTTGTCACCGCCGCGCTGGCGAC
>DATBYU010000044.1:0-3250 GCA_036513555.1 Candidatus Dormiibacterota bacterium | reverse complement strand
CTTGCCTGTCGGATGCACGCGAAGCTCGGCGGAGTCGAACATCCGCAGCCCAGCGATATCGTAGTGCTTGCCGGGGCCGGCGCCCACCACCTCGGTGAAGCTGGCAACCCCGATCCCCATCAGCTCACCTTTCTTGCGCTTCTCGGCCTGCTCCTTGCGGAGCTCCTTGTAGCCGAGCTTGTCGAGCGCCACCTGCATCGCCCTGGGGTAATTGCCACTGTCGTACTCGAAGCCGGTAGCCGACATGTAGGGGAACTGCTCGGGTTGGATGAAGTTCTTGAGCCGGATCTCGGTCGGGTCCATCTTCATCTCGAGCGCCGCGCTCTCGACCAGGCGCTCGATCAGGTAGGACGCCTCGGTCACCCGGAAGGAGCAGCGATAGGCGACGCCGCCCGGGGCCTTGTTCGTGTAGGCGCCGTCCGTCTCGACGTGGGCCGCCGGCAGATCATAGGAGCCGGTGACGATATGGAAGAGCCCGGCCCTGAACTTCGTCGGTTGCGCGTCGGCGTAGAAGGCGCCGTTGTCGCTGAGCATCTTGACGCGCAGGCCCAGCATGCGCCCGTCATTGCGCAGCGCCAGCTCGCCCGACATGTAATAGTCCCGGGCGAACCCGGTCGAGATCAGGTTCTCGCTGCGGTCCTCGACCCACTTCACCGGCTTGCCGATGAGCAATGAGGCCGCCGTCGCGACGACATAGCCGGGATAGATCGGCACCTTGTTGCCGAAGCCGCCACCGATATCGGGCGAGATGATCCGGATATTTTGCTCCGGAAGGCCCGCGACGATCGCGAACAGCGTGCGGTGGGCATGCGGTGCCTGCGAGGTCATCCACAGCGTGGCGTGGCCCGTCGCGGGATTGACGTCGGCGACGATGCCACAGGTCTCCAGCGGCGAGGGGTGGCAGCGCGGATAGAAGGTATCGAGCTTCACGACCCGATCGGCTTTCGAAAAGGCCTCATCGGTCTTCGCCTTGTCGCCGGCTTCCCAGTGGTAGATATGGTTGTCCTTCTGACCCTCTTTCTCGTCACGGATCAGGGGCGCGCCCGGCTTTAGCGCCTGCTGCGGGTTGACGACCGCCTGGAGCACGTCATAGTCGACCTCGATCAGCGCCGCGGCATCACGGGCGACATACGGATCGTTCGCGATCACGCAGGCCACCTCCTGACCCTGGAAGCGCACCTTGTCGGTGGCCAGTACGGCCTGGGTGTCGCCTGAGAGCGTCGGCATCCAGGCGAGCTTGTGCTGGGCGAGCAACTCGCCAGTGACGACGGCGACCACACCGGGCACCGCCTGGGCGGCGGCCGTGTTGATGGACTTGATCCGCGCGTGGGCAAACGGGCTGCGGTTGATGGCCATGTGCAGCATGCCGGGGAGGTTGACGTCATCCAGGTAGTTGCCCTTGCCCCGGATGAACCGGTCGTCTTCCTTGCGCTTGATGCTGTCGCCGATGTTTCCTTTGAGCGGGGTTTCAACAGCCATGGCTCAGCTCCTCACGGCGGCCGTTTCCGCCGGAACCGCCGCCGCTGCCTTCATCTGAACAGCCGCGGTCTTGACCGCCTTCACGATGTTCATGTAGCCGGTGCAGCGGCAAATGTTGCCCGAGAGCGCCCAGCGGATGTCGTCGTCGGTCGGGTCCTGGTTCTCCTTCAACAGCGCGACGCTGGTCAGCATCATGCCGGGCGTGCAGAAGCCGCACTGGAGCCCGTGTTCTTCCTTGAACGCCGCCTGGATCGGATGCAGCGCGCCGCCGGTCATGAGCCCCTCGACAGTGGTCACCTGCTGACCGTCGGCCTGGACGGCGAGCATGGTGCAGGACTTCACCGGCGTGCCGTCGACCAGCACAGTACAGGCGCCGCAATGGGTCGTATCGCATCCGATGTGGGTCCCCGTGAGTCTGAGTTTTTCCCGGAGGAAGTGCACGAGGAGCAGCCGCGGCTCGACCTCAGCGCTTTTCTCCTCGCCGTTGACCGTGACGGTGATCAGCTGGCCCACGCTCATCCACCTCCCCTGGCGCGCTCCGAGGCGCGCTTCAATCCCCGTTCGGTAAACACCCGGACGACGTTGCGCTTGTATTCGACAGAACCACGATGGTCGGCCTTGGGATCGGCCGCTTCGGCCGCCAGCGCCGCCGCCTGCTTGATCGCGGCATCATCGAGCCGGGCGCCCTTCAGTGACGCTTCGGCTTTCTCGGCCTTGATGTTTTGAGGACCAACCGCCGTCAGCCCGATCCCCGCCGTTCCGACTTTGCCGTCGTCCATCCGGAGGTGAATCGCGACCGCGACGGTTGCGAAGTCACCGACCTTGCGCTCCAACTTCAGGTAGGCGCCGCCGGTCATCGCCTTCGCTGCCGGGATCCGGATCTCGCTCAAGATCTCGGTTGGCTCCAGGGCAGTACTGAAGGGACCGCTAAAGAAGTCGCGGGCCTTGACGGTCCGAGAACCCTTCTTGGAGCGGAGCACCAGATCGGCGTCCATCGCGAGCAAAACCGTTCCCCAGTCCCCCGACGGATCCGCGTGGGCGACCGATCCGGCGATCGTTCCGCGGTTGCGGATGATCGGATCGGCGATCATGGGGGCGGCGTCGGCCATCACATGGTAGCGCGACGCCAGCAGGCTGGACCGCTCGGCCGACTTGTGGCGGAACAGCGGGCCGATGCGGAGCGTTCCGTCCCGCTCCTCGATGAAGTCCAGGTCCTTGATCTTGTTGATATCGACCAGATGGCCCGGGCTGGCGAACCGCAGCTTCAGCAACGGAATCAGGCTCTGGCCACCGGCCAGCACCTTCCCCTCGTCACCGAACTGATCGAGGAGATCGAGGGCCTCGTCGACGGTTCGAGGCGCGTGATACTCGAACGGCGCTGGCAGCATGCGACAACCCTCCTGCAGTGATTGTGGAAACCAGCTCGCTGATGTGTGGTCTTAACCCTATGCCGCCCTATCGGCAATTGTCAACAATGCACAGCATTGCTAACTGTCGATGGTGTCGAAGGCGCCGTAGGGCGGAAACCGGAAGGCCATGTCTTTGGAGAGTAGGCCCCCATGGCCGAGCTCGTTGAAATCGGCTGCCGTGACCCGCGCGCCGGTGAAGAGCCGCGGGAGGATCAGGTCGAGGACCGTCGCCTTCGAGAACATGCCGCAGGCCGCCACCCCGAAGATCGGCTTGTCGGTCAGGTAGGCGAGCCAGACCGCGCTACCCGGGTGGGCCGGCGCGCCCTGCTTCTCCATCCGGGCGTCAAGTCGCCCCAACGCGA
>DATBYU010000043.1:0-2624 GCA_036513555.1 Candidatus Dormiibacterota bacterium | reverse complement strand
CCCGGCGGACGGGGTGGCACGGTCAGGACCTCGCCCTCAGCTGTTTGCACCAGCTGCCAGCCGCCCTCATGCGCCATCCAATGGTGCCGGTGACACAAGAGGACCATGTTCGAGAGGTCGGTGTCGCCGCCCTTGCTCCAGTGGATCACGTGGTGGGCGTCGCTCCAGGATGCCGGCCGATCGCAGTGCGGCCACCGGCAATGGCCGTCGCGGGCGGTGAGGGCGCGGCGCGTCGGGCCCGCGACCACGCGCCGAGCGCGGCCGACATCGATGACGACGGATTCGGGGCTAAGGACCACCCGACTGATGGTGCCGTCGCACGCCAGCCGCTGCACGGTCTCGGCCGAAACGGGGAGCGAGTACTCCATGTCACCTGCGGGGGAACCCGCCAGTCCCTGCAGCGTCTGCAGCGACGCGGTGACTTGAAGATGAGGCCGCTGCGGCAGCGAGCCCGCGTCCTGCGCGTGGGTAAAGATCTCGACCATAGCGTCGGCATTTCGGCGTTCGCGATTGCGCTCGTCGTGATCGCCGTGGGGCAACGCCAGCGGTTCGAGCGCGGTTCGGACCACAGCTCCACCGACAGAATCCAGCCACCCCTCGATCAGCAGAGTGCCGTCCTCGCAGGTGCTCATCTTCAGGCTGCGTTCCTCGGTGGCCCGCTTCTGCTCGGCCGTAAAACCCTCGGGGTCGAGGGCGTGGCGAAGGTGGTGGCAGAAGTGCCAGAGGCGGCCCACGCTGAACCCGCGGGCCTTCTCGAGTAGCTCCGTCTCCTCGAAGGGCGCAGCGGTGGACGATCCCTGGAGGGCCTCAGCCGTCCGGGCCATTAGCGCCAGGTGCGCGTAACCGATCTCACCGGTTTCCACCGCCTCGACGCTGCGCGGGAGGTCGGCAAGGTGCTCGCCCACGGCGACGCTGCCCCAGACGGCAGAGCTGGACATCCGGCAGTTGTGGCGGATCCAGTCGATAGGGCTCACGGAGCCCTGCTCTTCGTACTCCTCGGTCTTGCTGAACCGGGCGGCGGTTTCGGCGAACTCCAGGTCCAGCAGATCCTGGCAATGTCGGATTCTGATCAGCTCGGCGGACAGCTCCTGCGGTTCGCGATGCGTCCTGGGGCGCTGGCGGAAGCGATCGATCGCGCTCTGGAGGGCATCGACCTCGGGATTCGACGAGGTCACTGGTTCTTCGGCTAACACAATTTTGTATCAGTTTAGCGAACATCTGTTCGTTTGTCAACGATCTTCTACTCGAGTAAAGCGGAGGCAAGAGGGCGCCGCCGCAGTCGTTACGGCGGTAGTCGATGCTCAACCAGGTCGACCCAGGCCGCGGCCCCGATCCCGTTCGAGTTAGCAGCGTCCACCGCCGGCCACCCTTCGGCCGAATCTTTTTCTGGTCGTACATCTTCGGCATTCCGTTGAGTGCCGTCGGCGCCGGCATCGTGATGCTGGTCGCCTCTTCTCAGCTCGACGCCGCCGTTCAGACCTATCGTTCTGCCGGGCCCTGCCCGACCGCGTCGACGTCTGGCGCGTGCTTCACGCTGGTCCCCGGTAGGTTGGTCAGCTTCAAGATCACGCGGGGAAAGACAGGCGATACCGCCGACATGACGTTGCAGCTTCCCAGCGGCACGATATCCACCTGGGCGATGACGTCGTGGACCCAGGAGGATGCGCTTCATGTTGGCGTACCGCTGCGCGCCAAGGTCTACCAGGCAGCGATTAGCGCGATCTATGTGGGCGACACCGGCATCGAAACGAAGGACAGCCCTCTCTACAAGCAAGGAAACCTGCGCGAGGGCGCGATCATTGTTCCGATCCTCGGGCTGGCAATCGGGGCGGGGTCGTATTGGGCCCTGCGTCGGCGGAACCCATCGAGGCCAGTGTCGATAAGGATGATCGACACGACGCTGCCGATCGCGGACCAGGAGATGCTGCTTCGCCAGGCCCTCGCACTGGATCAGCCAGATACACCGCGCGAGCTAGCCGGTGCGTCGCGGCGGTTCGCAGTCAACCTTCCGATGACGCTCCGCCCACGTGCCGCACCGGCCGGTTATCCCCTGTGGGTGGGCTTGATCGTCGTCGGGATCGGCGTGCCGTCGCTGCTCTTGCGGATGCGGACGCCCGGCTCGATCGCACAGATCATCATCGGCGCCACGGTCGTAGCGATGCTGGCCGCCACCGTGTTGCACTGGCTATACCGCCATCGACGGATGGTCGTCGTGGACGACATGAGCGTGAGGCGCGTGAATCTCTTTGCAGCCACGCGCGTCATCTCACGGTCCGACATTGCCAGCCTCGCGTTTCCGATCATCACGAGCAGCAACGCGCGCGTGCCCGATGAGCCGCGACTCCTGATCCTAGATGCCACTGGGCGCTGCCTGATGGGGCTGAAGCGCTACTACCCGACTGATGACGATGCCGCGCAGCTCGTGGCGGCGCTCCGGGTTCCACTTCCGGCCGACTCTAACCGTCGCACCACCGCATCCCAGGTTCGACGTACGATCCCGGGCGGAGTGAGCTGGATCGAAGCGCATCCCTACCTGACGTCACTCGTTCTGCTCCCCCCGATCCTCGTCGCAGCGGGCCTCTTCGTATGGATGCTGAACGGCTTCAAATAGCCCGGCCTAACCC
>DATBYU010000042.1:0-5120 GCA_036513555.1 Candidatus Dormiibacterota bacterium | reverse complement strand
CGTTCGGTCGCTCAGCCAGCCGACCAGGATGGGCGTGAGCAGGGCAAAGACACCGCCCGCCGCCGTCACCCGGCCGATCAGGAGATCGGCGTTGGAGCCGGCGATCAGAGTGGCGCCGACCGGGATCAAGGAGATGTAGATCGGCTGCCAGTGGGCGCCGCCTCCGAACCAGAAGGCATTGATCGCGGCCAGCCGGCCGAAGCTCAGTCGCGCGGTCGGGGGTGCGCTGATCGGCAGAACCGCCATTCCCTCTCCCTCTAACGCCTTCCGGGCGGGAATCGTAACACCGCCGATAACTTGACTCGGAGTGACCGGGCGCGCATAGTCGTGCGGCAAGGGAGGGGAACGTGGCTAGGAATTCGGCGGTCGAGCTGGCGCCGCCGGCGGCACCGGCCCCGAACTCAGTCTGGGACCAGCTTGCCGAGCGCGCCAGCCCGGGCGATTATCGGCCGACGCTACGACACGACCTCACCTGGGCCCGGATGAAGACCCGGCACGGCCTGCCGAACATCATGCTCGCTGATCGCCCTCGCCAATACATTCGGCTAACCGAACGCGACGACCAGATCGCTCAGCTGATGGACGGCAGCCGGCGCGTCGCCGACCTGGTGGTGGAGTACTTCCGCCGTTACGGGAGCTTCGGGTTCCGGCAGGTCACCGACCTGGTCACCCTGTTCCGGCAGGCTGGCTTCCTAACCGACCCACCGCGCGACATCTATGCAGATTTGCGCGAGCGCCTGAATCCCTCGCCTCCCGCCCCACACCGGCGTTGGGTGGAAGGGAGCGGCCTGCGGATGACGGTTCCGATCCACGGCATCGATGGCCTGGTCACGCGCTACCACGATACGGTCGGCCGGTTCTTGTTCACCCCGGTCTTTCTCTGGTTCAGCGCCGTTGTGACCATCCTGGGCCTCGGGGCGTTTGTCCGGCAGCTCGTCAACGGCCGCGATCCGTTCGCCCCCATCGCAGGCTCCGGACTGGCGGGCATCCTGGCCCTGGTGGTCGCCTACTACGTCGTCATCGTCATCCATGAAAGCGCTCACGCCCTGACTGCCAAGCATTTTGGCCGCATGGTCCCGAACGGTGGGTTCATGCTCTACTACATGATGCCCGCCTTCTATGTGGATGTGACCGATTCCTGGCTGGAGCCATGGCGACACCGGATCCTTGTCTTTTGGGCCGGTCCGTACTCGGGGTTCATCCTCGCGGGCGCGAGCGCGCTGGGCGCCGACCTCCTTGGCGCCGGACTTATCGGAACCGTGCTCTTCAAGCTTGCCGTCGCCGCTTACCTCACCAACCTGTTGAACCTGATGCCGCTCCTGCTCTGGGACGGGTACTGGATCCTGGAGCAGTGGCTCGAGATCCCCGACCTCCGTCAGCGGGCGCTCAATTTCATCAAGGGTCCGATGTGGACGCAGCTCTGGACGCAGCGGCGGCTGACAGGCCGCGAGACCTTCTTTGGCGTTTTTGGCTTGCTGTCCGCTGTCTACTCCTTTGGGTCGATCTTCCTCGCCTATCTGTATTGGAGGCGCCGCCTCGGGCCGATCATCAGCCCCCTCTGGCTAACGCCGGGCCTCCTGTCGAAGGTCATCGTGGTAGGCCTGGTGGGCGCGATCGGGATCCCGCTTGGCATCAAGTACGGGCGGCGCGTGTGGGGGTATCGTACCGTCGTCACGAAGGCGCCCGCGGCCGCGAGAAAGGCGATCTTCACGATCCGAATGAGCGACCGGCTGCGCCTGCTCGAAGGCCTGGCGTTCTTGCGGAATCTGCCCCAGAAGAGCCTCGAACGCCTCGCGGGCAGTGCCCGGGTACGCGAGGTGCCAGCGGGCGCCACCGTCGTGCGGCAGGGGGAGCGTGGCGACGAGTTCTTTATCGTCGCGGCAGGCCAGGCGGCCGTCATGGTTCGGGAGCAGAACGAGAATCGTATCGTTGGACAGATGACAGTGGGCGACTTCTTTGGGGAACGGGCGTTACTCAAGAGTGGCGTTCGCGAGGCCACCATCAAAGCAGAGACGCCAGTCAAGCTGCTCGTCTTCCAATCGAAGGCGTTCTGGAGCGAACTGGTGGGCCCCGTCGCGTGGGAAGCACGCGTGCGCGATGCGCTCGAGGAGCGCGACCGCCTGCGGGCGCTGCCGATGTTCGCCGATACGGCTTCCCGTCAACTCGACCTGCTGGCGGTGAAGCTTCAGGTTCGGGCCTTCGCACCGGGCGAGGTGATCGTCAAGCAGGGCGACGCGGGAGACGCCTTCTACATTGTCCGCGAGGGGAGTCTGGAGGTGCTGGTTCGGAAGGAGCGGAGCCGCCGGGTTCGCACCCTCAAGACCGGCGACTTCTTTGGGGAAATTGCGCTGCTGAGGGATGTTCCGCGGACCGCGACGGTCCAGGGCTTGGATGCAGGGTCGGTCTGGAGGCTCGAGCGACAGGACTTCCGGGATCTGCTGGGTCGCTACCTCGACCTCGAGGGCCAGATCGCGGGCGTCGCCGCCTCCCGCTTGCCCCGTGGACACTCCATGCGAGGGGCGGCCTGATGCAGTGCTGGATCTGCGCCTCGCCGGCGAATGGCACCTGCCGTTTCTGCGGGCGGGCCGTCTGTCGCGAGGACGCCAAAACGCACCCGTTCGTCCTGGAGGTTTATCCGAGCGACGGCTCCCTGTACGGGCTGGCCGTGGAGGATGCCCTGCACTGCGGGGTCTGCAAACCGCGGCCGGAACCGGTGCTCATGGACTTCCTGGCGCCCCCAAAAGTCAAAAAGAGTGACAAATGACACAGGGCAAGTGTGTCGTGCGTCGCTTCTCCCCACCCGCCGTCGGCAGATACTCCGAACGACGACAGCACGACAAGAAGGAGGTGAAACCATGAGCAAGGAAGTCTTAGAGCAGGTGATCTTGAAGGCATCGAGCGATGCGCGCTTCCGCGCCCAGCTGAACGACAACTTTGACGCAGCGACCCGGCCGTACGACCTCAGCCCGGAGGAGAAGTCAGAACTCAAGAAGGGGATGGCCGGCGAACTCGCTGACGACCGGACAGCCCGGCAAACGATGGCAGCCACCGCGGCCGAAACCGCCGCTGCAACAGCGTCTGCCACAGCCTCCGCGAGTCAGGCGGAGACCGCGACCACGACCGCGACCACGACCGTGGCGCAGAGCGTCAACACGACCACAGCCGCGGACTAGCACTTCCCCCGAAGCATGCTTTGGGCAGCCCTGAGGCTGCCCTTTTTCTTTGTGCACTGGCTAACCGTCGCCTGCATGGCGAGGCACAATTAGTGGGCCATGCTCCTAGCGACCATGCTCCACTGGGGGGAGATCCTCGGCGGCGTCGCCATCCTCCTGGTCGTCTTGTACGACATCTTTCAGTCGGTTGTGCTCCCGCGCCCCGCGATCAACAAGTTGGCAACGGTGCGGTATCTCGTTCGGGGGATCTACTGGATGTGGCGTTGGGTGGGCAACCGGATATCGTCAATCCCCAGGCGTGAGCGATGGCTGGCGACCTACGGGCCGGTAGCCGTCCTCACCATCTTCATCGCTTGGGGACTGGCGCTCGTGCTGGCCTACGGGATGATCATCGACGGGGTGCGCGACGAGATGCGTCCGGTGCCCGAATCCTTTGGCACCTCAGTGTATTTTTCGGCCACGACGCTAGTGCCGCTCAGCTACGGCGATTTCGTCCCCGAGGGGGTACCCGCCCGGCTGGCGACGATCGCCGAGAGCGCTACCGGGGTGATCCTGGCGGCGCTCGCCATCACGCTGCTGTTCTCGCTTTACCAGTCCTTTCAGAGACGCGAGGAGCTGGTCGTGACGCTGGACGCCTTTGCGGGCGCGCCGCCATCAGGGGTACAGATGCTGGAAACGGCCTCTACTCACGGGATGCCTGAGGAACTCATCAAGACGTTTGACGACTGGAAACAGTGGGCGGCGGCGGTGCTCGAGAGCCACCTGGCGTACCCGATGCTGGTGTTCTTTCGATCGAGTCACGACAACGAGGCGTGGCTCAACTCTTTCGGGGCCGTGATGGACGCGGCCGTCCTCGTGATGAGCACGGTCGAGGACAAGTCGGAAGGCCCTGCGAAGTTGATGTACCGCGTCGGCAACCATCTCGTCGAGGACCTGTCCTGGTACTTCCGCCGATGGACGCCACGATCAGACTCGCCCGTTATCGAGCGCTTCGAATTCGATCAGGCGTGGGAGCGGTTGCATAAGGCAGGCTATCACTGCAAACCCGCCGACCAGGCATGGCCCACCTTCGCCCGGCTTCGATCCACCTACGCCTCGCCGATCAACGGCCTGGCCCGCGCGCTGGTGATCATCCCGGCGGAGTGGATCGGCGATCGCTCCTATCTTCCCCACCGCGAACGTGAACAGCGCCGCCTGCGGCTGCGGCGAAAGAGTCGTAAGCGGGAGAGCTGAGACCGGCTAGCGCTTCGGGAGGAAAAGGCGGAAGGTGGCGCCGCGACCATTCTGATCCGCGAGCCGCAGGCTCCCGCCGTGGGATTCGGCGATGGCGCGGCTGAGCGCGAGGCCCAGCCCGGCGCCGCCAACGTCGCGCGCGCGCGCGCCGTCTGCCCGTACAAAACGTTCAAAGAGCGCGGCGCGCGCAGCCGGTGGGACGCCCGGGCCTTCGTCACGCACCTCGATGGTCCAGCCCCCAGCTGTCGGCGCGCCGGTCAACCATACCGCCGTCCCCGCCGGGCTGTGCCGCGTGGCGTTGTCGAGCAGGTTGTCCATCACGCGACGCAGCAGATCAGGGTCGGCCGAAACGCTCCCGGAATCGGGCGCCTCGACGTCCAGTTTCACGTGGCGCTGATCCGCCATCGGCCGCCAGCGGGCCGCGGTCTCGTGCAGGAAGTCGGCGACGTCGAGATTGGTTGCGGCCGGTTGGAGCGCGCCGGCGTCGGCCCGCGCCAGCATCAGGAGCTGGTCGACCATCCTGGCCATGTGCTCGACTTCGGCCTCGAGATCACGCAGGACCTGTTCGTATTCGGCCGGCGTGCGGGCTCGCGCCAGCGTTCCTTCCAGTTCGCTGCGCATCAGCGCCAGCGGGCTGCGCAGCTCGTGCGAGGCGTCTGCCGTAAAACGCCGCAGGCTCTCGAAGCTCGCCTCCAGCCGGGCGAGCATGCTGTT
>DATBYU010000041.1:0-14336 GCA_036513555.1 Candidatus Dormiibacterota bacterium | reverse complement strand
ACGTCCTGACCGGTCTGCCCTCGATCGCCTTCGGCATCTTCGGGTACACCGTGGTGGTGCTGACCACGCATCATTTCTCGGCGCTCGCGGCCTCGATCGCGCTGGCGGTGCTGATGCTGCCGGTAATCCTTCGAGCCACGGAGACGGCGCTTCTGCTTGTGCCCAACGCGCTCCGCGAAGCCGGGCTGGCACTGGGCGCGCCACGCTGGCGGGTGACGCTGGAAATCGTGGTGCCGGCCGCGCTCGGGGGGATCGTCACCGGCGCACTGCTCGCCATGGCGCGCGCCGCGGGCGAGACAGCGCCGCTCCTCTTCACCACACTCGGCAATGACATCGTGCAGACGAATCCGCTGCAGCCGATGGGAGCACTGGCGCTGACCGTCTTTCACAATGCGCTCGTCCCCTATCCCAACCTGCAGGACCAGGCTTGGGCGGCCGCGCTGCTGCTCGTGATCCTGGTTGCGGCCACCAACATCCTGGCCCGGGTGTACGTCCGGCGCATCCAACGCTAGCAGTGGTCAGTGGGAGAATGATGGCTTGGGAAACGATGCAGACTGAGGTTGCGCCGCCCCCCGTGCCCGGTCCGGACGTCGAGATCAAGCTCGACGCCCGCAAGGTAGATTTCTTCTACGGCGATTTCCAGGCGCTGCACGAGGCCTCTCTGTCCGTCCAGGCGCGCAAGATCACCGCTCTGATCGGCCCTTCCGGCTGTGGCAAGACAACCTTCCTGCGCGTCTTCAACCGGATGTATGACCTGGTCCCCGGCACCCGCGCCACCGGTGAGGTGCTGATCGACGGCAACAATGTGCTGTCGCCGGATACGGACGTCATCAACCTGCGCCGCCAGGTCGGCATGCTCTTCCAGCGGGCAAACCCCTTTCCGAAATCGATTTTCGACAACGTCGCCTATGGGCCGCACATGCTCGGTTGGTCGAAACAGCGGATCAACGAGGTGGTGGAAGAGAGCCTCAAGGATACCGGGCTGTGGAACGAGGTGAAAGACCGGTTGCGACGCTCCGCCCTCAACCTTTCCGGCGGCCAGCAGCAACGGTTGTGCCTGGCACGCGCGCTGGCCGTGAAGCCTGAGGTGGTCCTGATGGATGAGCCGGCCTCGGCGCTTGATCCGATCGCCACGCTTCGCATCGAAGAACTCATGCAAGAACTGAAAGAGCGGTATACGATCGTGATCGTGACCCACAACATGCAGCAGGCGGCCCGTGCCTCGGACTTCACCGCCTTCATGCTGATGAACCAGAAGCGGGCCGGCGAGGTGATCGAGTTCGGCCCCACTGACGACATCTTCAACCGCCCGAAGGACAGCCGGACCGAGGATTACATTACCGGCCGCTTCGGGTAGAACCACTTCGTGGCCACCACCCGTACCCTTTTTGACCAGGAGCTCGCCGAGCTGAAGTCTGGCGTTGTTCGCATGGGCAGCATGGTCGAGCAGGCCATCGCCGAGTCGATGCGGGCGCTGGTCGATCGTGACAACGCGCTGGCAAAGATGGTCATCGCTCGCGACCAGGACGTCAACGAGCTGCACCGCCAGCTGCGCGAGCGTGCCTTCATGATCATGGCGACCCAACAGCCGGTGGCCCGCGACCTCCGCCTGATCGTCAGCTTCCAGCACATGGTCCTCGAACTGGAGCGGATGGGGGACCACGCGGTCGGCATCGCCCGGGCGGCCCTCCGGCTCAACGACCTCCCTCAGCTGAAGCCGTATATCGACCTGCCAAAGATGGCCGAGCTCACAGAGTCCCAGGTGCACGAGATTCTGGGGGCTGTCATCGAGGCGGACGAAGATCGGGCACGGGCCATTGCCGAGCGCGATGACGAGGTCGACGTCCTATACCACAAGATCTGGGAGGACCTGATCCGCTACATGGTCGAGGACCCCGCGAATGTCCAGCGGGCCGCCATCCTCTTGTTCCTCGCCAAAGACCTGGAGCGAATCGCGGACCGGGTTACCAACATCGCCGAGGACGTGGTCTTCCTGCACACCGGCCGGATCGTGGAGCTGAGTTAGCGTGCCCAAGCGCGTCCTCGTCGTCGAGGATGACGCGACTATCCGCGAGACGCTCACCTTCAACCTGAAAAAAGAAGGATATGTCGTGACGGTGGCGCAGGATGGCGCCGACGCCGTCGCCCGTGCTCGTAGCTCCCGCCCGGACCTGATCCTGCTCGACCTCATGCTGCCCGAGCTGAACGGGCTCGAGGTCTGCCGAATCCTCCGGCAGGAGGGTAACGTGCCGATCATCATGCTGACCGCCAAGGAAAGCGAGGTCGACAAGGTCGTCGGGCTGCAGCTCGGTGCCGACGACTACATCACGAAGCCCTTCTCCCTGCGGGAACTCTTCGCCCGCATGACCGCGGTGCTGCGGCGCAGCGAGCAGCGGGACGTGCGCCCCGAGGTGGAGGAGGACCGGCTCGGCCGGCTGAAGATCGACCGGGCCGGGCGCCGCGCCATGGTCGACGACGCCGAGCTGAAGCTGACCCCCAAGGAGTGGGAGCTACTCGCCTACCTGGTGCGGCGGCCGGGCCGCGTCTTCACCCGGGAGATCCTGCTGGAGCAGGTCTGGGGCTACAACTACCTGGGCGACCGCAAGACCGTCGATGTACACATTCGCTGGCTGCGGGAGAAGCTTGGCCGCTTCGGCAAACTCGGATTCGAGATCGTGACGGTCCGGGGCGCCGGCTACCGGCTCGACCCCGTCCGCGACGTCGCCGGCAGCGGCGAACGCGCGGCCGGCGCCCACTCGTCGTAGATCCGCGGATCCTGCCCACCCGCCTGGAACCGATGCGGTCGGACGCAGGTATAGAGGGATGAAATGCGCCGAACCATCACCGCCCTGGTGGTCCCCCTGTTCATTGCCAGCGCGCTGCTGTTCGGGGCAGCACCGGCCGTCGCGGGCGGTGGCTGTTTTCAACCTGACACCCAGGGCACCGGCACCAGCGTGACCTTGAGCGCGATGTGCTTCAGCCCGACCCTCCTGTACGTCCAACCCGGGGCGACCGTGACCTGGAAGAACGAGGACGGGATGCGCCATGTCGTATCCGGCACCTTCAGTAGCTGGGGCTCTCCGGCGACCCTCGAGGCCGGACAGAGTGCTACCCACCCGTTCCCGACGGCGGGGATCTTCGCCTATAGCTGTCCCCTCCATTACGGGATGAATGCCGTCGTGATCGTCGGCGATGGCAAGGCCATCGTCCCGCTGGCCGTGGTTCAACCCGGCGCCGCCGCCACCACGGCCACCGCCTCCCACCACCCAGCTACCGATCCCTGGCCCTTCCTGGCTCTGATTGCCGCCGCGGCCGCCGGGGCCCTGGGCTTCGGACTGGGGCGTCGTCCTACCGTCACCCAGCCGTAACCGGGGCGACCCCGACCCCGCGTTATACCCGGATGGAGGGCGGCCGCTCCGCAGTCGATGCCGTTATGCGCCGCCTGTTCACCTGGCCGGCGGTGGCGGTCATCGCTGGTGTGCTTTCGGTGGCATGGTTGCTGGCGCACCGAGCTCCCTCAGGGTACGAACTCCCACTCGCCGTGACGTCGGTGGTGCTAATGGCGGCGTCTACGTGGTCCCTGAGCCGCTCGCGCGGGCGGGCCGCCGCGGTGACGACCGCTGAGCTGGATCGCAAGCAGGCCATGTTTCGAGACGAGCTAGAACAGCGCCTCCAGGTGCAGCGCCAGCTCCGCGAGAGCGAAGCGCGGGTCCTGGCGATCATCGACCGCGCCCCGGTCGTGCTGTTTGCGATCGACCGTGAGGGCGTGATCACCTTCTCCGCCGGGGTGGGCCCCGACCCACTCGGCAAGAAACCGGGTGAGGCCCTGGGCTGGTCGGCTGCCGATCTCTTCGTGGAGCATCCGAACGTGGTCGAAGGTATTCGCCAGGCCCTCTCCGGGGTCGACGGACGGGCCGAGCTGACGCAGGGCGAGCGAACCTTTTCCTTCAGCCTGGCGCCGTTCCGCGATGCAGCAGGTAACACCGCGGGTGCCATCGTGGTCGCCATCGACGTGACCGAGGGCCGCCGCGCCGAAGCCGCGTTGCGACAGTCACTGGAAACGCTCAAGCAGGTCGACCAGAATCGCCGGGCGCTGCTCCGGCGGTTGGTGCATGCCCAGGAGGAGGAACGGCGCGCCATCGCCAGCGACATTCACGACGATTCGATCCAGGCGATGTTCGCCGTCGGCCTGCGCTTGTTCGCGCTCCGGGAAGCGCTGCACGATCCCGCCCAGGTCGAGCAGGTGGACCGCATCCAACAAAATGTGCAGCAGTCCACCGACCGGTTGCGTCACCTGCTGTTCGAGCTGCGGCCGGCCGCGCTGGATGAGGGCGGGCTTCCGGCGGCGCTGCGACAGTACCTGGACACGATGAAACAGGAAAGCGCCATCGAGGTCGCGTTGGAGACCGCGCTGGAGCGCAGCCCGGCGTCCGAAACCCAGGTGATCGCCTACCGCATCGCCCAGGAGGCGCTGGCCAACGTCCGCAAGCATGCCCGGGCTCGCCGCGTCGAATGTGCAGTGTCTGCTGTGGATGAGGGCATCTTGACCCGGATCGTCGACGACGGCGTGGGTTTCGATGGCAGTCGCAACGGCTCGGTCCCCGGTCACCTCGGCCTGATCGCGATGCGCGAGCGCGCCGAGATGGCGGGCGGATGGTTTCGCATCACGTCCTCGGCCGGCCAGGGCTGCGTCGTCGAGTACTGGATCCCGGACGCCAGGGAAGGGTTAAAGAATGCCGCCTGACCGCGCGCCGATCACAGTCTTGCTCGTCGAGGACCATCTGCTGGTATCCGAAGGGCTGGCCGCCATCATCAATGCGACGGGCGACCTCAAAGTGGTGGGTACGGCGCCGACCGCGGCGGAGGCGGTGCGCCTGGCAACACTCCAGCAGCCCGATGTCGTGGTGATGGACTCGCACCTGCCGGACGCCAGCGGGGCGGACATCGCGGGCCGCATCCGCGAGGGCCAGCCGGCGGTGCCGATCATCTTTCTCAGCGCCGATGAAAGTGAGGTGGCGATGATCGCCGCGGTTCGCGCCGGCGCGTGCGCCTACCTGCCGAA
Source organism: Candidatus Dormiibacterota bacterium (assembly GCA_036513555.1). Lineage (GTDB taxonomy): Bacteria > Chloroflexota > Dormibacteria > CF-121 > CF-121 > CF-13. The sequence goes on along the minus strand of DATBYU010000041.1, from coordinate 9,274 downwards.
GTCGCGCGCCACCGCGGACGTGGTCGAAGCCGTTCGCCGCGCCGCGGAAGGCGAGATGTTGATGCCGGCGGCGCAGCTGGCCCGCCTGCTCGCCCGCGCCCATGAGATGTCGCGCGACGAGGCTGACCGTCGTCGTTTGCTCGAGAGCCTCACCCGCCGTGAGATGGAGGTCCTTTCGTTGATGGCGGACGGGCTCGACAACCGCGCCATCGCGGCGGAGCTCGGGATCGGCTTCACCACCGTTCGCGGTCACGTACAGAACATCCTGGAGAAACTGGACGCCCACTCAAAGCTGGAAGCGCTGGCCTGCGCCGCGCGCTTCGGCTTGCTCGACGCCGCCTAAAAAACCATCACGCACCCTGCAGATGCCGGGGTCGGCTCCCCGCCGACTGGAGGCCGACATCGCGCTCGCGCGGCGATATCCTCCTCCACGTAACACACTCGGGTTGACTCTCTCCGCCGATCACTGCGCGGACTCGCCCGCGGGCAGTGTCGAATCCAAGCAGGAGAAGCAGCGGCCCGGGACTCCGGATGCCGGCGGTCGTCGATGGTCGCGGCGATAAGCCGAGGATAGAAAGTCCCCCTCCCCAACCTCGCCCGCCCGCCCTCACGACCGCCGGCTCGTTTTTGAGGAGCCCGCGGCGCCCACGCTCGCGGCCCTGCAGCTGTAGGACACGCCGCCGCTACCGTTGTCGCACGATATCCCGACGAGGGCCTCGTACCCTGTGGCTCATGGTCACATCCGCCACCGTTCCGCCGGCACACAGCCGCCAGACCGTAGCCGGACGACCGCTCGTTGTCGCCAGCGACCCGCGCCGGGGTGCGCGTCCCACCGCCGCCCACGGGCGAATCGTCCGCCGCTAACAAATTCCAGGCAGGAGGAAACCAATGTCGCCCAGGCTTGCCTCTCAGTCGCTGCCGCTGTTTCTCGCCCAATCGCACCGCCATCGCGGTTCGCCTCCCACCCTGCGCTTGCTGACGGGAACCCCGGCGGAGGGGCCGCCGTCACGACGGATGCCCGGGTCCAGGGGCCGCCCAGCCCTCATCCCGCTGCTGCCGGTTGCCTACCGCGGCAGCTACGTGCGCCGCCTGCTGGCACCCCGACGTCCTGTGGAGCGGGCCTTGCTGTCCGTGATTCAGCAGACCTACCTGGCCGGCACGAGCACGCGTACCGTCGATGCCCTGGCCGAGACCGTCGGCGTCCCCGGGACCAACCCGGCCGCGGTCGAAGCCCAGGCGAGGGACTGGGACGATCGCGTGGACGCGTTTCGGCACCGCCGGCTCCGCGACGGCTACCCGTACCTGATGCTCTTCGAGCGGCCGGCGCTGGTCCGCGACGCCGGTGAAGCGAAGCAGGTCTCCATCGTCGTCGCGGTGGCCATCGCCCAATCCGGGAATCGCGAGGTGGTCTCGCTCACTATTCGTGCCGCCGGCGCCCTGACCATGTTCTGGGAGACCTTCCTCGGCGACCTCAAGGCACGCGGGCTCACCAGCGTTGAGGTCGTCACCTCGGACAACCTCACCGGGCTGATCCCGGCGCTCGCCACGGTCTATCCGGGCTCGCGCTGGCAGCGTTGCCGCGAAAGCTTCATCACACAAGCACTCGCCACGGTGCCGGACGACGGTCGGTCCGCGGTGGAAGCCAGCCTTCGCGCTGCCTTCGCCGAGCCGGACGCCCAGGGCGCGGTGGCGGCCCTCGCCGGGGTGCGGGCACGCTTCGAGTTCGCCTTCCCCGAGCTGGTCGCGGCGCTCGAGGCCCCGGCCGGTGCGCTCCTCACCTGCTACCGGGTCCCCAGGGCGGACCGCCGCCACGTCGCGTCCCTCAATGGGCTGGCGTCGTTGCAGCGTGAGCTTCGGCAATCGTGCCAGCTGGTCGGGATCTTCCCGCACGAGCAGGCCTTGCTGCGGCTGGCCGGCACCATCCTGCAGGAGCTGTCGGACGAATGGGTCGCCTATCCGCGGCGGCTGCGGCGCCGCCCTACGGGAGTGGTGGGAGCGTGGGCGTCGTCAACGGCAGCGTAGGCGTTGGCACCGGTAGCGTGGGGGTCGGCACCGGTAGCGTGGGCGTCGGCACCGGTAGCGTCGGGGTGGGTACCGGTAGCGTGGGCGTCGGCGCGGGCAGCGTCGGCAAGGATGGAGTCGGCACCGACGTCCCCGACCCCGTCGGCGTCGGAGACGTGCCGGGTCGGCTGGGGCTCGGGCCTGCGGACGGGCTCGCGCTGGGCCGAGGCGCGCTTGCCTGGTCGCGCGACGCGTCTTTGGTGATATCGGGCGATAGCGGCGCGAGCGTTTGCGGGCTCTCGGCGCGGTAATCGGCGACCAGCAGTCCGTGCACGCTGGTCGTCAGCCGGCGAAGGCTGGGCGACCAGCCGCCCAGGGTGGCTGCGACCCAGAAGAGTAGGAGCACGGCGGTCGCGACGACCATCCATTGGGTCCAGCGAAGCGTGCGGCTCATGCGGCATCATCCAGCCGGATGTCCGAGGCATGCGGGGCCGGCTTTTTGCCCATTTCTTCGAGCCGCGCGAAGATCGCAGCCTTTCTGGCCACGAATACCGCCACCACCGCAGGGTCGAACTGACGTCCGGACTCGCTCTCGATGGCGCGCGCGGCGAACTCGAAGGAAAAACTCTTTCGATACGGGCGGTCCGATGTCATGGCATCGAAGGCGTCGGCCACGGTGACGATCCGCGCCAGCTGTGAGATGGAGGTGCCCTTCAGCTGATCGGGATACCCGTCCCCATCCCATCGCTCGTGGTGGTGCCGGATAGGATCGAGGCTCGGTTGAAGAAAGGGCACGTCCTTCAACATGTCAAACCCGATCACCGGATGCCGTCGGATGGCGGACCACTCCTCGTCATTGAGCGGTCCCTTCTTGCCCAGGATTGCGTCGGCGACGCCGATCTTGCCGATGTCGTGCAGGAGACCAGCCCGGCGCAGCACGACGAGGTCCAGCGTCGACAGCCCCATTCCCTCCGCTAGCTCCTTGCTGACGGCGGCCACCCGGGCCGAGTGCTCGAAGGTGTACGGGTCACGGGCATCGATGACGCGAGCCAGGGCCTCGAGGTTGCGGAAATACGCTTCTTCGCGCGCCAGGATCTGCGCCTCCAGCGCCGCCGTCATCACATTGAAGCTTTTCGCCAGGTACCCGATCTCGTCCGCTGACTCCACCTCGACGCGGCGGCTGTAGTCGCCAGCTGAGACCGTCGCCATCGATGCCACCAGGTGATCGATCGGTCGGGTGATCCGGTCGGCAAGGGCGAGGCCGATCAGGATGGTGCCGAGGGCGATCGCGCCAAAGAGCGCCACCAGGACGAAGCGGATGGCATTGAGCGAGCTCGTCAGATCGGTCGCGGTCACGGCGACGCCGAAATATCCCAGGTTATTTCCGCGCATCGTCCAGTCGTTGACGAGTAGCCGATACGTTTGGCTCTGCCACTCTGTGGCGATCCGCACCGGCATCTCCGGCGTCACCTTCAGCCTGACGTCGGGGGAGAGCGATGGGATGCCGGTCAGCGAGCTCGCCAGGACCGTGCCGGACGGGTCGTAAAACGCAACCACGTTCGCGCTCGAGCCGGGAATCGCCTGCACGATCTCGGGGAGAGACTCACCGAGTAGGACGGCACCGACGACGGCCGGCTGCTGGGTTTCGGTCCAGATCGGTGCCACCCAGTAGAGCATCGGTGGCGTTGCGTTCGACAGGAAGAGGTACTTGTCGCCGAGCGAGTCGCGCTCTCCCGCCAGCGCGTGCCGGACGGCCGCCTGGCCCGCGTAGCTGGTCCCATCGGCAAAGGTCTCGATGGTGGCGCCAATCCGACGGAGTGCAACCAGCTCGCGCCCGCTCGCGTCGAGGACGCGGAGGACCAGGTGCTCGGGCTGCGCGTTGCCGACGATTGGACCGAGCAGGCGCCCGGCCGCCGCGCCATCACCGCGGGCCGTGGCGGTGGCGACCCCGGCCGTGTCGGCCGCGGCTCGTAGTTGCTGCAAGCGGTCGTTTTCCAGCGTCGCCAACCGATCGTTGGTGCGCAGCGAGTTCTGGATGAGGCTGTTGTCGGCCGCCCCTTCAACGGAGCCGCTCACCTGGGCGCTGACCACGGCAACGCCGACCACGCCGATGAAGAGGACGAGCAGGATGAAGGGCAGAACGATGCGCCGCCGTAGTGACGGATGGCTCAGCATGGGTCTTTTGCTCTCTCTTTTGCGTGCCCTTGTATAAGCAACGTCACAAAAACCCCGTCCTTGCCTAGGTACATGCGCCTAATCTCGCTGCCACGAGAGGGGAGCAGTGCGTTTGCAGGATTTGATAACGGTGCGTCGGGGGCGCGATCGCCACGGCTGAGGTCGCTAGTGTCGAGGCATCCCCTCGTGGAGGTGTTCCGATGCGCAAACTCATCATGCTCTCGTTGTCGGCGCTGGCGAGCGTTCCGGTCATCGGCCTGGCGGCGATTGCGGCAACCGCTCCAGTTTTTGCCGATACGCCGGGCGTCTCGCCGACCTGCTTCCCGCAAACGTTGAACCCGCATCCGACCGATCCCGCAGGTCAGACCACGAACACGTTGTTCTGCACGCCGACGAACCCGAGTGGTTCGGGGACCGCTGCGGGCGCATCAAGCGGTTCCGGTACAGCCGGCTCGGGTGCTGGCGGTAGCGGATCGACCGTCGCCAAATCCGGAAGCGGCTCATCGGCCGGCGGTGGCCAGACCACGCTAGCAAGCTCGACCGGCTCAGGAACGCCGGGCGCGGCTCCGGACGAGAGCATGCGCTTCAACTGGGCGTCTGACAGCAATGGCGCAAAGTCGGCAACCGCAAAGCCGGCGTCCGCGAACGGCAGCGGTCTGTTTGGCGGCCTGGTCTCGTTCTTCAGCACCGTGGGTGGCATCGTCACCTTGTTCGGGCTGCTCCTGCTGCTGCTCCTCATCCTCGCCGCGGTCGCGGTGATGGGCTGGCTCCGTCCGGGCCAGGGCAAGGACTGGTCGTCACGCTTCTCGCGTCTAACGTTTAGGGCGTAGTCGTCGTTCGGCGGAGTCGCCGGTCAGTGTTGCGTGCGCTGACCGGCGAACGCATCGTGAATGATGCTGCCGAGCAGAGCCAGGCCGATGCCGGCTCCAATCCCCGCCACCAGGTAGGAGAGCGTCTCGTCGGCCAATCGGACGTGCAGATAGAGGCCGGCGAGGACCAGGACGATGGCAAGGAGCAGCCAGCTCAACCGGTCCACGTCCCTTGGTTAGCCTCGACCGATCTCAGCCGCCATTGGCGGCGCCGCCGACTCCACCAAATCCGCCGGACCCGGCCGGGACGATGTTGATGCTGTTGGCTTTGATGCTACCGTCGGCCTGCCGCGTACCGGTCACGGTGATCGTCTGGGTCTCCTGCAGGTCGGATGCCTGGCCGACGACGGTCTTGCGCACGATCACGCTCTGATCGAATGTGACCTTGACATCGGTGTTGCAACGGGTGTCATGGATCGTGAGGCTGTTGGCGGTCAGGTTGGCGACCGTGCCGGTGGCGCCACGCCTGGCGGCCGCTCCGGATGCGCTGGTCGCGGGGGTGGCGCCGGGACTTGGACAGGCAGCCGCCACGCCGCGGCCGCCGGCGAAACCATTTCCGGCCGCCCTCGTACCTGTCGTGGCCGCGGCGGCGTTGGCGGTCGTCCCGCCACCACCGACCTTGTAGCCACCGTAGAAACCGCCGAGTAAGCCGACGATCACGACGAGCGCGGCGATGGGAAGCTTGATCATTGCATGACCTCCTTGGGGTTCACTCGTAACGCAGGGCTTCGATCGGGCGGAGTCGCGCCGCCCGATTCGCGGGATACAGGCCGAAGAAGAGACCGATGCCGACGGAGATGCCGAATGCCAGAAAGACGGACGGCGTGGAGATGACGGGCGTCGGCAACGAAGAAACCGCGATGGGAAGCACCCGCGCCAGGCCAAAACCGACGAGGATTCCCAGCGCCCCACCGAGGCCCGACAGGAACATCGACTCAATCAGGAACTGCAGCAGGATGTCCTGCCGGCGAGCGCCGATCGCCTTGCGAATGCCGATCTCGCGGGTGCGCTCGGTGACGGTGACCAGCATGATGTTCATGATTCCGATGCCGCCGACGACGAGGGAGATGCCCGCGATCGCGCCCAGCATCAGGGTGAGCACGCCAGTCGTCTGCGAAGCGCTGGCGAGCACGTCCTGCTGGCTCAGGATCTGGAAGTCGGCGAGCGTTGGGTCCGAGATGTGATGCCGGTCGAGCATGACCTGCGTGACCTCGGTGGTGGCGGCCGTGGTCGCCTGCGCATTGGTGGCCTCGACATAGATCTGCTGAATGTTCTTTCCGCGCCCGCCAAGCAGGTAGCTCCACGCCGACGTGATCGGCACGACCACCACGTCGTCCTGGTTGTTGAAACCGCCGGATGACCCTTTGGGAGCGAAGACGCCGATGACGCGGAAGTTCTGCCGGTTGATCTTCATCACCTGGCCGATCGGATCGGCGCCGCCGAAGAGGTTGGTGACGACCGTCGGTCCGATGACCGCCACCTTGCTCGCGGCGTCGACCTCACCCGAGGTGAAGAACTGGCCGCTGGCCAGCTGGTAATTGCGCACTGACGGGAAGTCCTGCGTCGTCCCGGTCAGGCTGCTGTTCCAGTTCTGATTGCCGTAGGTCAGCTGCGCGCGCCCGCCGGCGCTCGGGATGGCGGTCACCACGTCCGGTGACGTCTGCCGGTTCGCGATTGCTTTCACGTCGTCGAGCGTAAAGCTCGATCCCGTGCCAAAGCCCTGCTGTACGCCACCCGCGCTTCTCGCGTTGGATGGAAAGACGGTCAGGAGGTTGGAGCCCAACGACTGGATCTGCTGTTGGACGGCGACCGACGCACCGTTGCCGACGCCGACCAGCAAGATCACGGCCGACACTCCGATCAGGATGCCGAGCATCGTCAGGGCCGACCGCAGTCGGTTCGACAGCAGTCCGTTTATGGCCAGGCGCAGCCCTTCGAGGATGCTCATCGAACCATCTCCGCCGCGAGGGCCGGGCGTTCGTCGCTGACGATTACACCGTCGCGCACTCGCACCACGCGCTGCGCAAAAGCCGCGATGTCGGGCTCGTGTGTGATCAGCACGATGGTGCGCCCTTGCTGGTTGAGATCGCGCAGCAACCTCATGATCTCGAGACTCGATTCGCTGTCGAGGTTCCCGGTCGGTTCATCAGCCAGGAGGATTGCAGGGTCGGTCACTAAGGCGCGGGCGACGGCGACGCGCTGCTGCTGACCGCCCGAGAGTTCGCTGGGTAGGTGGCTCGCGCGTTCCAGCAGACCGACGGATTCGAGCGCGGCCATCGCCCGCTCCCGCCGTTGGAGGTTGTCGCCCGCATAGATCAGCGGCATCTCGACGTTATGCACCGCGCTCGCACGCGGAATCAGGTTGTAGGACTGGAAGACGAAGCCGATCTTTCGATTGCGAATCCAGGCAAGCTGGTCGTCGGTCAACGCTGAGACGTCGTAGCCATCGAGGATGTAGCGGCCGGACGATGGCTGGTCGAGGCAGCCGATCAGGTTCATCAGCGTGCTTTTGCCCGAGCCGGAGGGTCCCATGATGGCGACGAACTCGCCCTCAGGAATGTGAAGCGAAATGCCCTTCAGGGCGGCTACCTCCACCTCACCGGTGCGGTAGACCTTGGTTATCCCTTCGAGGGTGATCACCCTCCGCCGCCCCGAATGACGCCTCCCCCGCCAAAGCCGCCACCGCCCCCCCGGACGAGGTTGTTGCTATTGCCAGTCCCGGTCGTCGTGCGGAGCGCTGGTAGCACCACACGGTCGCCCTCGTTGAGTCCTGCCTTGATTTCCGTGTAGGTATCGCCGACGATGCCGGTAACAACCTCGGTCGCGACCTGCTGACCGTTGGCGAGGACGGTCACCATGGTGGTCCCACCCTGGGTATGCACCGCGGCATTCGGCACCCGCACCGCGTTGTCCGCCTGGGCGACCGTGACCGATGCGTTGGCCGTCATACCCTCGCGAAGCCGCGGATCGGTGCGGTTGAGGACGAAGCTGACGTAGTAGTTGACGACGTTCGAGACGACGGTTGCGCTCGGACTGATTGTCAACACGTGCCCCGTAATGGTCAGGTTCGGGATGGCGTCGAAGGTGAACGAGGTCGTTTGATTCGCGGCCAACCGCCCGGCATCCGTCTCAGCGAACGGCATGACGGCGACGAAACTGCTGTTGTCGTCGATCACCATGAAGCCGGATGATCCACCTGACGCGCCCGAGGATGGCTGCGGGGCGAGGGATCCCGGTGACTGCGCGGTTCCGCCTCCGGCTGACTCGCCTGGCACGCCGTTGATGCTGATCACCACGCCGGAGGTCGGGGCGGTGAGGGTGGTCTGGTTCAGGGCGACCTGGGCCGCCTGTACCTGCGCCTGGGCGGACGCCACCTGGGCCTGGCCGGAAGCCAGCGTATTCGGTTTGACCTGCGTCTGCACGGCGAGGTTGTCACTCGCGGACGTAATCTGCTGCGATGCCGAATTGAGCCGGGTCTGGCCACTGATCAGGTCCATGTGCTGCTTGGATTTGTCGGTCGCCAGCTGGGCCTGGTCCTGACTGCATTGCGCCCCGTTGGGGCAGTCGGCGTTCACCTTCGCCTGGTCGCTGGCGACGGTGGCGGCATCGGCATTGTTGGTGGCATTCGCGGCCGCCAGGATGTCGATGTAGTTCTGCTGCGCGGCGCTGACTTGATGCTGGAGCTGCGCGACCTGCGCAGCGGTGATCGGCGATTGCGTTGTTTGGAGATTGGCTTGGGCGGACGCGAGCGAGGCCTGCGCCTGCGCCAGCGTGGCCTGCTGCGTGGTCGAGTCGATGCGCGCCAGCAGCTGGCCCGTCGTCACCTTGTCGCCCACTCTGACGTCGACTTCCGTCAGGGTGCCGGCCGCCTTGAAGTTGACGCTCATGCGTCCGACCGGTAGCAACGATCCGGTCCCGCTAACAGCCGAGGTAACGGAGCCGCGGTCGGCCGTGGACGTCCGGATGGTAGCGGCGGCTGGGGTCGCAAAGAGCGTGTCGCGCGCGATCAGGCCGAGGAGCAGCAGGCCGACCAGACCCAACCCGATGATCCAGGCCCTCGTGCCGCTGAGCCATGGGTTGCGCCGAAGCTGTGGTAACGGCTTAAGGGTGGGTGCTTGGCGCATGAAGGCCTCCAGGTGTTATTGGGACGGTCATGGTCGCGGCCCTGACCTCATCGGCGCTCATACTGGCCCGCGAGTTTGATAAGACCATGAACCCCCACTAAGTTT
>DATBYU010000040.1:0-2675 GCA_036513555.1 Candidatus Dormiibacterota bacterium | reverse complement strand
GGGATTCTCATTTTCATTCGCTCGGCGCGCAGCGCCCAACGCGAAGCTTTCGACTTCTTCGGCTTTGCCACGCTGAGCCTCGCAATCGGCGCCCTGCAGATGCTGCTCGACCGGGGCGAGCTCAAGGATTGGTTCGGCTCGACCGAGATCTGGGTCGAGGCGGCGATCGCCGGGCTCGCCCTTTACCTGTTCGTCGTCCACACCGCGACCGCCACTAACCGGTCGTTCCTCAACCGTGAGCTCTTGAAGGACGCCAATTGCGTTGCCGGCACGATCCTGATGTTCCTGATCGCCATCCCGCTCTTTGGCACGATGATTTTGTTGCCGACGATGCTGCAGGATCTCTTGAACTATCCGGTGCTGACGACTGGGCTGGTGACTGCACCCCGCGGCATCGGCACGATGGCTGCGATGCTCCTCGTGAGCCGCCTGGTGGGGCGGATCGATATCCGGTTGATCATCATGACGGGCCTCGCGATGACGGCGATCGCGCTGTGGCAGATGACCGGCTTCTCGCTCCATATGGGAATGGGCCCGATCATCTCGACCGGAATTCTGCAGGGCTTTGGTCTCGGCTTCGTCTTTACGCCACTGAGCATCGTCACCTTCTCGACCCTGCCGCGGCAGATCCTGACGCAGGGGACCGCCATCTTCAGTCTGACCCGCAATATCGGCAGCAGCATCGGCATCGCCATCGTCGTGGCGTTGTTGGCCCAGAATACCCAGACCGTCCATTCGCGCCTGGTCGAGCACCTGCGCGAGGACAACCCGCTCGCCCGCCTGCCCCACATGGCCGCACCGTTCAGCCTGACCACCCCCTCCGGCCTGGCGGCACTCAACGCCGAAGCGACGCGGCAAGCGGCAATGGTCGCCTATATCGACGATTTCAAGCTGATGATGATGATCGTCGTCGCCGGACTTCCGCTGCTGCTGCTGCTGCGTCGGCCTCGTCCTGCGTCCGGGGAAGCGACAGCCGCTGCCGAGTAGGGGCATCGAGGGAAGGAGTGGGCCCTGTTTAGGGCGCGGATAGACGGAGTTGGCAGTGAAAGCACCGCAACCTATCTCATGATCGGAGTTTCAGAATTTGGGGCGTTCAACGAAGCGGCTTGACCATGCCTCCAACCATCATATCGAGAGTCGCCGCCGCCCTTGCGATCTTGACTGCGCTATTCGAGAACGCGGGCACAGCTAAGGGGATGGGAGTGATCGCCGAAGGTACAAGAGCAGGCATCGCGGCGAAGGCCGATCCGGCGCCAAATGAAAGCGGCATCGCCGGCCAGGTGAGCATCCGACCGGTGCGGCCACACGAGACGATCGGAGTGCCGAACGTGACACCCTATCAAGCGAAGCTTGCGGTCTTCGATGCGAGCGGGAAGCAAGTGGCTACAGTCGAGACCGACCCGGACGGGAACTTTCGTATCGCGCTCCCACCGGGGAAGTATGTGTTGAGGCCCGAGTCACCCGCTCTCTACCCGCGTGCCGCCGAGCAGACGGTGACCGTTTCTCCTAAGAGTTTTACCCAGGTGCGCGTTGTCTACGACAGCGGGATCCGTTAACGGAGCCGAACGCCCTCCTCGAAAACCGACACCAAACGCGGCCGGCGCCCGCCGTCAGTGACAACTGGTAAACTTGACTGGGACGATCGATGTACTCCAGTTGAACTTGCCGGTCGTAGAGGCGTACTGGGTAGAGAACCAGAACGTGCAGTCGTCGCTCGGATCGATGCTCATGCTAGCGTAATCGCCCCAGCGCTCCGGGGTAAGCTGAGAGCCTTTGCCCGGTACCCCCTGCTGCTCCATGGCCATCTGGTTGACCGGATCGGTGACGCTGCGGCCGGTGAAACGGATGGCAGGGAAGATTTGCGGGCTCGACACGCTGTAGCCGATCAGCATGTTCCCTGTTTTGTCCATGGCAATGCTGCCCATCCAACGGAAGGCAGCGTCTGGCGCATAGGTCCCCTGCTGGAAAATTTTGGGCGTGCCCCCTGGGTCGCGCAACTCGTACCAGCGGACGCCCGACGAGGAGCCGGCGACGACGGCGTGATTGACGACGAGCGCTTCGTGGTCGCTGAATTTGCGGTAGGCAAGTCGGAACATCAGACGATCGCTCAACGTATCGAGCGTTTCGGCGGTCCGCGGCTGTTTCACGCATTGGCCGGGGTTCGATGAGGTTCTGCAGGCGATCTCGAAGGGCGCCGTCTTTACGGGTGTCGGCCCGGTGAATGTCGAGCTCCCGGGATTTGTCCAATCGACGTGAAACTTCCATAGATTAAGCTGGTTGCTGCCGATGTTGAGCGTGTAGTTCGGCGTGCCGGACGAGGGCAGCGTTGCACCATCGACATCCGCGGGAAGCAACCCGCCCTGGTTGGCCACGTCGAAGCACACCATGCGGGCGCCCTGACTGGCCTGCATCTTGTCGCGCTCGAAAGCGCATGCCTTGGCGCCGAGAAAATTATTCCCGCGGAACATGTTGAATGTACCGTAATAGGCGTCGGGCCAGACACCGAACTTCGGATAGTCGTTGAAGTCCTGGAACTGGTATTCGTAACGCGCATAGGTTCCGGTGGGGTCGGCCGACGTAGAGACGGCAATACACTGAGAGAACGGTGCCTGCGTCACGGCGAACTGTGTCAGCAGCCAGCGGTCGGCCGCCTTGTCGTAGAGTACGATCGGATC
>DATBYU010000039.1:0-10229 GCA_036513555.1 Candidatus Dormiibacterota bacterium | reverse complement strand
TAATCGATACCGACCAGGTCGACGCCGCGCTCCACCATCCAGTCGGCGCCATCGGCGGCGAGATACACGAAGTCCGTCTGAAAGCGACGCGCCGGGTGCCACAAGCGCGAATTACTGGTGCGCAGCAGAATGCGACGGCTGCCGCGTGGAATACGCGCGCGATCTAAATCGGCCGCGCTGATGCCACCGCGGACGCGCTGAAGGTCCGCGACCCAGGCGGGGCCGATGAAGCGCTCGAGGTCCACCCGGTCGATCCCCTTCGCGCCCTTGATGAAGTGATTCGGCGCGTCGACGTGGGTGCCTGTGTGGGAGCCAAGGCAGAGCTCGCTGAGGTTGACGTGATCCTTTCGCAGCGTCATGGCCGGACGAATCCGCACTGGCGGATTGCCGCGGTAGACCGTCATTGCGATGCGGATCGGGATCGTGATATCGACGAGCTTCACGCGACCTCAGGATAGAGCGAGCGCATGACGCAGGACTTCGCCGACGCTCCAGGCTTGGGCGATGCAGCCCACCGGCCGGTAGGGCGGTTCAGGCTCGAAGATCTCGCTGATGGTGCCGAGTCCCGCGTCGAGCAGGTGCGACGTGAAGGGTTCGAGCAGGTGGTGCACCGTTGACGGTTCGCCGTCGAGGTGCCGGTGGGCATCGAGATAGGGTCCCAGCAGCCACGGCCACACCAGGCCCATGTGATAGGCGGCGTCGCGGGCGCGCTGATCGCCCCGATATGAGGATTGATAGCGCGGGTCGTCCGGACTGAGCGTGCGCAAGCCGTAGGGCGTCAGGAGTTTTTGGGTGACGACATCGAATGCCCGGCGCGCAGACTCGCCCTCGATCAGGGGATACACCAGCCCCAGGGCGATGACCTGGTTTGGCCGCAGACTGGGATCGTCGCCTGCGGGCGCGTCTACCACGTCGTAGCAGTAACCACCGTCCGGGTACCAGAAGCGTTCCTGCGCCGAGGCATGTGCTTGGGCGGCCATCTGCCGGTAGGCGCCGGCCGGCCGCATCGCCCGCTCACACCAGTCGGCAGTCAGCCGCAACGCGTTGTACCAGAGCGCGTTGACCTCGATTGGCTTGCCACGGCGCGGAGTGACCACCCACTCCTCCACCTTCGCATCCATCCAGGTGAGCGCGACGCCGTCCTCCCCGCCGGCGAGCAGCCCATCGGCGGGGTCCATCCGGATGTTGTGCCGCGTCCCGCGAACGTGCCAGTCGATGATGGCTTCGAGCGCCTCCAGCCGGTCGGCGATGAAGCGCCAATCGTGACTGGCGCGGAGGTACGCGGCGACGGCCTGGAAGAGCCAGAGGGTGGCATCGATCGTGTTGTACTCGGGGGCCTGGCCTCCGTCGGGGAAGCGGTTGGGGATCAGCCCCTGGTCGATGTATCGAATATAGGTGTCGAGCACAGCCCGCGCTTCCCATAGTGTGCCCGGATGCATCGCCAGCCCGGGCAAGCTGATCATCGTGTCGCGGCCCCAATCGGTGAACCAGTGGTAGCCGGCGACCACGGTTCGCTGCTGGCGGGACGGCACCTCACCGGCCATGCCTCGCACAACCCGGAACTGCTCGGCGGCGACGGCGAGCTGTTCCGCGAGCGGATGCTCCATCCCGGGCCCAAGCACGGCGGCCTGACGATGCTGCGCGTCTCGCCGGGACTGCGCGGCATCCCAGCTCGACGGCGTCGCCTCCGTGGCGAGGATCACAGCAACATCGGCCCCGGCTTCGAGCGGGACCTCGACCACGCCCGGCGTAAAGAGGTCTTCCTCGTCATCGAGCCCGCGCTCACGTTCGACTCGATGGAGCACCCGCCAGTACCAATCCGGCTGGCTGCTTACGGCCGCCGAGGATCGAACCTCGAAGAAGCTGCGGACGCCGGCGGCGTCGATGATCCATCCCTCACCGGTTTGGCTCATCTCGAAAGCGCCCTGCCCGTGACGCTGTTGATGGTAATCGCGGTGGGCAAAGAGCGGGCGCAACTGCAAGGTGAGCGGGAGCCCGCTCACCAATCGGTAGGTGACGACCGTCCGCGAGGTGCCGCCTTCCATCCAGATCCGCTTCTCGATCGTTCGGCCGGCGATCGTCCATCGGAACAGCGGGAGCATGCCGTCGAGCTCCACAGCGTCGAGCTGTCGATACCCCTGGGGAAAGACCGTGCCATCCCAGTACTCCTGGGCTGAGAGGGCCTCCAGGTCGCCGCCCGCAGATCGGACCCATTCTTCGAGCCCCGCCACGAGCACCATCCGCTGGACCGGCGGATTCAGGGCGGCCACCAGCAGGCCGTGGTAGCGTCGGGTGTTGACGCCGGCCACCGTCCCCGACGCATAGCCCCCTAGCCCGTTGGCCACCAACCACTCGCGCTGGATCGCCGGCTCGAGATGGCGGCAGGTCTGCGGATCGAGCTGGAGCGCCACGGGGTGACCTAGGCGGAGGCGATCGTCAGCAGGGTCTTGATGTCTTCCGGCCGCCGGTCGAGCGCTGACAGAAAATCGCCGAATGGCACGCGGCGGGTGATCAACCGCTCGAAGATCCCCGGCCATGTCCGCTCCGCCTGCTGGAAATGCTCCAAGCCCATTTCGAAGTACCGGCGGTTGGCGTTGACCGACCCAAACGTCACCCGGTTGCCGAGCACCATCTGCAGATTGATAACGTCCGCCGGGATCTCGATACTGCGATTGCCCGCCGACACGCCGGTGAGGCACAGGACGCCGTTGGTCCCAAGCTGCGCCATCGCCTCAAAGGCAACCGAGCTGTTGCCCGTGCCTTCGAGAATGAAGTCGATCTGTCCAAGCTCGTCCTTGATGCCGGTCAGCGGGTGGTCATCGACGCTCTGATAGGTCGCGCCCACGTCATGGAGGATGCGGCCCTGCAGGCTTTCCGGAGCTGATTTGGCGTAGACATGTACCTCGAGGCCGCGCAGCCGCAGCAGGATCGTAGCCAGGATGCCGATTGGTCCAGCGCCCAGCACAACGGCCTGCGCTGGCTGCCACACCATCCGTTCCTGGATCTTCCAGGCCTGGAAGGTCGCTTTCTCCACGATGCTCAGCGGCTCGAGTAACACGGCGAAGGGTCGCAGTGCGGGCGGGATCTTGATCATGAAGGCCGGGGTCTCGCTGTAGTACTCGCCCATGTAGCCGTGCGCCCCCTTGATCCCCCGCTCGGTGTAGGTGCCGAAGAGGCACATGTCGCTTTCGCCGGCACGGCAGTTCGGGCAGTCGTCGGGACGCCGCACGGTTGAGACCACAAGGTCGCCCGGCGTGAAGCCCGAGACGCCCTCCCCCACTGCCTCGACCACGCTCAGCGCCTCGTGACCGATCACCAGGAAACTCGAACCGGGTGGCGGCTCGCCGTAGAGCCCCTGGTTGATTTCGGTGTCCGTGCCATCGATGCCGACCTCGAGGACCCGCATCACCGCGGTGCCGCGAGCGATGGTCGGGATCGGCAGTTCAACCTGGCGGGCACTGCCGGGCTGCTTGGGGGTCACCGCCACCGCACGCATGGTGGCGGTCAACGTCGTTGTCATCGACGTAATAGTAGGAAGCGTGCTTACCGAGTCGCCAGCAACGCGAGGCGAGGCACCGGTGGAATGAGAAAGAGACCGGTCTTGAACCGCACGACTCGATGGAATCCTGCAAGTCGGAGCGCCGCTGAAAATTCGGCGCCAGTGCGCAGCTGAAAGGCTGGTGGCAGGCCACTGAGTCGCGCACTCCAGAACAGCAGAGCCGATCGCGGGCTCTTTTCGAACTCCCAGAGGAGGAAGCGCCCGCCGGGGCGCAGCACGCGGACGACTTCGCGGAAACTGGTCAGCAGCGTCTCATCATCGAGGTGTTTCAGCACATGGGACGTGACGACGACATCAAACGACCCGTCCTCGAAGGGCAGGCGAGTGGCCGGCGCAACCTGCAGCCGGATGCGATCGTGCATTCGGGCCTTGGCGATTTCTCGCTCGCCGATGCGGATCAGGTCGGGTGAGACGTCAACGCCGACCGGCGGATGGCTGAAGTCAGTCCGCTCTGCCAGCGCGATGAGGATGTTGCCGATCCCGCAACCGAGGTCGAGGACCTGGTCCTGCGCCGTGATGTTGGCCGCGTTCAGGATGCGCCGGTACGGGGTGTTGATCACCCAGAGCCCGCGCCTGGAGAAGACGTAGCGCATACCAATCCCCCGCAGACCACGGCTGAACCATTCGCCGTAGTGGTCGCCAACGGCGGTCTCGTCGATGTGCCCGGTGTTACGGCCCACTCGCCGACACTACCAGTGGCACGGCCGCCACGGCGGCCGCCGCAATCACGGCCCATTTGCCCAGCAGCGACGACGATGGATGGTCCCGATAACTCAGACCGACCACGGCGCCGCTCGCCACGACGGCGACGATGGAAAGCGCGGCGATCGACATTTGACCACGACCGACGATCAGAACGATGGAGATCACCGTGCCGATCAACAGCAGGCCGACGGCGACCATCTCCGCGGCCGGTCTTCCCAGCGTCACCGCCAGGGTCAGCAGCCCGGCGGCCCGGTCTCGATCACGGTCGGGAATCGCGTCGGCGAGGTGGATGGCGGTCGCCAGGGGACTGCCTGCGAGGAAGAGGACAAGCAGCGAACTCGCCGGACGACCAGCGAGCAGGCCAATCCAGAACGGCATCAAGGGAAAGGCGACCGCGAAGGGAAGAAAGCTCAACGGGGTGGCCTTGAACCGGAGATCGTAGGCCCAGCCACAGGCGAGCCCGATCCCGACGAGCAGCAAGGCCACCGGGCCGAAATTGGCGAGCGTGCTCAGCAGGAAGGCACCCACCGCGCAGAGCACGGCCACGGTCAGGGCGGTGCGGGGCGAGATCAGCCCAAGCGGTATCGGTCGTTGGCGGCCCGCCCGCCGGTCGAGGTCGGCGTCGGCCCACTCGTTCAGCGCACTGATCGAGAACTGGACCAGCAGCATGATGGCGGCGATCCACCAGAGGCTGACATTGCCAAGCCGGATGCCGAAGATTAGGGCAAAGCCGACGGACGCCAGGGTCGTCAGCAATGAGGGGATCGGGTGAAGCATCTCGAGCACCGTCCACTGCGCCGCAGCGGCGCGCCCGGTCAGTGTGGCTGGCCCTGGTGGGTGAGCGGCTCGGTCACCGCGATGCGCGTCCGTGATGCGGCCTCCTCTTCGCCGATCGGCAGCGAGACCGTCAGGATGCCGTGGGTGAGCATCGCCTTGGCGCCGCTCGACCGCACCGGCTTCGCCAGGACGACCTCGCGATGCGAGGTGCCGACCGACCACTCGTGCTGCAGGTAATGCTGCTGCTCCTGGGGGTAGCGCGCTTCCGCGTCAACCGTCAGCCGGCGCCCATCCAGGCTCACGACAACCGTATCGTGATGGGCGCCTGGCATCGGAATCGCGACCGTCAGCTGGTCGTTCGCCTCGTACACGTTTACCGGCGGCGCATTGACGGCCGTCTGCTTCATCACCACGAACTAGCCTACCCGAGCCTCGCGTTTAGATGCGCTCGAAGTTCCGCCTCAGCTCCCAGTCCGTGACGGCGCTGTCGAAGGTCTGACGCTCGAGCCGCGCCGAGTGCAGGTAATGCTCGACCACCTCGTCGCCGAAGGCCGCGCGGGCCACCTGGCTTTTCTCGAGCGCATTGATCGCCTCCGTCAGGTTGCCTGGTACGCGCGGAAGGTTTTTGGCCGTGTACGCATCGCCGTGGAATTCGGGCGGTAGCTCGAGCTTGTTCTCGATGCCGTGCAGGCCGGCCGCGATCGTGGCCGCAAAGGCCAGGTACGGGTTTGCGTCGGCGCCGGGAATCCTGCACTCGACCCGCAGCCCCGAGCCGTGTCCGATGATTCTGAAGCCACAGGTCCGGTTGTCCCAGCTCCAGACGATCGAGGTGGGCGCGAAGGAGGTCGCCTGGTAGCGCTTATAGGAGTTGACGAAGGGCGCGTAGAAGAGCGAGAAGTCGCGGGCGAGTGCGATCAGCCCGGCGAGGTAGTGCTGGAACAGCGGGGACATGCCGTGCGGGCCGCCGTTGGCCGCATGGAAGAGCGCCTTATCACTCTTGACGTCCCACAGCGATGAATGGAGATGGAACGAACTGCCCGCCTGGGCCATCGACCACTTCGCCATGAACGTCACCGCCACCTGGTTGAGGGCCGCGATCTCCTTGACACCATTCTTGTAGACCACGTGCCGATCGGCCATCTCGAGCGATTCGGCAAAGCGCAAGTTGATTTCCTGCTGCCCGACCCCCCACTCGCCCTTGCTGTTCTCCACCGGCACACCGGCCCCTTCCATCCCGTTGCGGATCAGCCGGTTGAACCACTCGGCCTTGGTGCCCTGCAGGATGTGGTAGTCCTCGATGTAGCGGCCGTACGGCTGCAAATCGCGGTAGTCCCTCTCGGCAGCCTGCTCGTAGGTGTCTTTGAAGAGATAGAACTCCAACTCGGAGCCGGTCTTGGGATTGAACCCGAGCTTGCGGGCGCGGTCGATCTGGCGACGGAGCACCTGGCGGGGCGCGACGGGCACCGCTTTGCCATCCATCGTTTCGACGTCGCAGAGGATCAGCGCGGTCTTCTCCAGCCATGGGATTCGCCGGATGGTCGAGAGGTCGGGATGGCCGTGCATGTCGCCATAGCCGGTCCCCCAGTTGGTGAATTTGAATCCGGGGAGTGGTTCGTTGTCGACGTCCATCGCCAGCAGGTAATCGCAGGCATGCAGGCCCTCGTCGACGTGATCCAGGAAATAGGGGCCGGTGAGCCGCTTGCCCATCAGCCGTCCCTGGAGGTCGGCGATGGCGATGATCACGGTGTCGACGTCGCCGGCCTTGGTCTGGCGAACCAGTTCCTCGAGCGTGATTTTGGCGGTCTTCTCCTGACGGCGTGACTGTCCATTGGTGCGGTCAGCTCGCGTCGTCGTCGATCGGTCGCGCGTCGCGGTCCCTGTGCGCGCCATGTCGAATCCCTCCTACTTATTCGAGACTGACGAAAACGTTCTTGACTTCCGTGTAAAGCTGGAGCGCGTGCATGCCGAGCTCGCGACCGATGCCGCTGCGCTTATACCCGCCGAAGGGGGCCTCCTGGTGAACGCTCCGGCTGCTGTTGATGCTCAGCACGCCGGTCTTGACGCCGCGCGCCATGCGCAGCGCGCGGCCGATGTCTTTAGTCCAGATCGATCCGGAGAGACCATAGGGTGTGTCGTTGACGAGCTGTAGCACCTCGTCCTCATCGGTGAACGGGATGATGGTCAGGATCGGACCGAAGATCTCTTCCTGGGCGATCCGCATCCGGTTATCGGCGCGATCGAACACGGTCGGCTCCAGGTAGCTGCCCCGCGCCAGCGCGCCGCCAGGTTCCACGCCGCCCGACAGCAGCCGCGCTCCCTCGCGCTGTCCGACCTCGACGTAGGCACTCACGCGCTCGCGCTGTTTCATCGAGATCAACGGACCAATCTCGGTCGCCGGATCGAGTGGATCTCCCAGGCGGAGCTGACGGCTGCCAGCAGCGACTCGCTGGTCGAACTCCTCGGCGATGGAGCGATGGACGAAGGCGCGGCTACGAGCGCAACAATCCTGGCCGGCGTTGCCAAAGACGCTGTTGACGGCGGCCGGTACCGCTTTCTCCAGGTCGGCGTCGTGAAAAATGATGTTGGGTGATTTCCCACCCAGCTCGAGGGACACGCGCGTGATGTTGGGCGCGGCCTGTTGCAGAATGCTGACCCCGGTCAGCGTCTCGCCCGTAAAGGCGATCTTGTCGACGCCCGAATGGCCGGCGAGCGCGTTGCCCGTCGTCGCACCCGGCCCGGTGATGACATTGAGCACGCCCTGGGGCAGCCCGGCCTCCAGCGCGATCCGTCCCAGCTCCAGCGCGGTCAGCGGCGTGTAGCTCGCCGGCTTCAGGATCGCGGCGTTGCCGGCGGCCAGGGCCGGGGCGACTTTCCATGAGGCGATCGTCAGCGGAAAGTTCCAGGGCACGATCAGTGCCACCACGCCGACTGGCTCGCGGAGCGTGAAGTCGAGCCCGGGCGCCGTCACCGGGATGGTCTCGCCGAAGATCCGGGTTGCGGCCCCGGCGTAGTACTCGAAACACTGGGCGGCGCCCAGGACCTCATCGCGAGCATCACGGATCGGCTTGCCGGCGTTGCGCGCCTCGAGCGTCGCCAGCCGGTCGACGTCGGCGCGGATCAGCTCCGCGATCTTGTAGAGGACCTTGGCTCGGGCGCTCGCGGCCGCGTTGCTCCAGGCGCCACCCTCGAACGCGGTCCGTGCCGCCTTGACGGCGGCGTCGACGTCGGCTGGCGAGGCAACGGCCGCGGTCGCCATCACTTCAGAGGTGGCGGGCTCGACGATCTCGAACGTCTTCTCGTCCTGCCCGTTGCGCCATTTGCCGCCGATCAGCAAGCGGCCAGGGCTTTCCACCGTCACCATCAGAAGTAGTTTGACGTGATGCCGCCGTCGACGACGAGCGCGGCGCCGTTGGTCCAGGTTGACTCGTCGGACGCAAGGTAGATGGCGAGCGACACGATGTCCTCCGCCAGCCCGAATCGGCCCATCGGGATTCGATTGAGCCGGACGCGTTTCTTATTCTCGTCTTTCAGCAGGTCCCGCATGAGCGGGGTTTCGATCGGTCCCGGGCAGATCGCGTTGGTGCGAATGCCCTTCGGTCCAAACTGGACCGCGAGCGACTTCGTCAGGGCGATGACCGCGCCCTTGCTGGCGGTGTAGGCGTCTTGCGGGACGGTACAACCGACCAGGGCGACGAAGGAGGCGATGTTGATCACCGAGCCGCCCCCGGCCTTGATCAGCTCGGGGATGCCGTGCTTGCAGCAGAACGCCAAGCCCTTGACGTTGATCGCCATGGTTCGGTCCCAGATGGCGTCGGTTGTCGTCAGGACCGACTCGTCCGCCTCGTCGAAGATGCCCGCGTTGTTGTACAGGACGTTGAGTTTCCCGAAGTGGCCGACGGCAGTCTCGACGAAGGTCCCAACGTCAGCATCGTGGGTGACGTCGCCGACCACCGCCACCGCGTTGCCGTGCAAGCCGGCCACGGTTTCATGGACCGCCTTGTCGTTCACGTCCGCGGCGACCACCTGGGCGCCTTCGCGGACGAAGGCATGGGCCGCCACGCGACCCATGCCACTCCCAGCCCCAGTGATCAGCGCGACTTTTCCGTCGAGT
Source organism: Candidatus Dormiibacterota bacterium (assembly GCA_036513555.1). GTDB lineage: Bacteria > Chloroflexota > Dormibacteria > CF-121 > CF-121 > CF-13. The sequence goes on along the minus strand of DATBYU010000039.1, from coordinate 1,077 downwards.
CGTCCCATCTCCCCTCCATCAACCAATGAGGAGCGAGCTGCGTGGCCCGCTCCTCCGTTCTTTCGCTAATCGATTAGACGCGTTGCGGTGTCAGTGCTGGTGCAGGCTCGGTCACGCCGGGCTCGCGGTAGATCGAGTCCTTCTCGGTTTCCTGCTCCATCCGGCGCATCTCATCCTCAGAGCCCATGATGATCGGGCCCTTGTAGTGGTTCTTGCCCCAGAGAAGGTAGTAGAGGCCGCCGATGATCAGGAAGATAACCACCGCCGGTCCGGCCCAGGTGCCGGTCGCCGTCAGCCAGCCGATCACGTCGCCCGTGTAGTCCGCCTTGAACTCCGGGAGCATCAAGATCACGCTGATAATCGCCACCCAGACGACGGCCGCCCATCCGACGATCGGCCAATAGCGCCCGAGGTTCCAGGGCCCCGGCTTCCACCGGTTGGGGTAGATCAGCGCGAGCAGCACGGGAATGACGTACGAGACATACAGGCCGATGACCGAGATCGCCACAACGATCGAGTAGACGGCTGGGACCGGGAATTGGGCCAGGGCCGGGATGAAGGCGATGATCGCAGCCACCCAGATGGCACGAGCCGGCGTGCGGTACTTCTTGCTCACGACATGCAGCCACTTGGAGCCGGGAAGCGCACCGTCACGGCTGAAGGCAAAGAGCATGCGCGAGTTCGACGTGATCGAGCTGAGCCCGCAAAAGGCCTGCGCGATCACGAATCCGGCGAAGAGCATGAGACCCCCGGTGGACCCAAGCGCATTCTTGACGATGTCGAGCACCGGGTTGACGCTGGCCGCCGTCTTCGCAAGATCGGGGATGGCCAGCGTGAGCGCGAGCAACATCAGGTAGCCAAAGATCAGCGACCAGAAGACGGAGTTCATGATCCCCCAGGGCGCTCGCTTCGCCGGGTTGACGGTCTCCTCGGTGACGTGCGCCGAGGCATCGTAGCCGGTGAACGTCCACTGCGCCAGTAGCAAGCCCACCAGGAACGCATAGATTGGTGACCCGAAGCCCGACTGGTTGTACGACTGGGTAAAGGCGTAACTCAGCGGGTGCAGCGGATGAAGGA
>DATBYU010000038.1:0-27087 GCA_036513555.1 Candidatus Dormiibacterota bacterium | reverse complement strand
GCGCGGGTCTGGGCGCCGAGCGACCAGATGTGCAGGTCGTGCAGGTCGCGCACCCCCGGCACTCGCTTCACGGCCGTGACGACGGAGTCGGTCCGCAGGTCGGCGGGTGTCGACTCGAGCAGGATGTTGATGGCCTCGGCGACGACGCGCCACGCGCTCCAGGCGATCAGCGCCGCGATCGCAAGGCTCAGGAGCGGGTCGATCCGAAGCCAGCCGGTGACCGCGATCAGCAGCCCGGCAATGATGATCCCCCCGGCGGCCCACGCATCGCCCCAGATGTGCATCAGCGCGCTCCGTACCGTGAGGTCGGCCTGCATCGGCTCCAGCGATCGGGCAATGACCACCGAGATGATCAGCCCGACGACGGCGGCCGCGGCCATGATCCCGCCCTGCACCGCGCCCGGATGCTGCAGCCGGCGAACGGCTTCGACGACGATCCCGAGAACGACCGCAGCCAGCAGCAGCGCATTGACCAGCGCAATGAGGATCCCAACCCGTTGATAGCCGAAGGTGCGCCGGGCACTCGCCGGACGCTGCACCTGCGCGAGCGCGAAGGTGGAAAGCCCGAGCACGACCAGGTCGGTCACGATATGGCCGGCGTCGCTGAGCAAGGCAAGGCTGTGCGCCCAGAGTCCACCGACCACCTCCACGACCAGCACGATGGCGGTCAGCAGGAGGGCCAGCCGTACTCGGGCGGCAGCGCCGGAGCTCACATTGGCGAGCCGCATGGGCTTTATCTTATTGCGCATCTCAAAACAACCTGACGAGCCTGCATTCACACCCGCGACGGGAGCGCGCCTCCACTGGGAACAACTCCCCGGGAGCTTCCGGCATGCCCTGGAAGCCCGGCTTGCGGCGACCGTCACCGAATCCGTTACCCAGCCCGGCGGGTTTTCACCCGGGGTTGCCGCCCGCCTTCGGCTGGCCGACGGCCGGCGGGTGTTCCTGAAGGCCATCAGCAGCCGGCCGAATCCGGACTCCCCGGCGATGCACCGCCGCGAAGCGCGGATCGCCGCCGCCCTTCCCGCTTCCGTTGGGACCCCACGGCTTCTGTGGTCGCACGACGACGGCGAATGGGTGGCGCTTGTCTTTGAAGACGTCGACGGGTCGACACCGGTCACGCCATGGCGTCCGCAAGAGCTCACCCGGGTCCTCGATGCGGTGACGCAGCTGGTCGAGAGCCTGACCCCTTCCCCCATCGCCGTGGAGACGATCGCGGAACGCCTGCACGAACCGTTGCAGGGCTGGCGAATGCTGCACTCGGCGGGCCGCGCCAAAAGCGACGACCTCGCCGGCGTGCCCGACTGGGCCCGGCGCAATCTCGCCCGGCTGTCGGCGCTCGAATCGGAATGGGAGGCGGCGTCCGCCGGTGCGACTCTGTTGCATTTCGACCTGCGCGCCGACAACATCCTGCTCACGGCCGACCGGGTGCTGGTCGTCGACTGGCCTCACGCGTCACTGGGTGCGGGGTGGATGGAGCTGCTTCAGATCCTGCCGAGCATCGCGATGCAGGGCGGACCAAAGCCGTGGGAGATCTTCGATTCGCATCCACTCGGCCGCAATGCACCAGAGCGAAAGGTCAGCGCGGTGCTGGCGGCCGTGGCCGGATACTTCATCCGCCAGTCGCGACTGCCGGCACCCCCGGGCCTTCCAACCCTGCGTGCGTTTCAGCGCGATCAGGGCATCCCGGCCGTGGAGTGGCTGATGCGCCGAACCGGCTGGCCCTAGCGGCTTGCGATCGACGGCGGTCAGGACGTCGTGGCCGCGATCGGCAGGTAGAGCTGGCGATACTTGAGGTACGGCTCGGTGTACGCCTCGCTCGATGGGCCCGGCGTCGCGACCAGCGTGGGCGGTGCGGCGAGCGCCGCCACCCGGTGCGCATCCGGCCAGGCGCCGAAGCCAACGCCGGCGAGCAGCGCGGCGCCGAGGGACGAGGCGGACGATGTTGCCGTCGCGAGGAGCGGCTGCTCCATCACGTCGGCGAGCATCTGACGCCAGCGTGGATCGAAGGTGCCACCGCCCGCGAGCCGCAATTCGGTGGCAGGAACCCCGGTCGCCAACAACGCCTCGAGTCCCTGCCGAACCGCAAAGGCGACGCCTTCGAGCGCCGCGCGGAGGAGGTGGCCGCGTGTGTGCACGAGCCGCAGACCAATCCAGGCGCCTCGGGCATCGGGATCGAAGTAGGGCGTGCGCTCGCCGGTCAGGTAGGGCAAGAAAAGCAACCCTTCCGCGCCTGGTGCGACCTCGAAAGCCTCGTCATAGACCTCATTCCAGCTGGCGCGGAGCATGGTTCGCACCCATTCCAGCGCGATGCCGGCGTTTTGCATCGCGGCCATCGCGTACCAGCGGTCCGGCGCGGCGGCGCGAAAGAGATGGGTGCGCGCGGTGGGATCGATCGCGAGGCGGTCACGCGGCGCCACCACCTGGGCACCGCTGCCAATCGTCAGCTGGACAGGACCAGGATCAATGAGGCCGCCGGCGATCGCGGCCGCGGCCGCATCGGCGGCACCACCAACGACCGGAAGATTGGGACGGACCCCGAGGTGCTCGGCGGCCGGGCCGGTCAGGATGCCGCAAATCTCGGCCGACTCCCGGATCGGCGCCAGGAAGTCGAGCCTGAGGTCGAGCGCGTCGAGCAGGTCCTTGGCCCAGTAGTCCGTGGTCATGTCGTACAGCAGCGTGGCGGAGGCGTCGCTCGGCTCGGTCGCAGCCTCGTGCACCAGTCGCAATCGCAGCCAGTCTTTCGGCTGCAGCGCCCATTGCGCCCGACGGTACAGCTGCCGCTCGTGCTCCTTGAGCCAGAGCAAAGTCGGGCCCGCCATTCCCGTGGCCACGGGATTCGCCAGCTTGCGACGAAGCTCCGGATTCAGCTCGCCATAGCTCACCAGTTGCTTTCGAGATCTCGAGTCGGCCCAGATGATCGCCGGCCGGAGCGCGTGGCCCACCTCATCGCTGAGCACGACGCCGTGCATCTGACCCGAAAGACCGATCGCCGCGATATCGGCGGCGTGCGGGCCAGCCGCCTCATGGACGGCGATCGCCGCGGCTTCCCACCAGGCATCGGGTTCAGCCTCGGCCCATCCCGGCTGCGGCGTCAGCAGCGGATACGGCGCCGATCCGGTGCCGACGATGAACCCATCGACGTCGAGGACCAGCGCCTTGAGCGAGCTCGTGCCCAGATCGATCCCGAGGAACACTGGGCGCCATGCTAGTCGGTCAGCTAACGGGTCTGGCGACGGGTCGACGCCTCAGGACTTCGGGATCAGACTGTGGCCGTTCGGCGACGCCGCGGCAATGTAAGGCTTCTTCTCCGTTGGCTGGATGATGGAGTCGATCAGGCCATAATCCTTTGCCATCTCCGGCGTCATGAAGAAGTCGCGCTCGATGTCGCGCTCGACCTGCTCCTTCGACCGACCGGTGTGCTCCGCATAGATGCCGACGATGATCTCCCGAAGTCGGAGAATCTCGCGCGCGTGGATCTCGATGTCCGTCGCCTGGGACGTCCGCATGCCACCGCTGGGCTGGTGCAGCACGATCTGGCAGTGCGGCAACGACAACCGCTTGCCCTTCGCGCCCCCGACCAGGATCAGTGAGGCGGCGCTGGCCGCCATCCCGGTGCACAGGGTGCTGACCGGCGGATGGACATAGCGCATGGTGTCGTAGATCGCCAGGCCCGCCGACAGCGAGCCGCCCGGGCTGTTGATGTAGATGCTGATTTCCTTGTCAGGATCCTCGCTGTCGAGAAAGAGCAGCTGCGCGATCACGAGGTTCGCGAGGTCGTCATCGATCTCGCTGCCGAGAAAGATGATCCGGTCTCGCAGCAGGCGGGAATAGATATCGTAGGCGCGCTCGCCGCGCGCAGTAGTCTCGACGACGTTGGGCACAAGCGCCATGAAAAGATCCTCCTTACCGGTCGAGATTGAATCCGATCCGCCGTCTGGGCGGCGTCGCCTGCGTCGCGGCCAGGTACAAACTGAAATGCGCAACACTGCGCAAAGCTTGCGGACGAAGGTTCGCGGTGGCAATTCGCAACTGCATCCGGGGATCGTCAGGCCAGCTGCGGTGCTGCGACATCGCCTCCCGGCTCCCGAGCGATCGCGCTAGGTCGAGATACAGGTCGGCGACAGGGACCTCCAGGGCTCGCGCAATCGCGAGCAGACGCTCCATCGAGACGTCCTTCAGTCCCCGCTCCACTTCCGACAGGTACGCCGGGGAGAGTTCGGCGGCCTCAGCCAGCTCGGTCAGCGACCGCTCGGCTTCCTGGCGTCGCCGTCGGAGGATGACACCGAGTGCGAGTCGAATCGAACTTGCGTCTTCGCTCTGAGCGTATGCCATATGCCTCGAGCGCATCATAGCATCAGCCGGCTCCGATGTGGAAAAGCCGGCGTGAAATAGCCGCCCCCAGCGTGGAAAGGGCGGCGTGTAAATATTTCGGGCCGCACGACGCGGGGGCCTCTTTTCGTTGCATCACCATGCCCCGTCACCGCGCCCTATTCGGCGCGACCAGTTTGATCGCGGTCATGCTAGCGGGCTGCACATCGGCTTCTGCGACTAAGCTGACGCCCACCCCGAGCGCCATCGCATCGCCCAGCGCGAGCGCCGACCCGTCGCCGTCCGCGAGCGATTCACCCACGGCAACCCCCACCCCATCGCCCACGCCGTCGCCGTCCGACTCACCGAGCGCGACCCCGACACCATCCGGCATCGACCCCGGATTTGTGCCGGCGCTGGGGGCCATCCAGATGGTTGGCTCGCGCCTCGGTTGGGCCGTCGGCGCGCACGCCATCTACGCCACGGGCGACGGCGCGCACTGGACCAAACAGTACGCATCGACTGAGGAATTCGTCGGCGTCGATTTCATCAGCGCGACCGTCGGGTGGGCGGTCGCGACCCGGTCGCTACTCGGCACCATCGATGGTGGCCGCTCGTGGCGCCCACTGAGCGAGCCCCCGACGCCGCTTCGGTCGGTGCACTTCGTGAACACCACGCTGGGCTGGGGGATTGCCGGCGGGACCGACCCGCAGCCGATCCATGGTTGGTTGGTGCCTCACGACGCGGCCACGCTGGTCATCACCTACGACGGTGGGGTGCACTGGAGGCCGCTCGGCGGGCCATCGAATCCACAAACCGTGTGCTTCAGCGAAGCGTCCCAGGGATGGGTTGGCACCGCGGAAGGCGTCTATCTGCTACACATGACCGAGCAGGGGTCGAACTGGAGCCTGGCGTTGTCGCGACCGGATCCGCAGCCGGGGCTGCCGCAGGTGACGCTGATCGAGTGTGCGGCGCCGCACGCACTCTGGGTGCTGTTCCTGGGAGGCCAGAGCGGCATGAGCCACAGCCCATACATTGCCTATGCCACGGTGGACGGATCGAGCTGGAAGGCCGTCCTGAAAGAAGCCATGTCGGAGGGGCAGATCTTGCCCGGCGTGCCGGCTGGACCCGATACCTATCCGCCAAGTTTCAGCGTCGTGGACCCAGCGGACGCCGTCTTCGTCGGTGACGGGCCGGCGACCAATGTGGCGCAGTGCGTCATCGCCAGCAATGGGGGCGCGACGCTGCGCCGGACCGGCCGCATCGACAATGCGCCGGAAACCTTCGCCGCGGCCTTCACCAGCGTCACTGCGGGGTGGGTCCTGACGAGGAACGCCGGCGGGGATTACGTGATCGCGGCAACGGCCGACGGCGGCTATCACTGGTCGCAGCAACTGGCTGTTCCGCCAACTTCTGCCGGCTAATGCCGCAAGCAACGTAAAATCCAGCACGCGGGGCGTAGCGTAGCCTGGCTAACGCGCATGCTTTGGGAGCATGAGATCCCGGGTTCGAATCCCGGCGCCCCGACATTACTGAAGTAGGCTTGCGTCATGCTCCCGGTGCTCGTCGCCATCGCCGCCATCAGTGTGGCGGCCTTCCTCGCGTTCCGCTGGTTCGAGCGCTATCGGTACAGCGACAACTGGCGCACGAGCGAGTTCCGCGGCGTTGCCTTTGGCTTCTTGATGTGGTTCGGCGGCATCTTCGGTCACCGGGTGCCCCCGCCCCCGCAGGCGAAGGTGGAGTTTGCGACCCGGGCCGAAGAGCCGGAGCCGCCCAGGTCAGGCGGCGCGGCGCTCCCGAATCAGGCTGCGGACGATAAAGAGTAGGTTGGCCGGTCGCTCGGCGAGCCGCCGCATCAGGTACGGATACCACTCGGTCCCGTAGGGCACGTAGATCCGGACACGGTAGCCCTCGCGCAGCAGCCGATCCTGCAAATCGCGGCGGATCCCGTAGAGCATCTGGAACTCGAACCGCTCGGAAGAGATCTCGCGCTCGCGCGCGAAGCGTTTGGTCGCCTCGATCAGGCGGTCGTCGTGGGTTGCGATCGCAGGGTACACGCCGTTGAGCAAGAGCTCCCGCATCTCGGCTTCGTACTTGGCATCGACATCGGCTTTCTTCGGGAAGGCGACGGTGGGCGGCTCGTCATATGCCCCCTTGACCAGCCGAACCCGGAGCTTCGCCTTGTTGGCGCGCAGCACGTCCTCCGGCGTCCGGTAAAGATAGCTCTGCAGCACGACCCCGCAATTGGGGAAGCGTTCGTGCAAGCCGAACACCAGGTCAAGGGTGCGCTGGGTGTACGGCGCGCCCTCCATATCGACGCGCACAAAGTTGTCGAGCTGCTTGGCTCGCTGCAGGACCCTGGTCAGCAGCTCCTGGCAGAGCTCGGGCGCGATGTCGAGCCCGAGTTGGGTGAGCTTGACCGAGACGTTCGCATCGAGTTTTTCCGCCGCGATTCGCTCGAACGCCGAAAGATAGTCATCCGTGGCGCTCCGCGCTGCTTTTTCTTCCGTGACGTTCTCGCCGAGATGGTCGAGGCTCGCCGACCAGCCGCGACGGTTGACGTCGCTGACCACGCGGACCGCATCATCAAGCCGGTCGCCCGCGACGAAACGGTAGGCGAGCGAGCTGGTGATGCGCCGACGAGTCACGAACCGCTGCAGCCCGCGCCGCCGGGATAGAAAGAGAAACGACGCCCTCAGCACGTCACACCCGGCGGTCCGACAACAGCGCCGCGTCGAACGCGCCGTGCACCTCCAGCGCGTTGAGCGCTCGGGCGCGGTGGCTGAGCAGGTTTTTTTCCTCGATCGACAGCTCGGCAAGCATCCGGCCGTCCGGTAGCTTGAAGACTGGATCGAAGCCGAACCCACCCGTTCCGCGAGGCTCCGCGGCGATCGTGCCGCTCAGGATGCCCTCGCCTTCGAAGATCCGGCCGTCCGGCAGGGCAAGCACCGCGGCGCAACGGAAGGTCGCCGGCGGCGACTCGCGGGCTGCCGCGCCCAGCATGTCCAACAGGGCCCGGACCAGCGCCTGGCCGTCGCCCTTGTGTTCGGGGCCGGCAAAGCGCGCCGACTGGACCCCGGGCTTGCCACCAAGACGCGGCACCTCCAGGCCGGAGTCGTCGGCCAGCGTCGGCAATCCACTGAGGCGCCGCCCGGCCTCGGCCTTTTTGCGCGCATTCTCGAGGTACGTCGTGCCATCTTCCTCGACATCGAAGGCGATCCCAGCCTCCGCCGGCGTGACAAGTTCCATCGGCAGGTCGGCGAGGATCGAACGGATTTCTTTGAGCTTGCCCTCATTCGACGTGGCGAGCAGCAGCCGGTTCAGTGCAGCTTCAGCGCCTTCTTCTGCGCGTCGACCAGTTCGGCCGCACCCTTGACGGCCAGTTTGAGCATCTCGTCCATCTCTTCTTGCTTGAAGGGCTCCTGCTCGGCGGTGCCCTGGATCTCGATGAATCGGCCGTCTTCGGCGAGCACGCAATTCATGTCGGTTTGGGCGGCGAAGTCCTCCAGGTAGTTGAGGTCCAGGCGCGGCTGTCCCTGGACGATGCCCACACTGATGGCCGAGACAAAATGCTTGATGGGCAGCACCCGTAGCAGGTTTCGCTCCATAGCCTTCTGCAAGGCCAGGTGAAGGGCCACGAAACCGCCCGTGATCGATGCGGTGCGCGTGCCGCCGTCCGCCTGCAGGACGTCGCAGTCCACCATGATGGTCCGCTCCCCCATCAGCGGCATGTCGATCGCGGCGCGTAGCGCCCGCCCGATCAGTCGCTGGATCTCCTGCGTGCGGCCATCGATCCGGCCGGTGCGCGCCTCGCGAGCGTTTCGCGTCTGCGTGGCGCGTGGGAGCATCGAGTACTCCGCCGTGACCCAGCCCTCGCCCGTGCCCTTCTTGTGCGGCGGCGGCTTGTCGTCCCAGCTGGCCGTGCAGAGCACGCGCGTATCGCCCATGTTGATGATGGCCGATCCCTCGGCATAGAGATTCACGCCAGTCTCGATCTTCACCGGCCGGATCTGGTCCGGTTTACGGCCGTCCGGTCGCGTCTGAGCCACCCTGACTATCTTCGCAGAGCGCGGATGACCAGGATGCTGATCTCGAACAGGATGATGAGGGGAACAGTCAACAGCAGCGGCGTGAATGGGTCGACCCCAGGCGTGACCATGTTGGCTCCGACGAAGATGCCGATCCAGAACCACAGTCGCTTGCGCCTGAGGAACGCGGTGCTGACGATCCCGGCAAGGCCAAGCATGGTCATCGCCAGCGGCAGCTCGAATGTGACGCCGAAGATGGCGATGAGGATCAGGACGAAGTTGATGTACTTGTCGGCGAAGGGCAGGTACTGCAGCTCGGAACTGCCGATCCCGGTCAGGAACCGCAATGCGATGGGTAACGCGAAGAAAGCAAAGCCGATGCCCATCGCGAATAGCACGATGGCCGAACCGACGAAGCCCACCGCGAATCGCCGCTCGTTACGATGCAGGCCTGGGGCAATGAAGGTCCAGACCTGCCACAAGATGATCGGGCTGCTCAGGATGAACCCGGTGAAGATTCCAATCTTGAAGAAGAGCAGGAACCCGTCGACGGGGCCCGGGTAAATCAGTTTCTGATTGCCGATCACCTTGTGCACGGGTCCCAGCAGGATGCCGAGCATCGGTTGCGAGATGGCGAACCCGATCACGGTCGCGACCGCCCAGGCAATCAGCGAGATGATCAGGACGCGACGGAGCTCCTCGAGGTGCTCGATGACGGTCATCCGTCGTTCCTCGTCCGGTGGGACGACGGTTGGCTTGGCCATCATGGGTGGCGCGAGCGGCGCCGTGGGCTTAGGAGGCCTTGGTGTCGGTCGGCGACTTTACGTCGCTGGCCGGCGGGCCAGGCGCCGGACGAGTGTCCGCCGCCGGTTCCGAGGTGCTCGCCTTGATATTTTCCGTAAGATCCGTCGAGGCCTTGCGGAACTCGCGCATCGCCTTTCCGATCGCGCCGCCGACTTCCGGAAGCTTCCCCGGCCCGTAGACGATCAGCACGATCGCGAGGATGATGACGAGCACATACCAGTGACCGAGAAATGGCATTCAGATTCCCTCTGAGGCCCCATTATACCCCCGCCTCCGAATCACTCCCTTAAGGGCGGCTGAGGAGACTAACTGATCTCTTCCTGGACCGTTACGGACGTCATGGTGTCGCCCTGGGCGATCTTGAGCACGACGTCCATGCCCGTCTGGACGTAGCCAAACAGGTTGTAACTCTTCGCGAGCTTCGTCGTGTCGTCGACGGTGCAGATGAAGAACTGGCTGCCGTTGGTGTTGGCACCGGAGTTCGCCATCGCCAGCGCGCCGGCGGTGTACTGGCTCAGCACCGGTTCGTCATTGAACTTGTAGCCGGGTCCGCCCCCACCGGTGCCCTGCGGGTCGCCCCCCTGGACGACGAAGTCGGCGACCACGCGGTGGAACTTGAGGCCGTCGTAGAACTGGTTGCGGGTCAGGAACACGAAGTTGTTGACCGTGTTGGGGGCCAGCTTGGGGTCGAGGCAGAGCGTGATCGTCCCTTTGTTGGTCTTCATGGTGACCAGGAAGTGGTGCGCGGTATTGATCGTCATCGGCGGTGCCGCGCTGTAGGTGTGCTTCCCAGCATTGCCCGCGGTCGGGGTCATGACCGGGCCGAAATTCAACGCGCCGCAGGTCGCACCCGCCGCGCTCACGACTGAACTCGGCGTTGGCGTCGCCGCGGTTCCTGGGTTGCCGCCGGCATTTCTTCCCACATAAACGGTGAAGGCGAGTATAGCGACGGCCACGATCGCGAGGGTTGCGAGCATCTGCGGAACGCTGCGGGGTGACCGTCTCACCCCAACTCGTCCCAGCAGGGGATGTCGGCCGCGGCCTGCTTCGCGTGATACGTCAGGATCATCTGCGCGCCGGCGCGCCGGATCCCGAGCAAGACCTCCCGCAGGACACGACGTTCGTCGATCCAGCCGTTGGCCGCAGCCGCTTTGACCATGGCGTACTCGCCACTGACGTTGTAGGCCGCCACCGGGACCTCGGTCGAGTCCGCGACGGCGCGGATGACGTCGAGGTACGCGAGCGCCGGTTTGACCATCACGATATCGGCGCCTTCCTCGACATCGAGGCGCGCCTCGCGGACGGCCTCGCGCGCGTTCGCCGGATCCATCTGGTAGCTACGGCGGTCGCCGAACCGCGGCGCCGACCCGGCCGCTTCCCGGAACGGCCCGTAGAACGCCGAGGCGTATTTCGACGTGTAGGCGAGGATGGCTCGGTCGCTAAAACCCTCGCGATCGAGAGCGGTCCGAATCGCCCCCACCTGTCCGTCCATCATGCCGGACGGCGCGATGACGTCGGCGCCGGCCGCCGCCTGCGCAACGGCAATCCGCTGGTAGAGCTCCAGCGTCTGATCGTTGGCGACCGTCTCCCCTTCGAGGACGCCGCAGTGACCATGGTCGGTGTACTCGCAGAGGCAGAGGTCCGCGATGAGGAGCGCATCCGGTCCGAATGCGTCGCGGAGTTGGCCCAGCGCCCGCTGGATGATGCCATCGTCGGCCCAGGCCTGCGAGCCCTGGGCATCTTTCTCCGCGGGGATGCCGAAGAGCACGAAGCTCTGCACGCCGACCTTGAGCGCCGCTTCGGCCTCGCGGGTGAGGGAGTCCAGCGTGTGTTGATAGTGTCCGGGCATCGCCTCGATTGGCTGCGGCTCGTGGATCGCCTCTCGCACAAACAACGGATAGATAAGATCCGCGGCCGCGATCCGCGTCTCTCGGGCCAGCCGGCGAAGTGCCGGCCTCGACCGCAACCGGCGGGGGCGTTCGATGGGAAACGTCATGCTGGAATTGGAGTCCGGCTGCGCACGATGGCCTCGACCAGTCCGCGCGTCGTGTACTCCTCGGCGATGATATCAACCCGCAGTCCGAGGCCGCGGGCGGTCTCCGCCGTGATCGGGCCGATGCAGGCAACGCGGACCCGGTTGGGCAGCGCCCCGGGCATGGCATCAACGAAATGGCGCACGGTCGACGAGCTCGTGAAGGTGACCATGTCGACCTCGGGCAGGCAGGCGGCCAGCCGTGGTCCGACGTCCGCCGGCGGGACCGCCCGGTAGGTCTCGATCACGTCGACCTCGGCGCCCCGGGCGCGCAGCTGCTGCGGGAGGACGTCGCGCGCGCCGGCCGCCCGTGCCAGCAAGATGCGGGCGCCAGGCGCCATGGCAGCCGATAAGGCATCAGCGAGGTCCTCCGCGATATACCGCTCTGGCACCAGCGTCGGTGGCATGCCCGCCTCCCGGGCCCTGGCGGCGGTCTCCGGGCCGATCGCCGCGACCTTTGTGTGTGCAGGCAGGTCGCGACTCCCTTCTTGCAGCAGCTCGCGCAGCCGGTCGACCCCATTGGCGCTGGTCAGTACCAACCAGTCGTAGCGGCCGAGATCTGGCATCGGGTCGACCGCGATCGGCTCGATCGCGATCACCGGGCACCGGACGGTTTGGGCGCCGAGCGCCGTGAGGGCATTGGCCAGTGCGGCCGCCTGACCATCGGCCCGGGTGACCATGATGCGCAGTCCCGCGAGCGAAACATCCGGACGATTCAGAAGACGGCCGGCACCCTGCGACTCGAGGCTGGCGGCCACTTCCTCCACGACGTCGGCGTCACGGGAGCCCCGGCCTTGTGCGCGGATCACGGTCGCGCCGCCTTCATCCAGGACAACAGCCTGGAGCATCAGCTCCTCGCCGTCGATCAGCGCGTAGGCCCCAAGCGCTGAGAGGCAGCCACCGCCGAGTCGCCGAAGAAGGGCCCGCTCGGCCCGAACGGCACGGCTCGTCGCGGGATCGTCGATCGCCGCGGCCAGCCTTGCAGCCTCGCTGCCCTCGAGTGCCTGGATGGCGAGTGCGCCCTGCCCAGGCGCCGGCAGCATGACGTCGAACGTCAGCAGCTCGTGAGCCTCGCCCAAGCGGCCGAGGCGCGCAAGCCCTGCGGCGGCGAGGACGAGCGCGTCGACCGCGCCCTCAGCAAGGCGGCGTAGCCGGGTATCGACATTGCCGCGAATCTCGACTGCGTTGAGATCGGGCCGGACGGCCGCGATCTGTGCGGCCCGGCGCGGGCTGCCGGTGCCGATCCGTGCGCCGGCTGGTAGCTGCGCGAGGGTTCCGGGCGGCCGCGCGATGAGCACGTCACGAGCGTCTTCCCGAGGCAGGAACGCCGCCAGGGTCAGCCCCGGTGTCGGCAGCGTCGGGAGGTCCTTCGCTGAGTGCACGGCAAGCTCCGCCCGACCGTCGAGGAGGGCCTGCTCGAGGTCCTTCACGAACACCCCCTCGCGGGGCGATTCACTGAGTCGCATCGATGGGTGACGATCGCCGTGCGTCGTCAGCGGGGTAAGGACGAACTCGTGCTCCGGATAACGGCGCACCAGCGCCTCGGCGACCAGTTGCGCCTGGATCATGGCGAGCGTGCTGCCCCGCGTCGCCAGACGAAATCTCACCTCAGGCCAACCTAGCACACGAGATCGGGCGTCCGGCTCGGCTTAGCTGCGGCGCCCCACGACGTAATACGTGAGCGACTCGAGCGCGTCGCGGTGGGCGGACGGTGGGAAGGCCTTCAGCTCGTCGCGAGCCTTGTCACCGAACGTCTTCGCGTAGGCGTACGACTCGTCGATGCCGGACGAAGCGCGGACGATCCGGACCACCTCGGCATAGTCGGCATCGTCAAGGACAGGCTTGGCGAGGACCGCATCCAACTGGCCGTTGCTGGCCTGGCGCGCGAGCATCAGCGGCAGCGTCACCGTGCCCTGCTTCAGGTCATTCCCGACGGGCTTGCCGACCTCTTGTTCCGTTGCCAGATAGTCAAGCACGTCGTCAGCAATCTGGAACGACATCCCGAGCAGGCGACCAAAGCTACGGATCGCTTCGACTTGCGGGTGTTCGAGCCCGCCGAGAACCGCCCCACAGAACGTCGAAGCGGCAAGCAGGACGGCGGTTTTGCGCTCGATCTTCGCGTAGTACTCGTCCAGCGATTGGTCATACCGGCGCTGGCTGGTGAGCTGCAGCATCTCGCCGAAGCAGATCGTCATGACGGTCTGGGAAAGCACCGCGTCGATCTCGGGGTTGCCAATCTGCGACATCAGGTTCGCACCCTTGGCGAAGTAGTAGTCGCCGATGATGATGGCCGGGTTGGGGCCGAGCGATTCATGAATGGTCCGCAATCCACGGCGGGTTGGCGCCCCGTCGATCAGGTCGTCGTGAATGAGGGTCGCGTTATGAATAAATTCGATCGCCATCGCTGCCCGATGCACGTCGTCGATGCGTCTGCCAGGGCCCAGGCCGGCGGACAGAAAGACCAGCGCCGGGCGCAGCCGTTTCCCACCCGCGTCGAGGATCTGCTCCATCGCTTCGGCCACCGGGCCGAGATCCGCCCGCACCGTTGCGTGCAAGCGCTGCTCGAAATCTTCGAGCTCGGCTCGGATCGGAACGATGAAGTCCGTTCCCGTCATGGTGGCACTCACGCGGCCCCCTCCCGGCCGCTCAGCTCCTCGACGAGCTCGAGCCGGACGGTCGTGATCGGCGGCAGCTCCTGCCCGAACAAGTGGCGCGCGATCTCTGTGAACCGGTCAGGCGATCCGGTGACGTAGATCTGATGCCGGGCGGTTTCGTTGTCGGCCGATTCGAGGCCGTTCTTGGCCAGCACGCGTTTGACGCGGGCGGCCGTGGTCTCGGCGGAGTCGACCACGGTCATGGTGCCGCCAGTGATTTTGGTGATGAGCGGCTTGAGCAGCGGATAGTGGGTGCAGCCGAGGATCAACGTATCTGCGTGGTGGTCGAGAATGTCCCGCAGCGCCTCGCGCAGAACCGCCTCGGTCTCAGGCGCGTTGGCCTTGCCGTTTTCGACCAGGTCGACGAGTTGAGGCGCGGCTTTCGGCAGCACGTCGATCGTAGGATTCGCCTCGCGGATGGCGTGCAGGTACTCCTGGCTCTGCATCGTGCCTTCGGTCGAGATCACGCCGACGCGCTTGTTCTTCGTGGCGGCCACGGCCGCTTCGGCTCCCGGCGTGATGACGCCGATGATCGGGATGTCGAACACCTCGCGGGCGGTGTTGAGCGCCGCCGCCGTGGCCGTATTGCACGCGATCACGACCATCTTGACGTCGAGCTTCTCGAGGAACCGGATGATATTCAGGGCGAAGTGACGCACCTGCGCCTGGTAGCGGGGCCCGTACGGGAAGTGGCCCAGATCCGCAAAGTAAATGGTTGATTCTGCCGGCAGCTGGCGCTGCAGCTCGCGGAGGACGGTGAGCCCGCCGACGCCTGAGTCGAAGACGCCGATTGGCCGCGGGTCACTCATGTGCGCCACCCCATCTTAACAATGGCTCACTAATTGGACCGCTACCGAAGTGCAATCGCCATCAGGCCATGAATTGATCCTGACACCCAGAGCACTGCAAGTCATCAGGCTCCACCGGGTTGTATTCGCGATGAAGCCCCACGTCCGGCGCGGTCGCGCCGCCAAAGAGAAGCGGATCGAGCGCGCCAAAGCCCGCCGCGCTGCCCCTAAGAAGCAAGCCGCGTAGCCTCCCCGCCCCCGAAAACCCCCCACGACCGCTGGGTGCTTCGCGCACCGGTCTTGTTTATTTCTTTACCGGCCCTGAATACCGCCTGGGACTGTGCGTCCAGAAGCCGTAACAGGCCCCGGCGTGAAGGCACGGTCGCCCCGCCTTTTCCGCATTGGCGCGGCTGACACATTTGGGGTCTCACTAACCCGGGGACCTCCCCCCACTCCCCTCGTTTGTTTGCCCCTGCGCCTGGGCCCAAGATGGGCCGCGCTTGTCCGGCCTGAATGTTCCGTCTGTGAAACTGCCCAACCCGACTGCTCGCCTGCGCGCCGTAGCGTTTGCCATCGCGCTGGCGGCTGGCATCGGCGCACCTGTCGTTGCAGCCGCCGATAACTCGATAACGATTCCCGCGATGAGCCAACAGGACGGCGCGTGGGCAGCGGCGCCGCTGGGCAGTTCGGCGGCGGACACCATCGGCTCTGCAGGCTGCGCCATCACGGCCGTAACGATGATGCTGCGCAACTACGGGATCGACACCAACCCGGGGACGCTCAACACTTGGCTGACGGCTAATGGCGGCTACGCCTACGATGACCAGCTGATCTGGGGCGCCGTCACCGCATATACGGGCGGACTGGTGGCCTTCTCCGGGTGGTTCGGTCCAGACCTGGGGCTGATCCAGGGGGAACTCGACGCCGGCCGCCCCGTCGTGGCCGAAGTCCAACTGAGTGGCAACCAGCACTTCGTGCTGCTGACCGGCTATGCGTCGGCCGGTGGCTTCGTGATCAACGACCCCTGGTTCGCCGACACCGTGCGATTTATTGACCGCTATGGCGACCCGTCGACCGGGATTCTTTCGATTAGGACCTTCATGCCGGCCGACGCCGCTCCCCGCCGCGGCGAACGGGACGGCTGGCTTGCCAGTGCTGTTGCCGCCGTACAGCTAGGGCGATAACCAGCGCATTCGACATCAGGGGCGTGGTCGTCCTGTACTGGGGGTATTTCCGTCGCAGCGCGGCGATCGCACGCGCCTGCTCCGGGCCCTTCGCGACCAGCCGGGCGCGTCCATAGAGCAGCACCCACCAGAGCCGGCGCCAGTCCTCGACATAGTGATCGATCAACAGCGCCGCCCGTGGATTGGCCTGGATATTTTTGACGCGGCGCAACTGCCCGGGGCTGACTGACTTGGGCTTGGCGTCGATTGCCTGATAGATCGTGTCGCCGAGCAGAACGAAGCACACAGGAATCACCGTGGGCCTCGTTCCGTCCGAGGTTGCCAGGTGCCCGAGTCGCGCCCGGGTGATGCGCCGCCGCAAACCAGGATCGATCAGAATCCAAGATTAAGCATGACGGTCTTTCTTCGTGAGGCAGACGTCAAGGCGCTGCTGACGATGGACGCGACGCTGGCGGCGCTCGAGGCGGCCTTCCGCGAGTGGGCTGCGGGACGGGCCACGAATCAGCCGCGCCGGCGAGTGGCGGATGGTTCCGTGCTGGCCACCATGTCGGCCGCCCTGCCCTCCAGGGGCCTGATGGGCTTCAAGGCCTATACCCACGGCGCGACCGGCGCCCGCTTCTGGGCAGGGCTCTTCGACGCGGCCGATGGTCGGCCCCGCGCGCTGATGGAGGCCGACTGGCTCGGGCGCATGCGAACCGGTGCGGCGTCGGGGCTCGCGACGAAGTACCTGGCTCGGCGCGACGCGTCCAGCCTGACGATCATTGGGGCGGGAAGCCAGGCGCTGACCCAGGTCCTGGCGGTCACCGCGGTCCGGCCGCTGAAAGAAATCCGGGTTTTCAGCCGCGACGCCGGTCGTCGCGCGACGTTCGCCGACCAGCTCGCCACGACATTGCAGATTCCCGTGCGCCCAATGGACAGCCTGCGCGATGCTATTGAGGGCGCCGAGATCGTGACCACGATTACGTCGGCCGGGCGGCCAATATTTCCGGGCGAGTGGCTGCAAGCCGGCCAGCATCTGAACGTTGTCGGCTCGAACATTCCGGATCGCCGGGAGGTCGACGGCCGGACCATTGCCCGAGCCGACCTGCTGGTAGCCGATGACATCGACGCTGCCCGCCTCGAAGCCGGCGACCTGATCCTGGCGGAACGCGAGGGCCAGCTCAGCTGGGGCCGGGTCAACTCGCTACGCGACGTCGTCGCCGGCACCATAGGTCAACGCCAGCCGTCGGACGTGACGGTTTTCAAGTCGGTGGGGCTCGCCATCGAGGACGTCGCCGCCGGCGCCGTTGTGCTCGAACTGGCGGAGTCGCGCGGCATGGGCGTGCGCCTCCCCGACTGACTCGACCAGATTTCGATGTGCGTTGACTTTTGCTGACAGTTGTGTTGTATTATTTCTTCCATACATGGCTGTCAACATCTGGGTGAGGGAGCGTTTCGTCGAGCTGGGCGCATCGCTGTGCACCGCCGCCGTACTGATCGCCGGCCTGGCGATCGGCGTGCCGTTCCTGCGAGAACGCATCGCCGAAACATTTCTCTACAGCTTCTGTTGTGTCAGCGCCGTATTGCTTCGGGCCATGATCGACCTGACCGTGCGCGGCGCGGTTCGGGCCGCGAGAACGATCTACGCGGCGATACCCTTGCCGGTGCCGAACCTCGGCCCGTCCGGCGCCTAAGATGATCCAGCCGGGACACCGGCCACCAAGGGAGGACACATGGGATATTTCAGAGGCGTGGTCCACGGATTGATCATCGGCGGCGCCGTTGCGCTGCTCTACGCACCCAAGCCGGGCCGGGAGATGCGGTCGGAACTCTCCGACCGGCTGGATCAGGTTCGCGGCCAGATGCAGCCGGTTCTTGACCAGGCGCAGGGCGTCGTCGAGTCGGCGCGGCCCCAGGTCGAGCGCGGCATCTCGAAGGCCCAGCAGCAGGCGCAGCGGATCACGCGGCGCGGCGACGACGGCGGCGCCAGCGTCCCCGGCCCCGGAGTCTGACACTAGAATTCTTTACGTGGCGTTGAAAATAGCGCGCCCCGGTGTGGAAAGGCGCGCGTGATCGGAGTGGGGATCGTCGTCGCGGGGGGCGTACGGACGGCAATTGGCAAGTTTGCCGGCGCGTTCAAAGACACCCCGACGTCGGACCTGGGTGCGAACGCCATCCGCGCCGCCGTCGAACGCGCCGGGATCTCGCCGGACGTCGTTGACGAAGTCATTCTCGGCTGCGTTGGCCAGGTCGGCGAGGACGCCTTCAACGCTCGCCTCGCCACGCTGAAGGCCGGGCTGCCGGAGAAGACGACGGCATTTAACGTCAACCGGCTTTGCGGCTCCGGTCTGCAGGCGATTAACAGCGCTGTCCAGGAACTGCGCACCGGTGAGGCCCAGGTCGTCGTCGCCGGCGGCAACGAGAACATGTCGATCCAGCCGTATTTGCTACCACGGGCCGAGGTCGGCTGGCGGCTCGGGGAGGCGGCGTTGATCGACGGAACACTCTCACTGGTCACAGACCCGTTTGGCCGCTACCAAATGGGTTGCACGGCGGAAAAGGTCGCCGATCGCTACGGCGTGTCACGTGAGGCGCAGGATCAGTTCGCCGCGGAGAGCCAGCGGCGCGCGGCCGCCGCCATCGCCGAGGGTCGATTCGACGACCAGATTGTCCCGGTCGCGGTTAAACAAAAGAAGGGCGACCCGCTGCTGGCGAACCTCGACGAACACCCAAGGCCTAACACGACCATCGAGTCGCTCGGCCGGCTCAAGCCCGCGTTTCGCGATGGCGGCAGCGTGACGGCCGGCAACTCATCGGGCATCAACGACGCCGGCGCCGCGGTCGTCGTGATGACGAAACAAACAGCCGTTTCGCTGGGCGTCACGCCACAGCTCGAGTGGGTCGCCGACGCCGTCGCTGGGATCGCGCCCGAGATCATGGGCGTTGCGCCAATTTTCGCCGTCCAGAAGCTACTCAAGAAAGTCGGGATGACGATCAACGATATTGACCTGATGGAGCTGAACGAGGCCTTCGCCGCCCAGGCCGTGGCAGTCATCCGCGAGCTGGAGATCGATCCGGACAAAGTCAACCCCAATGGCGGCGCGATCGCGCTCGGGCACCCGGTCGGCGCCACGGGCGCCATTCTGACGGTCAAGCTTGCGTATGAGCTCAAGCGCCGTCACGCAGAGTGGGGAATCGTGACGATGTGCATCGGCGGCGGCCAGGGCATCGCGACGCTCTTTCGCAACCCGAACTGAAGTCCCGCCCTACCCTCCCCCGAAGCCGACGGAAAACACCCAGCACGGGATCGGCCCCCGTAGGACGTTGTATTCGGAGGCATGTCCCGACTGATCCGCCGGCCGGTCATCCTGGCGGCTACCCTGATTTTCTCGATCATCGCCTTGCTGCGATTTGGCGTGCTCCCCACCATCGTCGTGATGGTCGTTGGCGTCACCGCAGCCGTCCTGGTGGGCCGCCACCAGGCCGGACTCTTCAAGATTCGCACCCGTCAGCCGCGCGAGCCGCGGTGGCGACCGAAGGTTCACCACAAGGAGCTGCCGACGCCGTCCGATGACCCCGTGATCGCCTTCGCCGAGCCGGTGGTCGAGCTCTTCGCCTCGCGGACGCCGCCGCTGTCACACCTGGGGCTGAGCGCCACCGTTCGCAGTGATCTCGACGGCTTCGCCCTCGGCCGCACCCGGCGGATCATCGAGGCGCCTGACCTGCTCACGCATGCCGCGGCCGACGCCGAGTCCTGGCCCTTCGTCGAAACGGCCGTCCAAAAGACCCTGGCACTGGCCCGCTCGCGCGGCGTGCAACTGAATGCTTCCGGTCAGGCGCGCTTGACCCAGGCGCTCGCGCTGAGCGCCGTGCAGGGCGTCCTGCTCGCCGAGTGGCGGCAGCTCGAAGACGGTCAGACGATCTGGGACGGCGCGAGCGCGCGGATCCGCGCCTCGGACGCCTTTGCCATCCAGCACATCATCGAGGCGACGGAACGGCGCCAGCTGCCCGAGCTCTTCGCGGGGATCGCCCGGCGGCCCCAGGACTTCGAAGTCCGATTGCTGCTCCCGTATGCGCTCGCGACGGCGTTCTATTTGCGGCTTCACGGCCCTGCACCGAACGCGTCCGCCGCCTGAGCGCTAGCCGGATCAGCGCGACGCGGCGCGGGCCGGGATTTCCTCGTGTCGCAGCGCCGTAAACCGCACATAGGACCGGTCACCGATCCATTGCGTTGGGGGCGCCGCCCACCATTTCGCCATGTTATTCAAGGCCACCGCGTACTGCGCGCGCAAGCGCGAGAACGCGACCCAGGACTCTTCCGCCCCCAGCAGCGACCAGCCTGCCGCCGCCAATCGCTCCCTCGCCTGGTCGAACTCATAGCGCTCGACGCCCGGATCATGATCACTCTCGATCCGGAAGAAGCGCGCCAGGTCTTCCACTAAATGCCTCCCCATCGCGAACATCATCTTGGCCGGGCCGTGAGGACCGTCGCGGACCGTGGTCAACACCAGGGTTGTGGCGTCCAGGACTGCGCCCAACGAGCTGACCCAGGATTCGTTGTCGTGTGAGGAGCGGAAATAGGCGAGGACGGGGAAGGCCAGATGGCTGTCGAGGACTTCGGCGGCCCACTTCTCCCACTCGCCAAAGAAGTGGGGTAGATCATCAACCATGCCGAGGTTGCTCATCGTCTCCAGCAGATTGACGCCGGAAGGTGGCGCTCCGGCCCTCGCGTCAAGCGTGACAATCAGGATTTCGCGGCGCTGGAACGATCCGTAGAGCGAAAACAAGAAGCTGATGGCCAGGGCGATGGTGCCCAACCCAGTTCCGCCAGCGATCAAGGCCAGCAGCCGAGCAACGCCTGTAGTCGCCACGAAGTCGCCGAAGCCGATAGTCAGCACCGAGGTGCCGGCAAAGTACAGCGCCGTCGGGAAGTCGTTCACGACAGGCTGCAGATGCGCCCGCAGCCCGTAGAAGATCAGGCCGAAGCCCAGGACGAGCCCGCTCAGCCACAACACCAGCAGCACGACCACGACGAGCGGGGCATAGACGCCGAGCATTCGCTCCCTCTCCCCAGTAGAGCGAGTCCGCAGCGCCATCGCGCGCCAGGCGCGCCATCCGGGACGGACGACCCAGCGCGTGAGGCGATACCGCGCGGGGGTCGGCCGCGGAACTACGACGCTCTGAAAGACGTCGTTGAGGATGTAGAAAACGACGACGATCCCGAAGATGATCTCGAGCGTCTCGATCATGAGGGCCATACTACTTGCCTTAAGGGCTGGTGCCGGGACAGGGACTCGAACCCTGACGCCCTTACGGGCAGGCGATTTTAAGTCGCCAACGTCTACCTATTTCGTCATCCCGGCGCGAGCCACATTCTAGGGCGCGCCAGGAGATCCCACGGCTGCCCACTCACATTTCAGCCCATTCGTGCCGGGCACAACGACGGCTCTCGAGCAGTAGGGTGAATGGATCGTTCTGGCACTTCGACGAATCGGCCTCGGCCTCGCACTTGCCGTGCTGGCCGCCGCCGCCATCGTCACGCTGACGCACTCTGAACTCGCGACTAGCGTTGTGACCGTTGAGAATCGCATCCAGCATCAGGTCGGTGTCGAGATCGCCATTGCCGGTATCTACCTGGAAGAATCGGGCCTGCCCATGCCGGTGCCATCGGAAGTCTCCGTCGGCTACCTCGGTCAGCGCCTTGGTAACAGTCCGTTGGCGTTGTTCGCGACCTGGCTCGGCCTGACGGCGTTGATCGTCCTGGGATCGACGAATTTGTTCCTGGCCTCACGCCGGTTCGGACAACGACTGACCACCGGGCGCATCGGCACGGCGCTGCACCTGACGCCCTCCCGACTTGCCCGCGCACAATCCTGGTTGGCGCGCTGGGGACCACTCGCGATCGGGGTCGCGCGCTACGTCCCCGGCTTGCGCTGGGCCATGGCGGTAGCGTGCGGCATCCTGGGCGTGGGTTACCGCACCTTCTGGTTCAGCACGGCCATCGCGGCGGCGATCTGGGCGGGGGTGATGCTCACCCTTGGCGTCACGTTCGGCGACGCCGTCGGCCGAGCGTTCATGACGCATGCCTGGATCGGCCTGCTGCTGCCCCTGCCGGCTGGGAGCGTGCTGCTGATCGGGCTGGTCCGAATCGTCGCCTGGCGTCGGGCAGCCCCGGCTCGTCATATTTCGAACGTCCGCGGTGCTTGAGAGGTGATGCGGGGGCCCGTCCTGACGACGCACGATCTGTCCAAGACGTACGGCACCCGCTCCGCGGTGAAGCACCTCAACCTCGAAGTCGTCGGCGGAGAGATCCTTGGGTTCCTCGGACCGAACGGCGCCGGCAAGACCACCACCATCCGGATGGCGCTCGGCCTGATCCGGCCCACGTCGGGCTGGGTCGAGGTGCTCGGCCGCGACGTCGCCCACCATGGCGCCAAGGTGTTACCGCGCGTCGGAGCCATGGTGGAATCGCCGGCGCTGTACTCGTATATGTCGGGACGCGACAACCTCCGGGCATTCGCCTCGGTCCTCGGGGGCGTAGCCCGAACCCGACTGGACGAGGTCCTCGAGCTGGTCGATCTGACCGGACGGCAGCGCGATCGGGTCGGATCGTACTCCATGGGGATGAAGCAGCGCCTCGGCGTCGCGACGGCGCTTCTACATGATCCGGACCTACTGATGCTCGACGAGCCGGCCAACGGCCTTGACCCCGCGGGGATCGTCGAGATGCGTGATCTGCTGCGACGACTGGCCGGCCAGGGCAAGACCGTCTTTATCTCGAGCCATGTGCTGGGGGAAGTCCAGCAGATCTGCGATCGCGTCGCGATCATCAATCATGGCGAGCTGATTCGTCTTGCCGCCGTCAGCGACCTGCTCGATACGAGCGGCGAATTCGTGGTCCGGCTCGAGAACGCCACGGTGGCGCTGGCGCTGGTCAGCCAGCAGCCATGGGGCAACAAGGCCCGGATTGACGACGGGGCACTCATCACTGCATCGCCGTCCGGTCGAGGCCGCGACCTGGTTCGATTCCTGGCGCAGGCCGGCCACTGGCCGGATAGTGTTGCACCCCGGCAGCAAAATCTGGAAGAAATATTCCTGAGCCTGACGGAGCCCGAGAATTGAGCACGGCTGTGTCTGCGATCGAACGCGAACGCGTAAGTCCTGCTCGCGAATTGAAGCCTCGCTTCTTTGGTGCGGTCCGCGGGGAGATCCTGAAGCTCTCGCGCATGCGGGGCACCTGGGTCATGGTGGGCCTTGCGGTGCTGTTGTTCCTGGTCGTTCTCGGGGCCTTTGCCTCTGAGCCAAATGCCAGGGCAAGCCTCCACGACAACCCACACCCCTGGTTGGTTTTGCGCCTGAATGTCTTCACGACGATCTTTGATGCCGGAGCAGGAATCTTTCTCTTGATCGCTGCCGCACGGCTGGTTGCCATGGAATACAGCGCGGGGACGATCCGCGTTCTGCTCGGCCGCGGGACCGGCCGGCTTCAACTGCTGAGCGCCAAGCTACTGACGCTGGCGCTCGCGGGCCTCGCGCTGCTGCTCGTCTACGCCCTGGCCGCGACCGTCTACGTCTATGCCACGGTCGTCGGCTGGGAAGGCAGCTTCTCGCCGGTCGCCAACCAGTCATCGGCGTGGCACGACCTGGGTCTGAACGTCGTGCTGGCGCTGATCAGCATCGGGATCAATATCTTGCTAGGAACCACGGCGGCCGTCGTCGGCCGCTCGCTCGCCTTCGGCCTGGGCGCCGCGCTGGCCTTCTTCCCGGCCGACAACTTTGGCACGATCATCATGTCGCTGCTGAACCGCTTGACCAACCAGCACATTTGGAATGACGCGACGGCTTACCTGCTTGGCCCGAACCTCAACGCCCTTCAGCCGTTACTGCTGCCGGGCCAGCGCGCGGCCTTCGCCGAACCGCTGGTCAAGGTCGACGCAACTCACACGCTGATGGTCATCGGCATCTACGCGACTGTCTTTCTCGTTGCCTCGATGGTGCTGACCGCGCGCCGCGACGTCCTCCAGTAACCTAGGGCGCTGCGGGCCGCATCGTAGCGCGCCGGGTTACTGCCAGCGCCAGCGCGCCGGTACCGAAGACGAGCGCGGCCAGCCAGACGAGCGGTCCGAAAAGTGGAAGCAGACCGAGCACGGTCAGCACGACGAGGCCGCCCAACAGCGCGAGGGCGTCGTGGTAGTGACCCCAACCCACTTGGGCAAAGATCAGCCGCCCCACCAGGAAACCGGATACCACGTAACCGACGGCCAGAACCAGGATCCATAGCGGGATCAGCAGGAGCCCCAACCACCAGGTGCCGATGAAGATTCCCGCGATAAACAGGATCAGCGCGACGATCGGCGTGATGACGCAGATCGCGGCGCCGATGCCGAGGCTCGCCCAAGGCTGCGCTCGCTCGGTATCGATCGCGCGGGTACCGACGCCGGGCAGCAGGAAGATCAACAGGAGGCCGAGGGCGAAGATGCCAATCAGCGACTGCAGCCAGCCAACGAAGCGGTTGCCAACTCGAGCCGCACCTTGGTCCGTGGGAATGTGCCGGGTCGTCGTCCCGGCGACACTCGCGCCGTTGACCAGCTCGACCTGGTTGTTGCTGGTGTAGTCGAGGCTGCCAGCGATCTGGGCGCCGTCGAGTTTGAGATGGTCGACGTTTCCACGGACGTCGCCGCCGACGTGACCTCGCAGCGTCAGGTTGCCCGCTGCCATCCGGACCCGACGGGCGACCGGCGCCGAGACGGTCGCCATTCCACCCGCCACTACCAGGTCCCGGCCGATCGTCGCGCCGGAGCCCACGTCGATCGTGCCACCGGTGACGACGATGTCTTGCGCGACCGGCCCGTTCAGCGTCAGGTTGCCACCACCCGCGATGATGCTGCCGCCCACCCGACCGGTGACGTTGATGGTGCCGCCGCCGAGGACCAGGTCCCGCGAAATGTTTCCCGAGACGGTGATGGTCCCGCCGCCAGCGAAGACGCTGCCGTTGACGGTCCCATTGATGCTGATCGTCCCGGCCCCCGCGTAGATATCGTCGTTAACGGTTTCGCTGGGACCAACGGTGACGTCATTGCCCGACCGAAGATCGGCAGCCGCCACGTCGAGCGGCAGCCAGGCAAACAGCGCCGCGATGATGATCGAGCCCCCGAACGCCGACAACCACCGGCGGCGCATTGCGAGTGTGCGAGTCATCCCCATGCCCTCCTCTTCCGGCAACGAGCCCTGGTTGCATTCTCCCACTCCCGAAGTCGTCCCGTGCGAACGATCCGGCAATCAGGCGGGCCGCTACGACTTAGCCGACCGCCGCCTCGGGCTCAGGCTGACTGGGGATCTCACCACCGGCGGCTTGTCGAGGCTGGCGAGAGCGCAGGGGCACGTCGGGCATGAAGAGCGAGGCGACTAGCGCGATCGCCGACAACGCGATCGCAATCAGAAACAGGTCGTGCAGTGTGAGCGCGAGCGCTTGACGCACGGCGTGAATCGCTTGATCGTAGAGGGGCGCCAGTTGCGGCTGGAGCTTTGCCTTGGTCGCGGCGATCTGCGCCGGATCGAGCAACTGGTTCGGGTTGCCCGCGGACTTGCCCAGGACGTTGACAAATGCCGCAGGAAGGTTGAGCTTGGCAATTTCGGAGGCGATGGCTGACGGGAGCCGCTGCGCGAGGATGCTGCCGAGGACGGCCGAGCTCACGGTCCCGCCCACGTTGCGCCAGAACTGGATCTGGCTGGTGCCGACGCCGAGGTATCGCTGCGGTAGCGCACTCTGCACGGCATTGATGTAGAGCGGCATCGTGACGCCGAGCCCGAGGCCGACCAGGACGATATCGATCGTGATCGACATCTGCGAGGTCGACGTCGTAGTCTGCGCCAGCAAGTAAATCCCGACCATCATCAGCGCGACGCCAATGGTCCCCAGGTAGTGATAGTGCTTGATCCGAGGGATCAGCTGTCCCGAGAGAACGCTGGCCACGATCAGACCGAGCATCATCGGGGTGAGCAGCAGACCCGAGTTGGTGACACTGGCGCCCAGCACTCCCTGCAACTCGAGCGGAACAAAGATGATCATCCCGAACATGCCGAGGGCGGCGAAGAAGCCAACGATCATCGAGACGGCAAACGCTCGGTTCTTGAACAACCTGAAGGGAACGATCGGTTCCTTGACCCGCTGCTCGATGATGAAGAAGGCGACCAGCATGGCCAGGCCGAAGCCGAGCAGGCCGAGGACTTCGAACGAGGTCCACCCCTGGTCTTTGGCGACCGAGAGCGCGACCAGCACCGGGATGAGACCGGCCGCCAGCGCGGCCGACCCGATGAAGTCGATGTCTCGCCAGGAGGCTTTGGTGCGCACGAACGGCAGGAAGGCAGTGACGACGAGCACGCCGAGCAGGCCGACCGGCAGGTTGACGTAGAAGACCCAGCGCCAGCCCAGGTTGTCCGTCAGGAAGCCACCGACGACGGGGCCGATGATCGACGACAGACCGAAGACCGCACCAAAGAGGCCCTGGATTCGAGCCCGTTCCGCCGGCGAGTAGATGTCGCCGAGTACGGTGAACGCCGACGCGAAGAGCATCCCGCCGAAGAGGCCCTGGATGATCCGGAAGATGATCAGCTGGTTCATGTCCTGGGCGACGCCGCACAGCGCGGAGGCGGCGACGAAGCCGACCATCCCGGCGATCAGGAACGGCTTGCGACCGAACAGGTCCCCGAGCTTCCCGGCGATCGGGACGACCACCGTTGAGGCGACGAGGTATCCGGTGATCAGCCAGGAGTAGCGATCGAGACCATTGAGCTCGGCGACGATGCGCGGCAACGCCGTGCCGACGATCGTCTGGTCGAGCGCGGCGAGCAAGAGCGCGAGCATCACGCCGATGGTCGCGAGGACTTTGATCCGGGTGGTCAGCTCAGCTTGTGGCATGGGTGTTTCCCTCCTCGACGCTCATCGCCTGGATGAGACGCAGACACAGATGGCGCAGTTGAATCAGTTCGGCTTCGCTGAGGCCTTGCGTCAACGCGACCTGGGCACCGGCGGTCTCCCGCCACAGCGCATCGATGCGGGCGCGGCCCTGTTCCGTGAGCTCGGCGTAGACGGAGCGGCGATCGTTCGGATCATCCACACGCTTGACCAGGCCGGCGCGCTCCAGGTTGTCAACGAGACCGGTCACTGTCCGAGGGGAGACGTCCAGCATCTCGGCCAGCTCGCCCATGGCGAAACGGCCGGTGGGCTGGTGCTTCAGGCGCACCAGGATCTGGAAGCGGCCCTCACTGAGCCCGAACTGATCCGCCCAACGCTCCATGGTCGCATGC
>DATBYU010000037.1:0-3640 GCA_036513555.1 Candidatus Dormiibacterota bacterium | reverse complement strand
TGAAGCCACGGTTGTTCTTTGAGGATGCCACGCTCTGGGATACTGCGCTCAAGCTGGTGAAGCTGCTCGAGAGCGCGGGCCCTAACAATCGGCTCTATTTCGAAGCTCTTGGTATCGTGCTGGCGCACGAGCTGATGCGCGTCAATGCGGGCGGAAGCCGGATCGAATCTGCTCCCGCGCGCGGCGGTCTCGCCGGCTGGCAGCAGCGGATCGTCACCGCCTATATCGAGGAGCACCTCGCCGAGCAGATCCCGCTCAAGACCCTCGCGCGACTCGTTCGTTTGAGTCCCTATTATTTCTGCCGAGCGTTCAAGCAGTCCTTTGGCATGCCGCCGCATCGTTATCACAATGCTCGCCGCATCGAGCAGGCCAAGATGCTTTTGGGCGAGCCCACACCTTCTGTGACCGAAATCGGATTAAGGCTCGGCTTCAGCGACACGAGCTCATTCAGCACGGCCTTTCGCAAGGCGATCGGCCTGACCCCGACCGCATATCATCGCAGCCTCAGTTAGGGCCACCATGGCACTGAAGGAGATTGGCATGACACGCGTCCTGATGGCCACAACGGCGGCGTACCTCTTAACCTGCGGGTTTGCATCGGCCCAAGTCGGCGGAACCGGGCCCTCGCCGCTCGGCACGACTTCGCCGCTCGGCATGACATCCCCCCTCGGCACCGGACCGGCTGCCCCGGTCCCGCCCACCGGAATTCCGCTCGGCACCACGGAATTGGGATCGGTTGGCGTGAGCCCGACGACCTCTGGAACATCGCCGGTCAGTCCTCCAACAACGAGCAGCACCGCGACGTGTGCCGGCATCAATTCAACCGCCGGCAACTTGAGCGGTGGATCAAGTACGGGGGCTTCGAGCCCCGCGTCCGGCTCGCTCTTCGACGGTGGCAGCCTTGCAGGAACGGCCTCGGGCACGTGCGCGGGCATTGCTGCGGGTCCTGCCGGCGGCCCCGCCTCGTCGGCCTCGTCGCCCACCGGGATGGGATCCACGTCACCCACCGGCCGGGGCGGAATTCCGATGGGCTCGACCGGGCTGGGAGTCGGAGGCCTCAGTCCCCCACCGGCCATTCCGACCCCTAATCCGTCGGCGCCCGTTTCGACATTTGGGAGCACGACCCCATGCCCCACGACCGGAATGTCAACGTCTTCCGGCTCCTGCTGAACGGCATCTCAAACACAGGGCTGGACGCAGATGCGACGCAAGATTGTCATTTCCTCCGCTTTGCTGATCACCGTCCTGGCGATCGGCGGTGGTCTCGCCGTCACTCATAAATTCCCGTTCGAACGGCCGGCGGCGCCGAGTGCTGCTGCAAGCACGCCGCCACCCGCGGTGCCGATTGTGGCCGGAACGGTCGCCCAGCACGACGTGCCCATCTATTTGCGCGGCGTCGGTACCGTGATCGCCTATAACACCGTCGTGGTACGCAGCCAGATCCAGGGACAGATCGTCAGCATCAACTTCACCCAAGGGCAGGCCGTACATACCGGAGACCTGCTCGCGCAGATCGATCCGCGACCGTACCAGGCCCAGCTCGACCAGGTGACCGCCACGCGTGATCGCGATCAGGCGCAGCTCGCGAATGCGCAGGCCAATCTCAAGCGCTACTCCACCTTGGGCAATCAGGGCTGGGCGACGCCGCAGCTGGTCGAAACGCAGCAGGCACAGGTGGGGCAGTTGCAGGCCGCGATCAAGGGCGACGAGGCGCTCATCGAGGCCGCGCAGACACAGCTGAGCTATACGCGACTGACGTCGCCGATCGACGGGGTCACCGGCATTCGTCAGATCGATATCGGCAACATCATCCATCCTACCGACCCCAATGGGCTGGTCGTGGTCACCCAACTCCAACCGATCTCGGTGATCTTCACCTTGCCGGAGACGGAACTGGCGCAGATTCAGGTGCAGCTGGCGAAAGGCCCGCTCACGGTCGAGGCCTACAATCAGGACGACACGATCAAGCTCGACGAAGGCAAGCTCGATTTCATCGACAACGAGATCCTCCAGACCACGGGCAGCGTACGATTCAGAGCCGACTTTCCCAA
Organism: Candidatus Dormiibacterota bacterium; assembly: GCA_036513555.1. Classification (GTDB taxonomy): domain Bacteria; phylum Chloroflexota; class Dormibacteria; order CF-121; family CF-121; genus CF-13. The sequence continues at coordinate 1,589 of DATBYU010000037.1, read as the reverse complement.
CCCGGCGCATCGGCTCTGGCCCGGAGAGCTCATCAACGTATGGCTGCTGATTGATACTCGTCACAATGGCTTGACGGTATCGGCGCCGGCGGTGCAGCAGGGTCCGCAGGGCGCCTACGTGTATGTGATCGGCTCTGACAGCAAGGTCGAAGCGCGACCGGTCAAGGTCGCGGAGGTGAGCGGCGGCCAAGCTCTGATCGATTCGGGGCTGACGGCGAACGAGAAAGTCGTCGTCGATGGACAATACAAGCTGCAACCCGGCGCGCGTGTCACCATCCTGACCGGCCAAGCAGCCGAACAGGCCGCGGCGCAGAGCGCACAGCAGACGCCGATCCCATGAATATTTCCTCCCCTTTCATCGCTCGTCCGATCGCCACCTCGCTCTTGATGGTGGGCCTGCTCCTGGGCGGGCTTGTGTCGTATCCGCTGCTTCCCGTGGCATCGCTGCCGAACGTGAACTTCCCCACGCTTCAGGTCACGGCGCAGCTGCCGGGCGCCGACCCGCAAACGATGGCGTCCTCGGTGGCAACGCCGCTCGAGACCCAATTCGGCCAGATCCCGGGTCTGACCCAGATGACCTCCTCGAGCGCGCTCGGCTACGTCCAGATCACGCTGCAGTTCGACCTCAGCCGTGGCATCGATGGATGCGTCTCCGATACGCTCGGCGCGATAAACTCGGCAAGCGCGTATTTACCCCCCGCCATGCCCTATCCGCCGTCGATCCGAAAAGTGAATCCGGCCGACACGCCGATCCTGGTTCTCGCAATGACCTCGGACACCCTGCCGATCACTGTCGTGGATGCCTATACCGAGAACATTCTGATGCAGAAGATCTCTCAGATCTCCGGGGTGGGCCTGGTCGGCATCGGCGGGCAGCAGAAGGCGGCCGTGCGCGTTGAAGTCGATCCGCAGGCGCTGGCCTCACGCGGCATCAGCCTCGAGGATGTCCGCAGCGTCATCAGCCAGGCGAATGTCGACCTGCCGAAAGGCACCCTCAACAGCCCACGCCAGAGCTACACGCTCAACACCAACGATCAGCTGCTCAACCCCGGCGGTTACGGTGATTTGATCATTGCCTACCGCAACGGCTCGCCGGTGCGGGTCAAGGACATCGGCAGGGCGATCGACGGGCCGGAAAACAACCTGCTCCGCGGCTGGTTCAACGGAACGCAAGCCATCATAGTGCCGATCCAGCGGTCGCCCGGGGCCAATGTCGTCCAGACCGTTGACCGCATCCAGAAGATGCTCCCCGTCCTGCACGCCTCGATTCCGTCGGACATCAAAATCAGCGTCGTTTCGGACCGTACCGCCACCATTCGTGCTTCGGTCAGCGATGTGCAGTTCACGCTGGTGCTCTCGGTTGCGCTGGTGGTGATGGTCATATTTCTTTTCCTGCGCAATTTTTGGGCCACCGTCATTCCCGGGATTGCCGTGCCGCTATCGCTGATCGGCACCTTCGCGGTGCTCTATGAGCTGGGCTACAGCCTCGATAATCTCTCGTTGATGGCTCTGACGATCGCGACCGGCTTCGTCGTCGACGATGCCGTGGTCGTCATCGAGAACACGTACCGCCATCTGGAAGAAGGGCT
>DATBYU010000036.1:0-18858 GCA_036513555.1 Candidatus Dormiibacterota bacterium | reverse complement strand
GCGCCTCCACACGCCCGGAGCTGGACGTGACCCGTGACGGTCCCGGTGGATGGGCCGAACAACGACGGGCCGGCCCCGCATCCAGCCAGAACCGCAGCCAGCAGGCAGGCGATCAGGGCGCGAGCAAACATCCCACCGATTAGACGGAAGGATCGCCCGAAAAGTTCCGGCCGGGGCGCTGGTCGCGAATTGCCGGCGAAACTCAACTAGAATCCGCGCCGTGGCCGAGCGGCTCGCCTCCCGCACTCTCCGCAACAGCGTGCTCGTGGTCGGAGCGCGGGCACTGGCAAAACTGGCGGTCTTCGTGGTCGTCGTGTTGCTCTGGAGCCATCTGGGTGCCGACAACTATGGCCGGTTCGCCACCATGATCGTCTACGTCACGCTGGTCGGGGTCGTCGCCGACCTCGGGCTGCAAACCGTATTCATTCGGGACGCGTCGCGAGACCGCAGCGCCTTTGCGCATTACCTGGCGAACCTCTTGAGCGCCCGCCTCCTACTCTCACTGGTGGCGCTCCTCATCCTTGCGGTGGCCTTGCGCCTGCTGAGCCCGGCGCTGTTTCCGTATACCCTGGCCGCCTTCGCCCTCTTGCTGACGACCAGTTACTCCAGCCTACTGCGCGCGGTCTTCTACATTCGGGGTCGGCTGGGTTACGAGGCGATCGCGATCGTTGTCGAGGCGATCGTGCTGCTCGCCCTGACTATCGTCGCCATCAATCGGCGCGCCACCTGGGACGTCTTTTTGTGGGTTTACACGATCAGCTACTTGTTTACCTGTCTCTTTGCGTTCACCGTCTTGCGATGGCGGTGGCATGAGCCGGTCGCCGTACGGCTCGAGCCGGTGTTCGTCCGTCGACTGCTGATGGCCGGGCTACCGCTCGCCCTCGGCTTCACCATCACGACCGTCTATGCGCAACTCGACATCGTGCTCCTCCAGCTCTTCAAAAATTTCCAGATGGTCGGCTGGTATTCGGCTGCGAACAAGTACATCGACGCCGTCGCCTGGGTGCCCCAGTCCGCGATGGGGGTGGTCTTTCCCGCGCTGTCGCAGCTCGCGGCGAGCGACCGCCGCCGATTGGCGTTTGCCTACGAGAAGTCATTCAAGGTGCTCGCCATCCTGGGCCTGCCACTGGCGGTTGGCCTGGGGGTCATGGCCGACTCGATCGTGCACTTCACCCGGGGGTTCGAGCAATCGATTCCGGCCCTGCGCATTTTGGCGCCCTCTGTCGTGCTGCTTTTCGTGAACAACGCCTTCATCTACACGCTCACCGCCATCAACCGGCAAGTCGATTTCACCCGGCTCGCTCTCTTCACACTGGCGGTGAATGTCGTCCTCAACCTGGTGCTGATTCCGCCCTACGGCTACCTGGGCGCGGCGGCCGCCTCTACCCTGACCGAGGTCGCTCTGTTCGCGGGCGGGTGGTGGCTACTTCGGCGGCATCGGCTCCCCCTCGCCATCGGTGGCGGGGGCGTACGGGTGCTTGCCAGCGCCGCCATTATGGGGATCGTCGTCTACTCGATGCGAACCTGGCCACTGGTCGTCGTCATCATCCTCGGGGCGGCTGTCTACGGCGTGACGCTGGTCGCGCTGCGCGCGCTCAATCCGGAGGAATGGTCGATCCTTCGCTCCGGTCTTATGGGCCGCTAGAGACCGGCCGAAGCAAGCCGGTCACGCTGACCTTGCCGTAGCGCGCTTGCAGGAAGCGAACGGTGGCCGCATCCGCCACCACAACGCCGAGACCGAGGGTGTCACCGCACGTGATCGACTCCATCACCTCGATGCCGTGCGCCAACAGTGTGGCTTGATCGTTGATCACCTGAAGTTGGTGCGGCGGCACGCCGCCACCGCTAGTCGTGCCGGGTGCCTGGGTGCATGGGTCCGGCAATGACGTCGCCGTGGTCGCCTTCTGGGGCAGCTCGGTTAGCGTCAGGACACGCCCTGCCCAATGACCCTTGAGGTGCACCACGGGAGTCAGCAGCGTACCGTTCTGATATCGCGTCACACCGAGGATATGTTCGATGTCCGCGCCATTCACTCGGATTCCCCCGCCGCACTGCGGCGCAAGGGATTGCAGGATCAGCGTGCAGGCAAACACGGGACCACCTTTTCCGACATCAGCACCGACGCCACCTCGTAGGTAATTCCGCCGATGGCCGGGGGACGGCCGGCGCTGCTGGCGCCAAGTAGACCCAGGCCTCCGGCCACCAGACCGAGGCCGAGAGTGGCCAACCTGCCACGAATACCCACGAGCCGCACCACTGACTAAATAACGCATAAACGAGTCAGAAGTTCCCGTCACATATCCTGGTCGCGTGCCGCGGCAGCGCTGAACGCAGACGAGCGGGCCATTATTCGCGGCGTCCGCTCACAGTCCTGCGCCGGGGCGGGTTGGTCGTGAGCCGGCTCGTTGCCCTTCCTTCTGGAACTTCGTAACGGGCTGGGCGTATTACAGAAGCTATGGTTCGGATCCCTCGCCCAAAACGTCCTTTGCTGGGCCTGCTCGTGCTGCCGCTACTCCTTGGACTGCTCCCCCAAGCGGCCTCGGCCGCCTCGACGTCCTATACCAACGTCCCAGTGCTCATGTACCACTACATTCGGGTCAATCCGGATCCGCGCGATCGGACCGGGTTCGCGCTCTCGGTGACGCCGGCTGAGTTCCATGCGCAGATGGACTACCTTGCCCGCAACCACTTCAACGCGATCCCGCTCTCGCAGGCGGTCGCCGCCATCCGGAGGCACCTGGCGCTTCCGCCTCGGCCGGTCGTGCTGACCTTTGACGACGGCTATGCGGACTTCTACACCACGGCGGTGCCCGAGATGCGCCGTTATGGGTTCACCGCGACCGACTATGTCGTCCCGAACCTGATTGGCAGGGGCTCCTTCATGACGTGGTCCCAGGTCATTGCGGCCGACCGCCTGGGCTTCACGATCGGCGCCCACACCATGAACCATGTCTCGTTGACCGCGGTTCCAACCTGGCGCGCGCTGGCCGAGATGTCGCAAAGCAAGCAGGCCCTGCAGCAGATGGTGGGGCACCCGGTCATCGAGTTCGCCTATCCGTATGGCAGCTTCAGTCCGTACCTTGCCGACCGAGCCCGGGCCATGGGCTTCGAATCGGCCGCCTCGACCATGCCGGGAACCTGGCATGAGCCGGGCGAGCTCTGGTGGCTCCACCGGCAGCGCGTCAGCGGCTGGACCTCGCTGGCAGCCTTTGCCGGGCTCGTCGGCGGCCCCTGGCCGGGCGCACCCGTCGTGACGCCGGCGCCGCCTGCACCCGTTCCGTCCGGTCCCTCGAGGCCGAGGTTCAAGGACTACATCCGGCCCGCGCCAGCGCTTCGAAAATAAGCGCGGACCCTAAACTACTCGCGTGCCGGACGATGGCGCTATTGTGCGCGCGCTGGCGGAGAAGATCCGCGACGTGCCCAATTTCCCCAAAGAGGGCATCCTCTTCAAAGACATCACGACCTTGCTCCAGGATGCCGCCGCCTTCCGCCAAGCGGTTGACCTCATGGCGGAGACCTACCGGGGCAAGGCCGTCGAACTGGTGGTAGGGGTCGAGTCGCGCGGTTTCATCTTCGGTGGCGCGCTGGCCTACCTGCTGCATGCCGGTTTCATTCCCGTCCGCAAAGAAGGCAAGCTTCCCAGCCAGAAGCTCTCGGAAGCCTATGCGCTCGAGTACGGTTCGGCCGTCCTGGAGATCCACAAGGATGCCATCAAGCCCGGGCAGTCCGTGGTAATCGTCGATGACCTGCTGGCGACCGGCGGAACGGCCCGCACCACGGCGCACCTGGTTCAGCAGCTGGGCGGACGGGTGGCCGGCATCAGCTTCCTCATCGAGCTGAAATTTCTCAACGGAGCCGCCAACCTCTCCGAGTACAACGTCGTCTCCCACCTGAAGCTCTAGATGGAACGTAGCGCCAGGCCAATCCTCGTCGTCGGTTCGGTCGCGCTCGACGCGGTGCACACCCCGACCGAATCGGCCAGCGAGATCCTGGGCGGCGCGGCCAGCTATTTCTGCCTCTCGGCGGCAATGTTCGCCCCGATCCGCCTGGTGGCCGTTGTCGGCGAGGACTTTCCGCCGGAGCACCGGCAGCTCCTGGAATCCCGTCACATTGACTTAACCGGGATGCAGGTGCGGCCTGGGAAGACCTTCCGCTGGACCGCCCGCTACACTGGCGTCCGGCTCGAGAACCGCGAGACCCTGGAGACCCAGCTCAACGTCTTCGCCGACTTCCATCCGACGCTGCCGCCTGCCTACGGCGACTCGAAGGTCGTCTTCCTCGCCAACATCCAACCCGAGCTGCAGCTCGAGGTACTGGAGCAGGTGCCGGACGCCGAATTCATTGCCTGCGACACCATGAAGCTCTGGCTCGATACCGCCCGGCCCGGGCTCGAGCGGCTTTTCCGCCGGGTCGACTGCGTCCTGATGAATGATGAGGAGGCGGTGCAGTTCTCGGGCGAGCGGTTTCTGCCATCGGCGGCGCGCGCCGTCATGTCCTACGGGCCGCGCGCGGTGATCATCAAGCGCGGCGAGAACGGTTCGCTGCTCTTCACCAAGGACCGCGTCTTTCTGGCGCCCGCTCATCCGCTGGAGACGGTGCGCGATCCGACTGGGGCCGGCGATGCCTTTGCCGGCGGGTTGATGGGGGCGATCGCGCGCTCCGGTGACGCGCAGGACGTGCTCCGGCGCGGGATGTTGTACGGCAGCGTGCTGGGCTCACTCGCGGTCGAAGACTTCAGCGTCCGGCGCATCGTCAAGGCGGACCTGCGCGAGATTGAGGGGCGGTTGAGTACGCTTGTGGACATGATTTCTCTCAACGGATCACCGGCGCACTAACAGTGGCGACCATTCCTGCGCAGCGCCACGACATCAAGGACCTGAAACTCGCCGACGACGGCCGGCGCATGATCGAGTGGGCCGCCCAGGAGATGCCCGTCCTCCAGACGATCCGCGAACGGTTCAAACGCGAGCAGCCGCTCAAGGGCCAGCGGCTGTCCGCTTGCCTGCACGTCACCACGGAAACCGCCAACCTCGCCATCACCCTGAAGGCGGGCGGCGCCGACCTCGTGCTGTGTGCCTCCAATCCGCTGTCGACCACCGACGCCGCGGCGGCCTCGCTGGTCGCACACCACGGGATTAGCGTCTTTGCCATCAAGGGCGAGGACAACGAGACCTACTACCGTCACATCGCCTCGGCGCTGGATCACCGGCCGACGATGACGATGGATGACGGCGCCGACCTGGTCGCCGCCCTGCACAAGGACCGCACCGACCTGATCGGCGATGTCATCGGCGGGACCGAGGAGACCACTACCGGCGTGATCCGGCTCAAGAGCATGGCGGCGCAGAAGGTGCTGCGCTATCCGATCGTGGCCGTCAACGAGGCCATGACCAAGCATTTCTTCGACAACCGGTACGGCACCGGTCAGAGCACGATCGACGGCATCATTCGGGCGACCAACGTCCTGCTCGCCGGCAAGGTCTTCGTCATCGCCGGCTACGGCTGGTGCGGTCGCGGCCTGGCGATGCGCGCGCGCGGCATGGGCGCGCACGTCATCGTCACCGAGGTCGAGCCGGTGCGCGCGCTGGAGGCCGTCATGGACGGCTACCGGGTCATGCCGATGAAGGACGCGGCCAAAGAGGGCGACCTTTTCGTCACCGTCACGGGCGACATCAACGTGGTCGATGAGCCCCATCTCAAGGCGATGAAGGACGGCGCGATTCTCGCCAACTCCGGGCACTTCAACGACGAGATCAACTTGAGCGCCCTCGACGGCATGGCGGAGAGCGTGCGCAGCATCCGGCCTTCCCTCGAGGAGTACCGGCTACGCGACGGCCGCAAGCTCTTCGTGCTCGGCGAGGGCCGGCTGGTCAACCTGGCGGCGGCGGAGGGACACCCGGCGGCCGTCATGGACATGAGTTTTGCCAACCAGGCGCTCAGCGCTGAGTACCTCGTCTCCCACGCGCGCGAGCTGCAGCCAAAGGTCTATCCGGTCCCGGACGACATCGATCGCGAGATTGCTCGGCTAAAATTGGCGGCGATGCACATCGCCATCGACTCGTTGACCGCCGAACAAGCGCAGTATCTGGGCGGTTGGGAGTCGGGCACCCGATGAACCGGCGAAACCACCTCTTTACCTCGGAGTCAGTTACCGAAGGCCACCCCGACAAGATCGCGGACCAGATCTCGGACGCGATCCTCGACGCCATCATGACCAAGGACCCCTTAGGTCGCGTGGCCTGCGAGACCGCGGTCACCACCGGGCTGGCGTTCGTCATCGGCGAGATCACGACCGACACCTACGTCGAGATGCGGGATGTCATTCGCGACACCATCGAGCAGGCCGGCTACGATCACCCGGGCTTCGGCTTCGATGCCGAAACCTGCGGCGTGATCGTGTCGATCCAGAAGCAGTCACCGGACATCGCCCAGGGCGTCGACACCGGCGGGGCCGGCGACCAGGGGATGATGTTCGGCTTTGCCTGCGACGAAACGCCGGAGCTGATGCCGATGCCGATCCAGCTCGCTCACATGCTGGCGCGCCAGCTCGCCCGGGTGCGGAAAGACAAGACGCTGCCCTACCTGGGGCCGGACGGCAAGACCCAGGTCACCATCGAATACGTTGACGGCCGCCCGCAGCGGATCGACACCGTGGTGCTCTCGGCGCAGCACACGGAGGATGTCAGCCTGGAACGGATCCGCGAGGACCTGCAGGAGCTCGTCCTCGAACAGGTCATTCCGGCGAAGATGCTCGACCAGCGGTCGACCATCCACGTGAATCCGACCGGCCGCTTCGTGCTGGGCGGGCCGCGCGCGGACGCGGGAGTCACCGGCCGGAAGATCATCGTCGACAGCTACGGCGGTTATGCCCGGCACGGGGGCGGGTGCTTTAGCGGCAAGGATCCCTCGAAGGTGGACCGGTCGGGTGCATACGCGGCTCGCTACGTGGCGAAGAACATCGTGGCCGCCGGCCTTGCCAGCCACTGTGAGATCCAGGTCGCCTATGCCATCGGCGTGCGCAAGCCGGTCTCGGTGTTCGTCGAGACCTTCGGCACCGAGCGGGTGCCGGTCGCGAAAATCGAGGGGCTCGTGCAGAAGCATTTCGACCTCAGCCCGCTGGAGATCATCCGCCAGCTGGAGCTGCGCCGTCCCATCTACAAGCAGACAGCCGCCTACGGGCACTTCGGCCGCGCCGACCTCGACCTGCCGTGGGAGCGAACCGACAAGGCGGACCTACTGGCCGCCGAGGCGGGGGTCCAGCGGCTCCAGGTGGTGGAGTCGCAGGACGGCTAAGACCGTCCTTGTCACGGGAATCGACGGCTTCGCGGGCAGTCATCTCTCCGACCTCCTGATTCGCCGCCGCCACACCGTCCATGGGACCATTCGTCGCGCCCAGCCGGATGCAAGGGCGGAGCTGGCGCCGGCAGTGACGACGCACCAGGTCGACCTCCTCGAGCGCACCCGCGTGGACGAGCTGGTGCGCGCGATCAAACCGCAGTGGGTGTTCCACCTGGCCGCGTTGAGCAGCCCGGCGGCGTCCTGGCAAGATCCAGCGGGAACGATTGCGACCAACGCCGGCCTCGAGGCCAACCTGCTGGCGGCGGTGGTGCAGCTCGATCCCATGCCGCGGGTGATCGTCGTCGGCTCCAGCGATGAGTACGGGCGGCCGCCCGGCCGGGCTCGCCGGCTCAATGAAGCCACGCCGTTGCAGCCGGTCACCCCCTACGGGGTGAGCAAGGTCACGCAGGACCTGCTGGCACTGCAATATCACCTCAGCCATGGCTTGCCGACGATCCGGCTGCGGCCGTTCAACCATGCGGGACCTCGGCAAGCCCCGCACTTCGCGATCGCCAGCTTCGCTCAGCAGATCGCCAGGATCGAACTGGGCGCGCAACCGCCGGTCCTGAAAGTCGGCAACCTCGATGCCCGACGCGATTTCACGGACGTGCGCGACATCGTCCGCGGTTACCTGCTGGCGGCCGAGAAGGGCACGCCGGGCGAGGTTTACAACATCGGCTCAGGAACCGCGCCGCGCCTGCGCGACCTGGTCACCCGCCTCCTGACGATGACGCGGACGAGGATCAAGCTTGAAGTAGACCCCAGCCGCAAGCACGCGGTCGAGGCCGACGTCTATCTCTGCGACTCGCTCCGCTTCCGGCGGCTCACCGGCTGGCAGCCACAGATCTCGCTGGATCGCACCCTGCGCGACACGCTCGAGTACTGGCGCGCTTGCGAGCGACGCGCCGCCTGATGGGCCGGCACGTCGTCATCCTCGCGGGCGGGAGCGGGACGCGGCTGTGGCCGCGCTCTCGCGAGAAGTCGCCGAAGCACCTGCTCGCCCTCGCCGGCCGCCTCTCGCTGCTGCAGTCGACCTTCGAGCGCGTCCGCCGGGTGACCGACGATGTGTACGTCGTGACCGAACGATCGCAGGTCGAGAGCATCCGCGAGCAGCTGCCCGAGCTCGAGGACGAGCACTTCATCATCGAGCCGGCGCGACGCGGGACCGCCTCGGCGCTGGGCCTAGCCGCGCTGGCTATCGCCGAGCGCGACCCGAGGGCGACCATGCTCTCGGTCCATGCCGATCACTACCTTGGGCACGACGAAGATGCCTACTTGAAAACGCTCGAGGCGGAAGCGCGATGGGCCGAGGAGAAGCGCTCGCTCGTCACCGTCGGGTTGACTCCACCCTATGCCTCGACCGCCTTCGGCTACATCCAAACTGGTCCGCGGGTCGACGGCGATCACGGGGCGCCGGTCTTCCGGGTCAAGGCCTTCGTCGAGAAACCGGATCTCAAGACCGCCGAGCGATACGTCAAGAGTGGAGGGTACCTCTGGAACCTTGGGCTCTTCAGCTGGCCGGTGGAGGTGCTCTTCAGCGAGATGGCCGCGCACGCCCCCGAGCTCTATGCGGGGCTCGAGCGGGTGAAGCGGTCGCGAGCGGCGGGCCGGCTGGGGGAGGCCGACGCCGCGTACCTGACCCTGCCAACGGAGGCGATCGATTACGCCGTGCTGGAACGGACCCACAACCTCCTGGTGGTCGGCGCAACCTTCGAGTGGCACGACCTCGGATCATGGGCCGACCTCCACGACATCCTGCAGCAGGACCAGGCGGGCAACTTCGTCGAGGGCGACTCTGTCCTGATCGACTCGAAGAACTGCATGATCCACTCGCCCAAGAAGCTGGTAGCCGCGGTCGGCCTGGAGGACATGGTCGTGATCGAGACCGAGGACGCCATCCTGATTTGTCCCAAGGCACGGTCCCAGGACGTGAAATTGATCGTGGAACGCCTCAAGCAGATGGGCAAGACCGAATACCTGTGACCGTCAGTACACTGTGGCCGTGGCAAAACGTGCGCTGATCACTGGCATCACCGGCCAGGACGGGTCATACCTCGCCGAGTTGTTACTGGAGAAGGGATACGAGGTGCACGGTGTGGTGCGCCGGTCGTCGAGCATGAACCGCAGCCGGATCGATCACCTCGAACATGCGCACCCGTCGCACCTCGAGGGAGCCCGCTTCACCCTCAACTATGGCGACATGACCGATTCGGGCGGCCTCAACCGGCTCGTCATGACGGTGCAGCCCGACGAGATCTACAACCTCGCCGCCCAGAGCCAGGTCCACATTTCATTCGACCAGCCGGAGTACACAGGCAACACCGACGGGCTGGGCACGACCCGGTTGCTGGAAGCGATTCGTGCCACCGGACGTCCGACGCGTTTTTACCAGGCATCCACGTCGGAAATGTTCGGCCTGACGCCGCCGCCGCAGAACGAGCAGACGCCGTTTTACCCGCGCAGCCCGTACGGCGTCGCCAAGCTGTATGCGCACTGGATGACCGTCAACTACCGCGAGGCCTACGGCATGTTCGCCTGCAACGGCATCCTCTTCAATCACGAATCGCCCCGGCGCGGCGAGAACTTCGTCACGCGCAAGGTGACGCGCGGAGTGGCGGCCATCGTCGCCAAGCGTTCGACCAAGCTCCGCCTCGGTAACCTCGAATCCAAACGCGACTGGGGCCACGCCCGTGACTACGTCGAGGCGATGTGGATGATGCTGCAACAGGACAAGCCCGACGACTATGTCATCGCCACTGGCATCCAGTGGAGCATCCGCCAGCTGGCGGAGTTGGCCTTTGGGCTGGCCGGGCTCGACTGGGAGAAGTACGTGGAGGTCGATCGCGCCTACTTCCGTCCTGCCGAAGTCCCGGACCTGTGTGGCGACCCGAGCAAAGCTCGCGCCCGGCTCGGCTGGCGGCCAAAGATCAGCTTCGAGCAGATGATCCGCGAAATGCTGGAGTCGGACCTCACCGCCCTCGGCGTACGACCGGCCGACGTGCTCCGTAGCCCAGTACGATAGGGACAACCGTGGCGAACGTCGAAATTACCTTCGGCACCGACGGCTGGCGCGGCATCATCGCCGACGACTTCACCTATGAGTCGGTTCGCATCGCGACCCAGGGGATTGCCCAGTACCTGACCAGCCGGCCGAACCCGTCCGCGATCGTTGGCTACGACACGCGCTTCGCGTCGGACATCTTCGCCCGGGAGGTGGCCCAGGTGCTGGCCGCCAACGGGGTCAAGGTGTTCATCATCAACGCCCCGGCGCCGACCCAGGTGGCGACCTATGCCATCCTCGACAAGAAGGCGAGCGGCGGTCTCGTGATCACCGCCAGCCACAATCCGTACTACTTCAGCGGGCTGAAATACAAGCCGGAGTACGCGGGCTCGGCCTCCCCTGAGGTAACCGCCCGGCTGGAGCAAGAGATCCAGCGGGTCCAGCGCGGCGGGCGCGTGAAACAGGTTCGCTTCGACGATGCGCAGCGCGAGGGGAAGATCGAGGTGTTCGACCCGCAACCGGCGTATGCCGCGCAGATCAATCGTCTGGTGGACCTGGGCGTCATCAAGGCTGCGGGGCTCAAGATTCTCCATGAACCCATGTACGGCGCCAGCCAGGGCTACGTGCGGGCGCTGCTCTCCGGCGGCAAGACGACCGTTGAGGAGATCCATGGCGAGCGAAACCCGGGCTTTGGGGGCATGCACCCGGAGCCCATCGCCCAATGGATGCCGGAGGCGATGGAACGGATGCGCAACGGTGGGTTCGACCTCTGCATTGCGAACGACGGCGACGCCGACCGGGTGGGCATCATCGACGAGCGCGGCACCTTCATCAATCAGCTGCAGGTGATGGCGCTACTGATGATGTACCTGGTCGAGAAGCGGGGGCAGAAGGGTGACGTCGTCCGCTCGCTGACCTCGACCTCGATGGTCGACAAGCTCGGGGAGCGTTTCGGGGTGAAAGTGCACGAGCTCAAGGTCGGCTTCAAGTACATCGGGCCAAAAATGGCCGAGACCAACGCCATGCTTGGCGGCGAGGAAAGCGGCGGCTTCGCCTTCCGCGGCCACATTCCCGAACGCGATGGGGTCCTCTCCGGTATCTCCTTTGCCGACATGATCGTCAAGTACGGGCAGCCGCTCTCGAAGATCATGGAGCGTTTGACCGAGCTGGTGGGGCCGCATTTCTACGCGCGTCATGACCTGCACCTGGACCGCCAGGAGTACGCGGCGCGGCGCACGGAGCTCTATGGCCGGCTGGAGAAGGAGCCTCCGACGGAGATCGCGGGCGGGCGCGTGGTGCGCTCGCGGACCGATGACGGCTTCAAGTACTACCTGGAGGACGGCAGCTGGGTGCTGGTGCGCTTTTCCGGCACGGAGCCGCTGATTCGGGTATACAGCGAGGCTGGCTCGAAGGAGCGGGTCGAACAGTTGCTGGCCGCGCTCGAAGAACGGTTGGGACTGCGCCAGCTTGTCTGAGATCGTCAAGAAGCCCTGGGGCTGGGAGAATCGTTTCGCCGTCACCGACAAATACCTGGGCAAGGTGATCCACATCAACACCGGGGAGATGCTCAGTCTGCAGTATCACCGGCAGAAAGACGAAACGCTGCTCGTGATCAAGGGCGCGATGGACCTCCAGCTCGAAAACGACACCGGCCAGATGGAAACCCACCGCCTGACCCCCGGGATGTCGCGGCGGGTCATTCCGGGACGCAAGCACCGAATGATCGGCGTCGAGGAATGCGAGTTCTTCGAAGTCTCAACCCCGGAGATCGACGATGTCGTCCGGCTGGAGGACAAATACGGCCGGCAGGGCACGAGTACGGCCTGAATCGCGCCGTATCTTTCCACAGTTTCCACAGAACCGGCGATCGACGTCGAACATTTGTTTTCGAATACAAATTCGGGGTTGAATGTGAGGGCTTTCCCCAGCCCCAAACGGACGTTTCCCTGCTAGACTAGCCGCCATGTCGGAAGCCCTGGCGAGTTCTTCCGCAACCCTTCCGCCAGGCCAACTGCGGGCGCGACCTCGGTCACGCATCGCCGCCCGCCCCGTCCAGCTCGGCACCCGCTACCTCGGATTGCTCTCGGCCTGGGCGGTTGCGATCGGCCTCAGCTTCAAGTCCGAACTTCTGTCCCCCACCCAGGTCTGGCAGGCAACGGCAGGACTCGCCGCCCTGACGACCCTCGGTCTCGTCTTCCTTCACGCCCGAAACCGCACGCCCGGGTGGCTGAGCCTCGATCACTACATCTCGCCGGTGCTGATCATCATCGCCGCGTCCGCCTTCTCGATCCTGGCGCCCGACTATCGCGTGCACGCGCTGGCGATGCTGACCATGGGCGCCTTTATCTTTGCCAGCTGCTTCGTTGACCTCTCGCGCGGGATGGGCCGCGAACGTCCGCTGCATCGCTTCCTACGGGACGCGACCACGTTTTGCGCGCTGCTTGCGCTCTTCTTCCTGATCCTCCAGTCGAACGACCTGCCGAATGTCATCAAGTTCAGCGCGGTCTTCGTCGTCGCGCTCCTGAGCGGTTACCGCAGCTTCCGGTTCGCCACCAAGCGAGAAGGCCTCGCCCTGCTTTCGGCCTTTCTCACCGCCGGCACCGTGACCTTCGGCGCCTTCGGGATGGTGACCTATCTCAACCAGGGCAGCCAGTACGTTGCCGTCATCCTCGCCTTCGCCTGGTACGCCTGGCAGGGGTTGACTGTCCACGCGCTCGACGACTCGTTGAGCCGCCGGATCATGTTCGAGTACGGCCTGTTCGCGGTGATCTGTGTCTACCTGATCGCGCTTGCGCTGGTAACCGGTCGCCCGATCGGCTAATCAGCTCACGGTGATCTGCGCGGCGAACCTGCCGGTGGGCTCCGTGTCGGCCATCCACTGGTAGGCGGAGACCACCATGAGGCTGGTGTCGCCCCGCGCATCGAAACTCATCACACCCATCGCGCCGCTATAGGCCGCCGTCCGGCCGACCTCTTGGAGCACCTGTGCCCGCGTCGGCCGTTGCCCGCCGGCATCGTCGATCGACCTGCCGATGGCCGCGATCAGGAGGTTGGCGGCATCGAAAGCCTGCACGCTGTAGGTGCCCACCGTCTGGCCGTAGAGCTTCTGATAGTCGCGAATGAACCCCTGCGCCTGTCGGAGACTGGCGGGGTGCGGACCGACGACGGTGTAATAGCTGCCGCGAGCGGTTGCGCCGGCCGACTTCGCAAACTGGTCGTTGGCCAGCCGATCGCTGCCGATCAGGGGAACATGAGGCATCTGGGCGACCATTTCGTGTCGCAACGACGCGGCCGCGTAGAGGTCAGCGCCGGCGAAGTAGACGACATCCGCAGCGAGCTCGACGGCCCGCCGGACGCGCGTTCCAAAGGTTGGCGACTGGTTTGGATCGTAGCCGCCGAGATCCGATGGGTCCACAATGGTCCCACCGTCTTCGACAAACCGGTCGACGAACGCGGTCGCAATCCCATGTCCGAAGGGCGTCTGATCGTTGATGACGAAGGCCCGCCGCTTTCCCAACGTCTTGAAAGCCAGGTCGGCGCCGGCCGCCCCTTCAACCAGCTGGGTCGTCACCACCCGAAAGAAGTTGTTGGGGCCCCGAGGTCGAAGTCGTCCGGCCTGGCCCTTGCAGTGCCCGTCGGGAGGCTCCTGCGTCAGACACTCGTCGGTGGCCGCGGGACTGATCATGGCGAGATGCGCGGCATTTGCTACCGGTAGCTCGCTTTTCGCCAGGCTGTCATAGAGCGGGCCAATCAAGCCGGCGACGCTAGGATCACCCGCCAGAAGATCGACGTTCTTCGCGCCCTGCGCAGGGTCGTGGACGCCTTTTAAGACATCGTCGTAGGTGATTGCACGCAGATCAAAGCATGCGCCCCGCTGGCGGACCGCCCCGCATACCCGTCCGGCCTGTTTGACGGCGAGGTCGATGGCGTTTTTCGCCGGTGTCCCGTCAGGCCCATCTCCACCGCTGAGCGGCAGATCGGCCGCGAGCGCAATCGTGCCAAGCGTCCGCTCCGCGGTGCCATTTTGACTCGTGCAACCCGCAAGGCTGATGGCCGCCACGATCAGCGAGGCCAGCGCGCAGCGCCTCATCGAGGGCTTGGCGAATCGATCGACCTAGATCCCAAGGTAGGCGCGCTGTACGTCTGGACTCTCGAGTAGGGCTTTCGATGTTCCTTCCTTGACGATCCGGCCGGTCTCGAGGACATAACCGCGGGCCGCGACCCCAAGCGCCTTCAAGGCGTTCTGCTCGATCAACAGGATCGTGGTGCCTTCGGTATTGATCTCACGGATGACCTGGAAGATGGTATCGACCATCAGCGGCGCCAGCCCGAGCGACGGCTCGTCCAGTAAAAGGACCTTCGGACGGGACATCATGGCGCGGCCGATGCACAGCATCTGCTGCTCGCCGCCCGACAACGTGCCGGCGAGTTGCCCCTGCCGTTCCCGGAGTCTGGGGAAGAGCGTATAGACGCGGTCCATGTCGGCCCGCGTTTCTCCATCTCGCCTGATATAGGCGCCCAGGTCGAGATTCTCGCGAACCGTCATGCGGGCGAAGATCCGCCGGCCTTCCGGGGCATGGCCGATGCCCTTGGGAACGATATCTTCGGCCTGCAGCCGTGTGATGTCCTGGCCTCGCAGCCGTACCGCGCCGCCGCTCGCGGGGGTGAGCCCTGAGATGGCCCGCAGCGTCGTCGTCTTGCCGGCGCCGTTGGCGCCGATCAGGGTGACGATCTCGCCTTCGTCCACGTGCAGGCTAACGCCACGGAGTGCCTGGATCCGTCCGTAGAACACGTCGATCCGCTCGACTTCGAGAATGGCGCTCACGCGCTCTTGCCCAGGTAGGCTTCGATCACCCGGGGATCGGTGCGAACTTTCTGCGGTGGACCCTCGGCGATCTTCTCGCCGTAATCGAGGACCACGATCCGCTCGGAGACCTCCATCACGACCTTCATGTCGTGCTCGATCAGGAATACGGTGATGCCGCGGCTACGAATCTCCTGGATCAGCACCATCAGCTCGGCCTTCTCCTGCGGGTTGAATCCCGCGGCCGGCTCGTCGAGCATCAGCAGCTTCGGATCGGTTGCCAGCGCCCGCGCAATCTCGAGCCGCCGCTGGAAGCCGTAGGCAAGGTTGCGGGCGTACTGATCCGCGTGGCGTTCCAGCCCGACGAATCGCAGCAGCTCCATCGCCCGGTCGCGCACGCGGCGCTCCTCGCGGCGGGCAAACGGCGTGTGGAGCAGGGCGTCCCAGACCTGCGCGTGCATCCGTGCGTGCTCGCCAACCATGACGTTTTCCAGGGCGGTCATGTAGGAGAACAGCCGGATGTTCTGGAACGTGCGAGCCACTCCAAGCGTGGTGACCGCGTGCGGCTTGAGCCCCAGAGGCATGGGCCCAAGGCCGAGGCCGCGCCGAACGGCGTCCGCCACCGTGTAGTAGGCGGCGAGGGGCGGTAGGTAGGTCCGCCAGAACTCGCGCACCGGATAGACCGATCTGCCGTTGAACAAGATCTGGCCCGAGGTCGGCTTGTACAGGCCGGCAACCAGGTTGAACACCGTCGTCTTGCCGGCGCCGTTGGGGCCGATCATGGCGAAGATCTCGCCCTCCTCGACGCTCAGGTCAACCTTGTTGACGGCGACCAGACCACCGAAACGCTTTGTCAGTCCTTTCAGCTCAAGGATGGGCATCGATTCCCTACGCCGAGCCGCCGAGGTCAGCGACCGCTTCATCGCTCGTACCAAGCTCGAGTTCGACTTTCCGTTGTGCGCTCGGGATCAGGCCCTGAGGTCGCAGCAGCATGATGCCTGCGAGGATGATCCCGAAGATCAGGTAGTTCGATCGCTGGACGTAACCGCTGATATCGAGCTTGTTGAGAAAATCGATGTTGAGCGCCGCCGTGGCGCCCGTGATCCAACTTGGTAGCTGGATCAAGAGGTACGTCTGAATGAAGTAGATCAGAATCGCCCCGACGATGACCCCCCGAATATTGCCCATTCCACCCAGCACCACCATGACCAGGACCACCACGGAGACGGCCTGGAAGCTGAACGACTCCGGGACAACCAGGAAGAGCTTGGACGCGTAGTAGGTTCCGGCGAAGCCGCTAAACGATGCGCCCAGGGCGAAGGCCAGCAGTTTGGTGGTCACGGTATTGATGCCCGTAGCCGCGGCCGCCACCTCGTCCTCGCGAATCGCCATCCACGCCCGACCCAGACGTGAATTCCGCAAGTTGTTGATGAGGAGCAGGGAAACGATGAGCACCGCAAGGATCAGGTAGTACCACGGAACGGGGTTGAAGCCGAAATTGCCGTTCCAGCTCAAGATTGGGGGCAGCTTGGGCTGGTCGATGCCAACGATGCCGTTCACGCCGCCGGTGAATGGCGTCGCGTTGCGAAACACGCGGGGCACGATCTCGCCGAAACCAAGGGTTACGATCGCCAGGTAATCCCCGCGCAGGCGGAGGGTGGGCGCTCCGAGGAGGACGCCGAAGAGCGCGGCAATGAGGGCCGAGGCGGGGAGCAGGATCCAGAACGAGACGTGAATGTTGAACTGGCCGGAGGCCAGGATGGCAAACGCGTAGGAGCCGATTGCGAAGAATGCCGCGTAGCCGAGATCGAGCAGACCCGCATAGCCGACGACGATGTTCAATCCTAGAGCCAACAGGATCCAGTGACCGGCATCGGCGGCCACGTTGACGTGCGATGAATCGGAATCGAGGATGGGAAAGAGGATCAGCGCGACTCCCAATAGAAGGTAGGGGACGTTGCGACCGCGGCCGAGGGCGCCGAGCCCCCGAACTTCGAAACCGCGCACTCGATCGAGGACGTCGGATACGATTCGAGCCTTCGGGCGCTTCATTTCTCAGGGACCCGCATCCCCAAGAGTCCGGTCGGGCGGAACACCAGCGTCAGGATCAGGATGCTGAAGACGACCACGTCGGACCATTGCTGGCCTCCCTGGAAGTAGCCGCTGACCATGGCGATGATCATGCCGATGACGAAACCCCCGATCGAGGCGCCCACGACATTGCCGATACCGCCGAACACTGCCGCCGTGAATGCGACAAGGCCGGCACGGAATCCAACATCGAACGCGATGGTCTGGAAATAGAAGCCATAGATGATGCCGCCCGCAGCGGCGAGGGCCGACCCAATAAAGAAGGTGATGGCGATCGTTCGGTTGATGTTGATCCCCATCAGTCGGGCCGCGTCTCGATCCTGGGCCGTCGCGCGCATCGCGCGACCGATGCGGGTGCGCCTGATGAACTGACTGAGCCCCACCATCAAGGCGATGGCGATCAGCACGATCAGGATGGCCCCGATGCCGACCGAGGCGAAGCCAAGGTTGACGCTACCCGATGGCAGGAGGTTCGGGTAGGAGACCTGGTTGGGCCCCTTGATCAGGAAAAGGATGCCTTCCAACACGAACGACATCCCCACAGCAGTGATCAACGGAGCCAGGCGCGGTGCGTTCCGAAGGGGCCGGTAGGCGACGCGCTCGATGACGACGCCGAGCAGCCCATTCAACCCCATGGCGACCGCGAAGACAAGCACCAGACCGGGCAGCAATAGGGCAGCGGGGGCGTGATCGAGGCCCATCAGGCCGATCACAGTCAACCCGAAGAACCCGCCGACCGTGAAGATATCGCCGTGCGCGAAGTTGATCAGTTCGATGATGCCGTAGACCATCGTGTAGCCCAGGGCGATGAGGGCGTAGATGGCGCCATTGGTGAGCCCAAAGGTCAGCTGCTGGACAAAGAACCGCATCCCTCCCTCCCTGGCTTGTGAGATCGGCTGCCCCACAGTGTAGCCAGCCCCGCCGCTGGCTTCAAGGAACGGGGCAGGGCGCCGGCCCTGCCCCGTCTCGCTCGGAGAGTTAGGCGACGGTAACCTGGTCGACGAAGGTACCGCCGGTGTCGGTCGTCGAGTTCCACTTGTAGATCGTGATGATCTTCAAGGTCGTATCGCCGTTCGCGTCGAAGCTGGTGGTTCCGATGGCGCCCTTGAAGCCCTGCGTCTGGGCGACTGCGGCACGCACCTGGTCACGGGTCGGCATGCTGCCGCCCGCGTTGTCGATCGCCTTGCTGATCCCCTGAATGATGATGTTCGCGGCGTCGTAGGCCTGGGCACTGTAGGCGCCAGGATCCGCGCCGTACTCCTTCTTGTAGGCCGCGTTGAAGCTCGTCGCCGTCGGGAGCGTCAACGGGTAAGGGCCCGCGACCGTGAAGTAGCTGTTCGCGGCGTTCGCACCCGCATCCTTGGCGAACTGGTTGCCCGAGATGCCGTCACCGGCGACGTACGGGACGTCGATGATCCCGGCCATCTGCTTGCGGATCTGTCCGCCCTTGGTGGCCGTGGTGCCGCCGAAGTAGATGACGTCCGCGCCGAGGGACTGCGCCCGGCTCAACAACGACTTGAAATCCGTCGTCGAGGTCGGATCGAAGGCGCCCAGGTCCGTCGGGTTGAGCACGGTGCCACCGTCCTTCGTGAATTGGGCGGCGAAGTTCTTCGCGATGCCGGCC
>DATBYU010000035.1:0-4272 GCA_036513555.1 Candidatus Dormiibacterota bacterium | reverse complement strand
GATGCGAGGCTTCATCGAAGGCCTCGTCTGCGTCACCATCATCGGTCAGCTACCGCATCTTTTGGGCATCGAGGGCACGTCCGGCAACTTCTTCACCAAGCTCTGGTTCGTTGTTCAGCATCTGCCGGACGCCTTGCTCGTCCCTGCGCTGACCGGCTTGCTCAGTCTCATGGCGATGCTGCTGCTGCGCCGCCTGGCGTCGCACATACCTGCGGCACTGGTGGTCGCGGTCGTGGCCACGATGCTTGTCGGCCTGCTAGGCGGTGAAGCCGCCGGCGTGCGCGTGGTCGGCGACCTCCCCTCCGGGCTCCCCCACCTGGCGGCGCCCAGCCTCGACCTTGCAAAATTGCGGGACCTCTTGCCCGGCGCGCTTGCCATCGTGCTGGTCGGCTATGCCGAGGCGCTTGGCGCGGCAAAGGCCGCGGGAATGCAGGGCGGCGGCGACATCGATCCGAACCAGGAGCTGGTCGCGCACGGGCCCGCCAATATTTTGAGCGGCCTTTTCGGCGGCTTCCTCGTCGTCGGCAGCCTGTCCAAGACCTCCGTGGCAATGGCCGCCGGCGCCCGCACCCAACTCGCCAACCTCGTCGCAGCCCTCTTTTGCTTCCTGACATTGGTGTTGTTGACGCCGTTGTTCCGGGGCATGCCGCACCCGGCGCTTGCCGCAATCGTCATCGCAGCAATGCTCCACCTCTCCAAGCCCGGCTATTTGCGCGACCTGCTCGCCCGCGATCGTCGGGAGTTTGCGATCGCCGTGATCGTCGTCGCCGGAGAGCTGACACTGGGCGTGCTGCACGGCATCGCCCTCGGTGTCGTGCTGTCGCTGCTGCTGCTGATCTATCGAACCAGCCACCCTCAGGGCGCGGTGCTGGGCCAGCTCCCGGGCGAGGAGGCCTATCGCGACGTCCGGCTCCACCCCGAGGCGCGTACCTTCCCCGGGCTGCTGATTTGGCGCCCAGGTGGCGACCTCTTCTTTGCAAGCATCGGTCGACACGACGAGGAGCTGAAGGCTGCGCTGGCCGCGAGCCACCCGCCGGCGAAGCATGTGCTTCTTGACGCAGAGTCGGTGAACTTGATCGACATTACCGCTTGCGACGCGCTGCGTGACACGATCAAAGAGCTGCAAAGCCAAGGCATCACCTTCGCCTTCGCCCGCGTGCGCGACGAAGTACGGAAGCGGATGCGGCTCGGGGGCATCGAGGCTGCCGTCGGTCCGGCCAACTTCTACGAACGGGTGACCGACGGCGTGCACGCCTGGCAACAGCGAGAACGGCTCAGGGCTGGGTCCGCGGGATTAGATGCGCGTCTCGGCTTCCGCCCCGCATAGGCGCGGTCCGATTGAGCCCTGCGCGCGATGGCTTATTCGACATTCGCCAGATCGTAGAGGCGATGCAGCCGCGCGGAGAACCACGTCGTCAGACGGTTCGCCGGTACTGCCTCGGCAAGCTCGGTCGAGGCGACCAGTTCACCCGCGGCCTGGCGCCGGGCCAGTGCACGACAGAGCTCTTGGGCGACTTCCGGCCGCGCCTCGAGAAGCGGCGAGAGGTCGTCCTTTGCCAGCTGGTAGACCGTGGCGGGCATCAGCGTGCTGATTTTTGCAGTGGCTGGAGCCCCCGTCAGCATCCCGATCTCGCCGAAATGGTCACCCGGGCCGATCCGTAGCAGCTCGATCTCGCCTAAGGTTCCCTCCTGCGTGAACGACAGGACACCGGTACCGACAATGAACAGGGATTGCAGCACCGTTCCCGGTTCGACCAATGTCTCACCCTGGTCATAGGATTTCTGCTTGAGCTTGGCTGCGATGGACTTGCGCTCGTCGGTTGTCAGGCTCGCGAAGATCGCGACCAGTTCGAGCAACCTTTCGGGACCCGTCTTTGACCTCCGGGAGGCCTGGTTTTCGATGGCCTGGTCAGGCTGGTTCCCGGCAATTGCCAGGTCGATGCCGGCAACGGCGAGGTGACGGAAAATCAGATCGAACAATTGATTCTGCGCACGCGTCGCCGAGGCCAGCTCCTCGACGAAGAAGGTTATCTCGAACTCGGTATAGGTGGCGTTGATCGATTTTACGGTTACGTTCGGGGCGGGTGTTGCCACAATCAGTCGATTGTTCAGGATAGCGTGCTCCAGGATCTCGGTGCCGACCGCGGGGGCCGTCCTGGCGTCGAGCTGGACGGTTATCGTCACGCCGTGAATCCCTGACGGCGAGCTGACATTGACGATCTTCGACTTGGCGATCGTGCTGTTCGGCACGATCGCCAGATCACGCCGCCCGGTCAGGACATGCGTCGCACGCCAGTTCATCTCGATGACCCGGCCATCCGTGCCGCCGTCGAGACTGATCCAATCTCCGGGCCGATAGGGGCGGCTGAAGTTCAGCACGACACCGGAAAACACATCGCCCAATGTGCTCTGGAGTGCCAGGCCGAGAATGATCGCGACAGCACCCGAGGTAGCGAGCAATCCTTGGATCGGAAGGTCGAAGACGTAGGCAATGATGGCAAAGACGGCGACCAGATAAATCAGGCCCGCCAGCAGGTCCTGAAGCAGCTTGCCCTCGCGCGGGCGGTGCTCGACAATGACAAAGGCGCGCAGGAAGCCCACCAGAAACCAGGCCGCCCACAACCACCATGCGACCTTCAGCGCGGCGTGGACGGCATCGCGGAACGGCGAGCCGGTCAATTGCAGCGGCTGGTAGGGCACGATATCCGCCTGCAACAGCACAACAGTCAGAAGAATCAGGAATACGACGCGTATGATGGCCCGTGCGAACGGACGGTTTTTCAGCAAGAAATGCGTCGACAACCCACCCAGCACCATCAGACCGAATGCAACGACCAGGGGGTCCTGCTCGGCCGCCTCCATAACGAAAGACAAATCGATCATCCTGATGCTTCCCCGCGCTCGGCTCTCGGTACGCCAGCCGCCGCAGGATTTATACCAGCAAGCCAAACAGCACCGGCAACCGTCGGATCTTCAACCGGCAACCCCTATATCGGCTGCTTCGGATTGGCGCTATTTTGCCTCCGACCGGGGCGCTTGAAAGAAAAGTCCGATGCGGGACCGTATCCTCGTCATCAACCCGAATTCGACGTCTTCAGTGACCCGCGCCATCGACGATGCGATGGCGCCGCTGCGCATGTCCGGCGGGCCCGAGATAGATTGCCTGACCCTCGACGAGGGACCGCCCGGCGTCGAAAGTCAGACCGATGCGGATAGCGTGATCCTGCCGCTCTGCCGCGTGATCCGCGAGCAGGAAGTTGACGCCGCGGCCTTTGTCATTGCCTGCTTCAGCGACCCCGGCTTGTTCTCGGCGCGCGAGGCGACCCAAAAGCCGGTGCTCGGCATCGCCGAATGCGGGATCCTGACCGCGCTGACCCTAGGCCACCGGTTTGGCGTGATCTCCATTCTTGCGGGCGCGGTGCCGCGGCATTTGCGCTACATCGCCGCGATGGGCGTCAATCAGCGCCTCGCCGGCGATCTGCCGATCGGCCTCGGCGTCACCGAGCTCGGCGACGAGCGCGCGACCCTGACGCGCATGGTCGACGTCGGCCGCAGGTTGCGCGACCAGCACGGCGCAGACGTGCTCGTCATGGGCTGCGCCGGGATGGCGCGCTACCGCGACCAGCTCGAGGACACCGTCCAAATCCCGGTCGTCGAGCCGACCCAGGCCGCGGTCACAATGGCGATCGGCCGTGTCCGCCTGGGCCGGGGGCAGGATCTATCCCCGCATTAAGCTTGTCATTCCGGAATGCCGCGGAGCGGCATGTCCGTGACCTATGAACACGAACCCGTCCTAGGTAGCCTGGGCCAGTGTTCATAGGTTCCGGGCTCGCGGCCAGACCCGCGCCCCGGAATGACCTGCTACCCGACCATTCTCACCGGCGGCACGTCGCGCGGGACGATCAGGTTGCAGCCGGTGGCGGCCTTCACCTCGTCGATGGTGACGCCGGGGGCGATCTCGCGCAGCGCCAGGCCCTCCGGGGTGACCTCGAAGAGCCCGAAATTGGTGGCGACGAGGTTAACCACACCGCGGGCGGTGGCGGGGATCGCGCAACGCTCGACGAGGCGCGGCTTGCCATCGCGCGTCTGGTGCTCCATCGCGACAAAGACGTGCTTGGCGCAGGCCGCCAGATCCATCGCCCCGCCGATGCCGCCGCCCGGCTGGCCGGCCATTTTCCAGTTGGCGAAATCGCCGTTCTCGGCGACCTCGTAGGCTCCCAGCACGGTCACGTCGATGCGGCCGCTGCGGATCAGCGCGAAGGAGTCGGCGTG
>DATBYU010000034.1:0-3119 GCA_036513555.1 Candidatus Dormiibacterota bacterium | reverse complement strand
TCGAGTTCCGCCATGACGCCAGTATGGTCAAGCACCGCGAGCACGATGTTGTCGCGGAGGGCGAGCTCGCCGATGCGGACGCAGTCTTTCAGGAAAGGAAAGACCAGGGGCCGGACCAGGTTAACGATGTAGCGGTGCTCTGAGTCCGCGTCATCGGGCGCGTCGGTCAGGCTCTCGTCACGGTAGGCCAGGATGAAGAGCTCGTCGTTGAGCGGGATGAGGTCGGTCCAGCTGTAGGCTTCGCCCGGGGCGTCAGGAATCAGTGAGCGCTTCTGCCGGAAGAGCTCCAGCCGGGATTGCAGGCGGCGCATCGGGCCGGACGGCCCTTCGATGAAGAAGGGGACATCCTTGAGTGGGGCCTGGACCGGCTGGGCAGGGTAGCGGGTGGAGAAGCCGATATCGGCCCGGCCCATGAAGGGAGCCGGCACCTTGATCACGAGCTCTTGAAGCATCAGCCAAGCCTCCTTCTGCTCTTGATTAAACCGTCGTTACCATATTCAACGCGAATTGGCCATAGCTTTTGCTGCTTTTTCCCGGCAATGGGCGAGAACGCCGTCCGCATCCCTGGTATTGAGCACCCGATCGGGTGTCAGGCCCGCCCGGCGTCCGATGGCGCAGCCGTAGCGTACATACTCGAACTCGGCCGGGTAGTGGGCATCGTTGTCGATAGCAAGCAGTGCGCCAGCCTCCCGAGCCTTGCGGGCCCACGTATCGTTGAGATCGAGGCGAAACGGACTGCTGTTGATTTCCAGGGCCGTCCCAGTCTTGACGGCTTCGGCGATCACCGCCTCCACGTCGAGGCTGGTCTCTCCGCGGCGGTCGAGACGTCGCGAGGTTGGGTGGGCGAAGACGTCCACGTGCGGCGATCGTAGCGCGGTTAGGACTCGCTGTGTGATGACATCTTTGGGCTGGTCCAGGGCCGTGTGGACCGAGGCGACCACCAGGTCGAGGGATGCCAGCGTATCGTCGGGAAGGTCGAGGCTCCCATCCGGCAGGATGTCGACCTCGGCGCCGTTCAGGACGCGCACCATACCCGCCTGCGCGTTAACGGCCGCGATCTCGACGGCGCGCGCTCGAAACCGCTCGGGCGTCAAGCCCTGGGCGATCTGCAATGACTGCGTGTGGTCGGTCAAGGCGATGTAGGCATAGCCGCGCTCCTTCGCAGCTCGGGCCATCTCGTTGATCTCATTGCGCCCATCGCTCCAGTTGCTGTGGGTGTGCAGGTCCCCGCGCAGGTCTTCCTGTTGCACCAGGCGGGGCAGCTCGCCGTTCGCGGCTAGCTCGATCTCGCCGCGTCCCTCCCGCAGCTCGGGTGGGATCCAAGCGCAGCCCACGGCGGCATAGACGTCTTCTTCCGTTGCGCCGGCGATGAGTTTGCCCATCCGCTCGGCGCGGGCTCGGAGCTGCTGAAGGTGAGCCTTCGACCCGGTGAGGGTCACCCAGGCGGCGCCGAAGCCGTCCGGCGTCGCCGCCCGAAGCTCGACCTGCATGCCGGAGCGCACCCGGATGGTGGTGGCCCCGCCGCTCTGCGAGATGACGTCGTTCACCTGCGGCAACCGGGCGAACTCGGCTCCCATTGCCTCCGGATCGTCGGTGACGACCAGAAGGTCGAGCCCGCCGACGGTTTCGGATGCGCGTCGCGCGTCGCCAGCGATCTCGCCTCGTGCCACACCGGGAAGCGCGCGCAGGGTGATCAAAAGGGAGTCGGCCAGGATCCAGGCTTGCGGGAAGTAGATGCGGCCCTCGGTCCTCTTGAGCATGGCGATGCCCTTCAAGATATTTTCTTCAGTCTTCGCCTTGATGCCCCGCACCGAAAGCAGCCGGTGGGTGCGGGCCGCATCCTCCAGGGCGTCGAGGCTGAGAATGCCCAGCTGATCGTAGATGTCTTTGGCCGTACGTGGGCCCAAGCCCGGGACTCTGGTGATCTCCAGCAGCGCCGGTGGCACCTCGGCCTCCAACCTCGTCAGGAACTCCAGCTGCCCGGTGGTGACGTACTCGACGATCTTTTTCTCGATCGCCTCGCCGATCCCGGGGACGTCCTTGAGCCGCCCCTCGTGGATCAGGTCCTCCACTTCAGTCGTGAGGTTGTCGAGCTGCCTAACGGCCTCCCGGTAGGCACGGACCTTGAAGAAGTTCTCACCCCTGATCTCGAGCAGGTCGGCGACCCGGTTGAGCATCGCCGCGACATCGGCATTTCGCACGCAAGTAACCTAGCAGGCGATGCCGCTCGACGGCGTTCGGGTTCTCGATCTGTCCCGTCTGCTGCCGGGCGCTTACTGCACGCAGTTGCTTCAGGCGCAGGGTGCGGCCGTCATCAAGGTCGAATCGCCAACCGGCGATCCCATCCGCGCACTGCCTGGCGGAGAGGCCTACTTCGACGCGCTGCACCGCGGCAAGCAGATGCTCACGCTCGACCTGCGCTCGGAGGCAGGCCGCCAGGCGTTACGCCGACGCGTCCTCGACGCCGACGTTCTGGTCGAGGGCTTTCGCCCGGGGGTCATGGAACGCATGGAACTCGGCTACACTGCCCTCGCCGCGATCAATCCGGCGCTCGTCTACTGCGCGATTACGGGCTATGGATCCGATAGTCCCCTGGCGCGGCGCGCCGGCCATGATCTGAACTATTTGGCTCGCAGCGGCGCGCTCGCCCTGATGCCGCTCCGTGATGGGGCCCCCGCCATCCCCGGCCTCCAGGTGGCCGACCTCGCCGGCGGGTTGTACGCGGCGTTCCTGATCGCCGCCGCCTTGACGAGTCGTGGGAAGACCGGGCGTGGCCAGCGCCTCGACGTGTCGATGACGGACCTCATGCGCAGCTGGACAGCGTTACCGCGGGCGGCTCAACGGGCCGGCCTCCCTGGTCTGCTGTTGACCGGCGAATTGCCGTGCTACCACGTGTACGAGGTCGTCGACGGGTTCCTGACGGTTGCGGCGCTCGAGCCCGACTTCTGGGCGGAGTTCTGCCGGACGATCGATCGAGAGGACTTGACGGCTCGCCAATTCGATCTGTCGGCTATCAAGGAGGTGCAGGTGACGCTGCGCACCGCATCGCGGGCGGAATGGATGGCCCGATTCGCGGATCGCGACGTCTGTGTCGAACCGTCGCTGACGCTCGAGGAATC
>DATBYU010000033.1:0-23112 GCA_036513555.1 Candidatus Dormiibacterota bacterium | reverse complement strand
AAGACATCCTCTTCTGGTAGAGATGGCGCGGCTTCGACATGGTCGACGAGCACGCTCAGCACGCCGTCCTGCTTCTGCAGCCTGCCGTCCATGATCAGGATCGGTTCCAGGTTCGCGACCTGCCGGTAGCGCTGGTAGATCGGCGGTCGCAGGATGACGTCGACGTGGCCGAACTCATCAGCCAGTGTGAAGAATTTGAATTCCTTACCGGTCGAGGGCGACTGGCGGGTGATGACCAGCCCGCCGACCCGCACCTTGGCCCCATCACGGACGCTCGACCGGATCGTCTTAGAGTCGATCACGCGCAGCTGGTTGAACTGCGGCCGGTAGAAATGGATCAGGTGATCCGTCGTCGACAGCGAGAGCAGTCGGTAGTCGGTCGCCACCCGCTCGCGGTGCGTCATCGCCGCAAGGCTCACGGACTCTGACGGTTCGGCGAGCATGGGCGACCGCTGCCAGTCGTCGGCGTGCTCGTTGAAACGCCAGACCGCTTCGCGGCGGTTCGGCTCGAGCGCATCGAAGGCGCCGGCCAGGACCAGGTTCTGCACCTGCGCTTTGGTGAGCCCATTGCGGGACTGCGTCGTCAGCCGGATGCGGCGACAGAACTCCTCGAGCGACGCGACCGGTCCTTTGAGCTGGGCCTCCTCCAGCACGTCGAGCGCTCTGTCGCCCACGCCGTGCACGTAGTTGAAGCCCAGCCGCAGCGCGCCGCCTTCGACGGTGCATCGGACATAGCTCTTGTTGATGTCGACCGGCAGGATCTTGACGCCGTGATGCTTGGCGTCCTCCACCAGCACGTGCGGGTGATAGAAGCCCATCGGCTGGTTGTTGAGCAATCCGGCGTAGAGCGCGGGCGCGTGATGCAGCTTGAGCCAGGCGGTCTCGTAGCAGGTGCGGGCGAAGGCGGCCGCGTGCGACTTGGTGAAGCCGAACTCGGCGAACGCGGACAGCTTGGTGAAGATCTCCTCCGCGGCCGCCTGCGGGATCTCGTTCGCCGCGCAGCCGCTGAGGAAGCGCTCGCGGATGGCGGCCATCAGGTCGTGTGAGCGATGGCTGCCCATCGCTCGCCGGAAGCGATCGGCCTCGGCGCTGCTGAACCCGGCGCAATCCATCGAGATCTTGAGGATCTGCTCCTGGTAGAGGACGACGCCGAGCGTTTCCTCGAGGATCGGCTTCAACCGGGGGTGGATGTACATCACCGGTTCCTTGCCCTGCTTGCGCCGCAAGTACGGATGCACCGCATCGCCCTGGATCGGTCCGGGACGGATGATGGCGACCTCGACGACCAAGTCGTTGAACGTTTCAGGGCGCGAGCGCGGCAGCGTCTGCATCTGCGCCCGGCTCTCGATCTGGAAGACGCCGATCGTGTCAGCCTGGGTGCACAGGTCATAGACCTCCTGGTCCTTGAGGTCGAGGGCGTCGAGGTCGGGGCGCTCGCCGGTGTCAGCCTCGATCAGGTCGAGCGCCTCGGCCACGACCGAGAGCATGCGCAGACCGAGCATGTCCATCTTGATCAGGCCCAATTCCTCGACGTCGTCCTTGTTGAACTGGACCACCATCCGGCCCGGCATGGTGGCGCGCTCCACCGGCACGATGTCGATCAGGGGCTCGCCGGTGACCAGCATCCCGCCGACATGGATCGAGAGGTGACGGGGAAAATCGAGGATCTGGGTGGCGAGATCGAACAATTGCTGCCAGGGCCGCGCGACGTTTGCCGTCGGGTAGCCGGCCGCCTGCGCGATCGTCTCGGGGCTTTCGGGGTGCCAGGCCGAGGCCGATTTCGCCAGGTGATCGATCGTTTCCTCCTTGAAGCCGAGCACCTTCCCCACCTCTCGGATCGCCGAGCGCTGGCGATAGGTGACGACGTTGCAGACCATGCCGGTGCGCTCCGGCCCGTATTTGTCGTAGATGTACTGGATCACCTGCTCCCGGTGCGCGGTCGAGAAGTCGATGTCGATGTCGGGCGTGCTCGTCATCTCTTCGTGCAGGAAGCGCTCGAACAGCAGGTTGTGCTCGATCGGGTCCACCCGGGTGATGCCGAGCAGGTAGGCGACGATGCTGTCCGCCGCCGAGCCGCGCCCTTGACCCGGGATGCCGCGCGACCGCGCGAACCGCATCAGGTCCCAGTTGATGAGGAAGAATTCGGAAAAGCCGGTCTTGTTGATGACGTCGAGCTCCTTCTGCAGCCGGGCCGCCACCTCAGCGGTGACCGGGCGATATTTTTCCCGGACCGCGTCATGGCACAGCCGGTAAAGGAAGGAGTAGGGCGTCTCCCCCGCCGGTACCGGAAAGCCGGGAAAGCGCGCGCGCACCAGGTCGAAGCTGAAGCGGCACCGCTGCCCGATCTCGGCGGCGTGCGCCATGCCTTCATCGACCACCTGCCGCGGGTACCGGCTGAAGACCTGGCGAAGCTCGGCGCCTGACTTGAGATGGTGCTCGACGTTCGGGTGCAGGTAACGCTGCGCCTCATCGAGCGTGGTGCGATGGCGGATCGCGGTAAGGACATCGTGGAGCTTGTGCCGGTCGGGTGTCGCATAAAAGACCTCGTTGGTGATGACCAGCGGCGCGTCGTGCCGCTCGGCCAGGTCGAGCAGGGCCTGGTTGCGCGAGCGGTCGTCGGGCGCGAGGTGGTCGTGCAATTCGATGAAGACCCGATCGCGACCGAAGACCTCCTGGTAGAAGGGCAGCCGCTCTTTCGGATCGGCCACCAGCGCGATCAGATGGTTGCTTAACCCCGCCAACTCGTCTGAAGCTAACCGTGCCATGCCTTTGGCGTTTGGCATCTGCGCCAGGCTGATCAGGCGGCAGAGGTTCATATATCCGACCTTGTCTTCCGCGAGCAGGAGCAGCCGGTCTCCCCAGCGGTCGTAATCCACCCGGTCCTTGGGCGGCCTGCTGCCGTCGTCGATCGTCAGCTCGGTGCCCACGATCGGCTGAAGGCCGGCGCGCTGCGCCGCCCCGAAGAATTTCACCGCGCCGTAGAAGCCGTTGCGATCGGTGATGGCAAGGGCCGGCATCTCCAGGTCGCGCGCACGCGCCACCAGCTCGTCGGGATGGGATGCACCTTCGAGGAAGGAGTAGTTGGAGTGACAGTGCAGCTCGACGTAGCCGCTAGTCATAGACACGCTCGACGAACCATTCCGCGCTGGCGCGGTTGCAGTAGCACTCCAGGGCGAGGTCATCGTCGACCAGCAGTCGCCAGTACTCCCGGGAGACCGGGCTGCGCCACCAGTCGCAGTCGATCCGCCAGCGATTGAGCACGCGCGTCACCGGCTGCCACCCGGCCGCCGACTCGAGGTGGGTCGGGACGCCATCCGCATCCACTCGCACCCGGACCGGCCGTGCCGGTGCCAGCAGCTCGGTCATGCGGGTTTCCAGAGGATCCGGTGATCGGGCAGCGGCGCGGCATCGCGGCGGACTTCGGCACGCTGGACGAGGGACGGCCCATACTCTTCCTGCAGGCGCGCGACCGCGTCGGCGATCGATTCCTTGAATGAGTCGCTGCGAACCAGCAGCCCGGGCTGGCGGACATAGGCGGGTTCGAGCCGGCCGGCCCGCAGCGTGATCCGCTCCAGCGGCGCCTTGATCGACGCGCGCAGCAGGCGTGGACGGATCCCGTCGAAGAGCTCGCCGGCGGTGGTCACCGGGTAGGCAAAGCGCGCCTCGACCTTAAGCGCGGGCGCCGACTCCTGGTTGAGCGTGATGCGAATCCCGCGCGTGCCCAGCCCTTGCGATAGCAGTGAGGCACTCACCCGCTCGGCCAGCGCGCGCGCGATGAATTGCAGTGCCTCCGTGTTGTCGACGGGTGGCTCGAGCGGCTCGCTCGCTTCGATCCGGACCGCCGGCCGCCATGCGCGCAAACGGCGTCGGTCCGTACCCAGGGCCAGGTCATAGATGTCGAGCGCTTTCAGACCGAACTGGCGGCGAAAGGCAGGGCGCGAGATGGTCTGCAGCCGGCCGATCGTCTTGAGCCCGAGCAGCTCGAGGTACTCGCGCAGGTCGTCCTCGAGCGGCAGGACGTCGATCGGCAACCGTGCCAGGTAGGCGCGCGTCTGCTCCGGCTCGACGATCACCGGGGCGCCGGCCGTCGCCCGCGCGGCGGCGACCTTGCTGACGAACATCGACGATGCCACGCCGATCGCCGGTCTGACGCGGATGGCGGCGTCGATGGCACGGCTGATGGCGACC
This sequence comes from Candidatus Dormiibacterota bacterium, assembly GCA_036513555.1. Classification (GTDB taxonomy): domain Bacteria; phylum Chloroflexota; class Dormibacteria; order CF-121; family CF-121; genus CF-13. The sequence continues at coordinate 18,924 of DATBYU010000033.1, read as the reverse complement.
AGCAATTGCGCGCGGTCGGGCCAGCGCAGGGCCAGCCGGTCGAGACGAAGGAAGGCACAGCCAGGATCTTCACCGGCAGCCACGTCGGGGGTGAAGTGGTGCAGGGTCAGGAGCAGGGACTGGCGGACCCTGGCTGTGGCCTCCTCGTCGACCGGTTGAAAGGTCGCGTCGGGTGCAAACTGTTGCGCCTGGTTGAGACTCATCCCCTCGACCACGCCCTGTGCCCGCGCCTCGGACGAAGCCGCAGTCACCGAACCGCGCTCATGCGCGAGTCCGCCGAGGATCAGCGGCCGGCCATGCAATGCCGGCGTCATCAACCAGGCAGCGACCAGTGACGGATGCGGGGTGCGAACGCAGCAGATCATGGGATGGGATAGGGAACGATCCATTGCTTCTTGAGACCCGGGGGCGCGAGCCGGTTCTTGACGACGGCGGCATCAACCTGCAGGCCTTCGAGGTCACCGTCGCGGCGGAAGATCCAGGCGCTGCGCTGGAAGCTCAGGATCAGGCTGGCGTAATAGCGGATCGCGTCATCGGCGTCGGCGTCGTGCACCAGCAGCAGCGTGCAGTCGGCTTCGGCGGCTCGGTGCAGCAGATGTGGCAGCTCGGCATCGAGTCCTAAGGACGGAGTGCGTGGCAGGTCGATGCAGATCAGGTCGACACCGGCCCGCGCCAGCACGCGGACGCTCGCCATCCCTTCTCTCAGCGATTTCGGGCGCACCACCAGCAGGTGATCGAGTCGGGCGTCGAAATGGCGGAGAAACTCGGGATCGAGCCGGCTCGGAAAGTCGACGTACGCGACCGGGCCCTCGCGGCTGGCGGCGGCGACGCTGCGCTGGGCCAGCGTCCGTTTGCCCGAGCCCCTGGCCCCGGCCAGCAAACTCAACCGGCCGATCGGCCACCCGCCAATGCCCGTCAGCGTGTCGAGCTCCGGGATCCCCGAGGGCCTGACCGGACAGGGCAGGGCCGCCGGGCGCGGTGCGGCGCTCCCGAAGCGGGTCTGGAGCACCGTAATGGCTTGTTGGAGACGATCTGGCATCTGGCAGCCCCAAAGGAGAGATGACGACAACCGCCGTGACATCAGGCCTCCCCGGGGACGCAGGAGCAGATCGCTGAGGCTGGTCAGATGTTAGCGAACAAATGTTCGAGTGTCAAGCGCAACGCGCCAGCGTATCCGGTACTGTCGATTTCATGGCCTTCCAGCTCGCCAGTGTGCTGCTCGCCTCCATCCTTGGATTGGCCGGCATGGCGGCCACCACCTCGCTGAGCTGGCAGCCATGGAAGCACCTCTCCGCAGTGTTCGACCTGGTCGGTCCGCGCAGCGATGGCAAGCTGGTGGCAGCGGCTGGCGGCCAGCTCTTTCTCGTCACCCGCGATGGCACGATCACGCCATTTGCCGACGGATCCAACGGCTACCACGTCGCGTCCGGGCCGGAGTCATACATCGCGCTCTCGCCAGGACTCCACGTGTCGGCGGCGAGTTGTGACTTCGCTCGGGACGACCTCTTCGTGTTGCGGCCGAGCAATCCGCTTGGGATCACGCGCGTCGACTCCAGCGGCCGCGCAACCAACTTCGCCGACATCACGGGCGTCGACACGCTCAATGGAATCGTCTTCGACACGGTCGGGCGGTTCGACCACCGGCTGCTGGTGACGGGACCACATAACCAGCAAAGCACGGTCCTCGCGATCGACTGCAAAGGTGGCATTGTCCCGATCACGGATGCCGCTCCACCGCTCGAGGGCGGGCTGGCCGTGGCGCCGCTTGGGTTCGGCACCCATGCCGGTGAGTTGATCGCCCCCGATGAGAACAGCGGCGTGATGCTGGCGATCAGCGCCACCGGTCATTCCAGCGTGCTCGTCGCCTCAGGGATTCCGCATGGCGGCGACATCGGTGTCGAGAGCGCCGCATTCGTTCCGCCGGGTTTCAGCGCCGGTGGGACGGCTTATGTAGCCGACCGTGCCACGGCCAACAACCCGCATGCGGGCACCGATACCATCCTTCGCCTAGCAGCGACAGACCTGGCCCAGGCCGGCGTTCGCGAGGGTGACCTGCTGGTCGCGGCGGAAGGTGGCGGCGTTATGGTCGACGTACGCTGCGCGACGACGTGCACGAGCACCACGATCGTCCCTACCGGAACCACGGCGCACATTGAGGGACATCTCGTGCTGGTGGCGGATCAGCCTCAACCGACCCCCACGCCGCTGCCTGCCGTCACCCAACTCGGCTCGACCGGCGCCCAGCTACTGTTTCGCGTCGTGCTCGGCGTCTTGGGCGTCGCCGCCCTTCTCCTGGTGGCGCTGAGGATGCGACGAAGTGCGCTGCGCCGGCCTTAGCGGGCCTCTTGCAGTCCGACGCTGAACATCGCCTCGAGGTCGTGCTTCGAGAACACCTTGAAGGCAACGTGGGTATGCGTCTTGACGATCCCAGGGACCTGAGAGAGCCGTGAGGTCACGATGTCAGCGATCTCTTCGTGGTTCTTGACGCGGAGGATGGCCACGAAATCGAACTCGCCGGTTACCGAGTAGACCTCGGCGACGCCGGGCACGTCGGCCAGGGCGGGCCCGAGCTTTGCGATGGCTGAACGCTCCGCCTCGATCAGCACAATCGCGATAACCACATCTGGATTCTCTCACCTCATAAGCCGAGCTCAAAAGTCCTTGACACTACGAACATATGTTCGTATAATGTTCTCATGAAGATGGGGGTGGGGGAGTGTCGGCCAAGGTCGATCGATTCCTGGAACAGATCGTCGCTGACCTGCCCGACGACGATGTCACGGGCCGCCTCAAGAGGCTTCAGTACGTGATCGATCGCCTCACGCTCGATATTTCGAAAGACGCGGCGCGACTGGAGCTGCGGATGTGGCGAACGTCTCTGTTCTTTGGCAAGACCCGATGAGCGCCGTCGCTGCCGCGGCCGGCCGCAACACTCTAAACCTGGCAGTCTCGGAGGACATCGATCAGTTCCGGACATTGATCGTTGCGGACCTGCCCAGCGACGTTACGGGCCGGCTCAAGCGGCGCCAGTACGTGATCGACCTTCTCAAACTCGATTCCTCGAAAGATGCGGCCGAGCTGGCGGCGCAATTTGCCAACGAGGATGTCGCAGACATCCTGGACGCGCCGACGGCCGGCGAGTGGATCCGGCACAACTGCAAGACGTCGCGCAGCACCGCGTACGACTGCATCAACGTCGGTGAGCAGCTGCCACGGCTGCCGCAGTGTGAGCACGCGCTGGTGGACGGAGAGATTGGCTTCGCCCACCTGTCGGTCATCGCGCGGACCGCAAGCGCACTCTCCGAGAAAGCTCCGGACGACTTCAACGAGAATGACGTCCTGGACCACGCGCGAGAATCGTCGGCCGGTCGACTCTGGCACTACTGCATGCGCTTGCGCCACGCGCTCGATCCAGAAGGCGTCGCCAGGGATCAACGTATCGCGGTGGAGGAGCGCCGGCTCCAGTTCAGCGTCTGGGACGATGGCTCGGTTCTCATCAGCGGCCAGCTCGACCCGGTCGGTGGCGCTGCGTTGCGCACCGCACTCGAGCCGCTTGCACAGCCGATGGGCGAGGGCGACGATCGCTGCCTCGAGCGGCGCCAGGGCGATGCGATCGTCGAGCTGTCGCTTCATTCGCTCGATGCCGGGCTCGTGCCGCAGCACGCGAGCCAGCGCCCACACCTCCAGGTCACCACGACGCTCGAAACCCTCCAGGGATTACCGGGGTCGCCCGCGGCTGACATGGAGTTCTCGACGCCGATCTCGTCCACCACGGTGCAGCGACTTGCGTGTGATGGGAACATCGCCCGCGTCGTGTTCGGTCCGAACTCGGTCGTGGTCGACGTCGGCAGGGCGGCGCGAGTGGTTTCGGGCGCGGCCCGGCGCGCCCTGAATGCCCGCGATCAGCACTGCCGCTGGCCCGGGTGCGAGCGGACGGCCTCTTGGAGTGCCGCTCATCACGTGGTTCACTGGACTCAGGGCGGCAAGACCGATCTATCGAATCTGCTTCTGCTCTGTCATCGGCACCATTGGATGGTGCACGAGGGCGGTTGGAAACTGGCGCGCTCGGATGACGACCGGGTGCTGGCAATTCCACCTACATACGACTACTGGCGGGCACCCCAACTACAACGCTCTTCCCGAGAATGAACGTGAGTGGCAGGCGATATCCGCATCGGTTGTTCGGGCTGGTCGTACCCGCACTGGCGAAAAGTGTTCTACCCGGAGAAGCTACCGGCGCGAGAGCACTTCGCCTTCTACGGCCAGCACTTCAACACGGTCGAACTCAATAACTCCTTCAATCGGCAGCCGTCGCGGGAGCGCTTCATCGCCTGGGGCGAGCAGGCCCCACCCGGCTTCCTCTTCGCTGTCAAAGGCAGCCGCTACGTCACCCACATCAAGCGCCTGTCGGTCGAGCCGAAGTCGATCGATCTAGGGTCGAGGCCGCCCGCGGCCTCGGCGACAAGCTCGGCCCGATCCTCTTTCAGCTTCAGGCGAACTTCCACCTCGATCTTGAGCGCCTCGAGCGCTTCGTCGGCATGCTGGCGGCGGACATCCGCTTCACGCTCGAGTTTCGGCACGACTCCTGGCTGGTGCCGGCCGTGTTCGAGGTGCTGCGGGCGCACCACATCGCCCTCTGTATTCCCGATCATCCAAAGTTGCCGAAAGCGTTCGAGATCACAAGCGACTTCGCATATGTAAGGATGCATCTGCCTCAACACGGCCTCGGTTATGGCGAGCGAGCCCTCCAGCCGTGGGCGCAACGGGTGCTGGAGTGGCGCGGTCAGGAGCTCGGGGTCTTCGTCTATTTCAACAACGACATGGAGGGGCACGCCATCAAAGACGCCCAGACGCTGATCTCACTGGTCGCCAGTAAAGTAGGAGGGGCATGATCACCAAGCTCCAGAACGTCGCTCCCTTCTACGAAGGATGGCGATTCACGAATGACCGCCTCATCGAGCGGATCGGCGCACTTTCTCCCGAGCAACTCGGGTTCCAAGCCGCACCCAATCTTTGGCCGATATGGGCCATCGCGTCACACGCGGCAGGCGTCCGGGTTTATTGGCTGTGCGTTGTCTGCCAGGAGCCCGGTGCAGAACGGACCCCATTTACCGATTCGGGCAACGAGGGCTGGGAGGACGACCTGACCCATCCGCGCGGGCCAGACGAGCTTGCTTCGGCGCTCGAATCATCCTGGACGATCGTCGAGGATTGCCTCAACCGATGGACCCCCGAGATGCTTCAGGGAGAATTCCATCGAGAGAGAAACGGCGAAATCCAGATCCACACACGCCAGTCGGTGCTGATGCGTCTGCTCACGCACGATGGCTATCACGTTGGCGAGATGGCACAGGTGCTCGGAATGCACGGCCTCGCGGAGGTCGACATCTGGACCGGCCGCGCTCCGATAGATAACAAATGGCGGGAAGGCCGGGATTCGAACCCGGGGAGCGGAAACACCCGCTCAAGCGCTTAGCAGGCGCTCGCATTCGACCACTCTGCCACCTCCCCGCGGAGGCGGTAGCCAGTTTACCCTGTTTCCATGAATGCTTCTGTCGATGCGCAATGGGAACGTTACGGTCGGGCGTTGATCAGCTCGATGAGCGAGGTGTTGGACGAAACCCCGGACCATATCCATTCGAACCTGCTCGAAACTGCTGACTACTGGCTCTCACTCGGACTGGTGCTCGGGCTGCGGGAGCCAGACCAGGCGCGACAGCTCCTCCATGTGATCGAAGCCTATGAGGCCGAGCGCGGCGAGCTGGCGCGTGATGCGAAAAGCTTGATCGGCCAGGTATTCGAATGAGGCGACGCGGCCTGGTCTCGCAGATGTACGCGGCGGCCCGGCTGGCGAACGACGTCTCCACGCTCGCGTCGGGCGATCCCCGCCGGATCGCGCGCCGCGCCAAGAACAAGATCGTGGGCCGGGCGCTCGGCCGCGCCGGCCTCTGGCGGATGCTCTGGCGCTGAACTAACCCTTGCTTCTGGCTTCGAGCGGGAGACTTAACGTGAACTCGCTCCCCAGGCCCGGCGTCGAGACCACGGTGATGTCGCCGCCATGCAGGCGGGCAAGCTCGCGCGCGAGGTAGAGCCCGAGGCCGGTGCCGGGCACGTCGGCCAGCTGGCCGAGGCGGCTGAAGCGAACGAACAGCCGGCTCATGTCCTCGGCGGCGATCCCAATCCCCTTATCGCTGACCGTCACCGTGGCGAGCTTGCCATCGGTCGATAGCGCCGCGATCACATCGCCCCCCCGCGGCGAATACTTGATCGCATTGTCGACCAGGTTGTTGACGACGATCTCCAAGCGCATCAGGTCGCCCATCACCCAGAGCTCGTGGCCGACGGTCTCGCCAAACCGAAGCCTGTGCTTTGCGGTGGCCGTCGTCTCCGCCATCTGCACCGTCCGACGCACCAGTTCGCGCAGATCGATCCGCTTGCGCTTGAGCTGAGGCCGCCGATCCTCGAGCCGCGCCGCCTCCACCATCTCGTTGGCGAGCAGACTGATTTGACGTGCCTTCGCCTGCAGCACCGGCACGATTGGACGCAGGCGTTGCGGGACCGGCCCGAGCGACTCGTCTTCGATCATCGAGAGGTAGCCGGTGAGCGTCGCCGCCGGTCCGCGGAGCTCGTGCGACGCGAGACGTAGGAATTCCGACTTCGCCTTTTCCAGTTCAGCGAGATGCTCGGCTTTCTGGCGCAGCCGGTCCGCCTCGAGTTGGTGCCGATGCCGGGCTTCCAGCTTTTCCTTCGTTTGCTCGGCGAGCACCATGACGTGGCTGACGGCACCGGCATCGAGGACCGGGTAGGCATCGACGTTCCAGATCGCGTTGGTACTGCCTTCGTGGCCGTCGGTGGCAAAGTAGCTCTGAGGCTCACCGCTGAGGCGGACCATCTGAAAGAGATCCACGATCGCATCGTGCTCGCCACGATTGAAGATCTCACCCAGGGTGAGCCCCTCAGCCGGGATTCGCTCCAGTCTCAGCACGCGCGCAAACTCGCGGTTCCCGTAGCGGAAGGTGAACTCATCGCGGCGGAGTTCGAACAGCCCGATGCCGACCGGCAGCGCCTCGAGGACATGCGGTAGCAGCTCGACCGCCTGGCGGTCGGGATAGGGGCGCTCCGGCGTTGGCGGCGATGGCCCTAACTCGATCATGGCAGTGTTACAAGTTGATATTCGGACTGACTGTATTTAGTATACCTCTAGACTCAGTCATGTAAGACTACGCAAAAATCTGAGCGAGCACCGCAATTCGGCCGCCGGTAGACTGACGACACATGTCCGACGATTCGACCCCAGTTCGGCTCGCCTCGACCCGGGACGGTGGGCCGGTGGGGCCGGTCATGGTGATTGGGGGTGCTGAAGACAAGCTGGGCGAGCGCGTCGTCCTGTCACGGTTCGTCCAGCTCGCCGGAGGTGACCAAGCGCAGATCGCGGTGATCAGCACCGCCTCCTCGCTGGGCGAAGCCGCGACCGACCTTTACCGCCATATCTTCTCTCGGCTGGGCGTTGCCAGGGTCACGGGACTTCGTCCGGAGACCCGCGAAGAGGCGAATGATCCGGCGGCGGTCGAGGCGCTCAAGAACGCTACCGGCATCTTCATGACCGGCGGCAACCAGCTCCGCCTCTCGTCGGTGATCGGCGGCACCAAGCTCGGCAGCGCAATCCTCGACGCCCATGGGCGCGGGATCGTGGTGGCCGGAACCTCTGCCGGCGCGAGTGCGGTCGCTACTCACATGATGGCGTTCGGCAGTTCCGGCGCAACACCCAAGAACCGGATGGCGCATGTGTCCGTTGGGCTCGGGTTGCTGGTCAACGTCGTCGTCGATCAACACTTCGAGCAGCGGACCCGACTCGGGCGGCTCCTCGCGGTGGTGGCTCAATCGCCCTCGCTGATCGGGCTCGGGCTCGACGAGGACACCGCCGCGATCGTCGACGGGGATGACATCCTCGAGGTCATCGGCCGGGGCGCGGTGACGATCGTCGATGGCTCGGACGTCATCACCGACGCCTTCCAGGTAACCGGCCACAAGCCGATGATGGTGTCGAACGCTCGCCTCCACTCGCTGCCGTCGGGCTACCGATTCGACCTGCGAGCGCGCCGCGTGCTGCCACTCGACCATAGCAAGCATGAACGCCGCGCCCAGTTGGCGCAGGGCCGCATCGAGAAGCTGGTGCGCAAGGCAGAGGCTGAGGACCGCACCGATCGGGTAACGGAGCGGCGCCGCCAGCGCCAAGAGGACCGCAAGGCGTCGGAATGAGCGCTCCGCGCCGCACCGAAACGCGAGTCGAGCGGGACGAGGACGCCAAGCACGAGCCCGTCGCCAACAAGCCCCCCGCCAAACCCGACCTCCTTATCCTGGAAAGCCAGGTCCTCCGCGGGCCCAACTTCTGGTCATATGACCCCGCGATCCGCCTGCTCGTTGACCTTGGCTCGCTGGAACACTGGCCCTCGAACACGCTGCCGGCCTTCAATGACGCGCTCATAGACTTGCTGCCCGGGTTGCGCGATCACGGCTGCTCCCTGCACCGCCCGGGCGGCTTCATCGAGCGGCTTCGGGACGGCACCTGGTTGGGTCACGTGGCGGAGCATGTCGCCCTCGAGCTGCAGCGGGAGACCGGCGCCTCGACGACCCGCGGCAAGACGCGGCGCGCGGGGACGCCGGGCACCTATAACGTGGTCTATGGATACAACGAGGAGCAGGTGGGGCTGGCCGCTGGCAAGCTCGCTGTCCGCCTGCTCAACCACCTCGTCCACGCGAACCCCACCTTCGACTACGTCGCCGAGCTGGAGAGCCTGGTCCTGCTCGCCGACCGGGCCGCCCTCGGACCCTCGACGCAGGCCATCCTCGACGAAGCCGCCCGGCGCGACATCCCCTACATCCGGCTGAACGAACAGTCATTTGTCCAGCTCGGCCAGGGCAAATACCAGCAGCGGATCCGGGCCACTATGACATCGCGCACTTCCGCGCTCGGCGTTGACATCGCCGGCGACAAGAAACTGACCACCTCGCTGCTGGCCTCCGCCGGCTTACCCGTGCCCCGAAGCCAGATGGTCGAGTCGGCCGATGAAGCCGCCGCCGCGGCCGTCCGCATCGGGTACCCGGTGGTGACCAAACCGCTCGACGGCAACCACGGGCGGGGCGTCAGCCTCGAGCTGCGTACCGAGGAGGACGTGCGGCGGGGCTTTGAGCGCGCCCTTCGCCAGACGCGCAGCCGAATGGTCGTGGTGGAGAGCTTCATCCAGGGCAACGACTACCGGGTGCTCGTGATCGACGGCCACATGGTGGCGGTCGCGCAGCGTGTCCCGGCGCACGTGATCGGCGATGGCGAACACACGGTGCGCCAGCTGGTCGAGATCACCAATAAGGATCCACGGCGGGGCATCGGCCATGAAAAGGTGCTCACCCGAATCAAGATCGATGAAGTGGCCGAAGAGCTCGTCGTAAAACAGGGCCTCAACCTCGACCAGGTACCAGCGAAGGATGCGGTCGTCAAGCTGGCGGCGACGGGAAACATGTCGACCGGCGGCATCTCGATCGATCGCACCATGGAGGCCGACCACGACAACATCGAGATCGCAGAGGAGGCCGCCCGCGTAGTCGGCCTGGACGTCGCGGGCATCGACTTCCTCACGCCGGACATCTGCCAGCCGGTGCGGGAAACAGGTGGCGCGATCGTCGAAGTTAACGCCGCTCCGGGCTTCCGGATGCACACCCACCCAACCGAGGGCGAGCCGCAGTACGTCGCCAAAGCGGTCATCGATATGCTCTTCCCACAGGGCACCCCGGCGCGCATCCCGATCATCGCCGTCACCGGCTCCAACGGAAAAACGACGACCGCCCGGATGATCGCCCATATCATCAGGGGCCTCGGGCACAAGGTCGGGGTGACGACGACCGATGGCATTTACATCGACGGCCGCCTGGTCAAGCAGGCGGACGCCAGCGGCCCACGATCGGCCCGGATGGTCCTCCAGAATCCCCGAGTCGACTTCGCCGTTTTCGAGGTGGCGCGCGGCGGCATCCTCCGCGAGGGACTCGGCTACAGCGCCAACGACGTCGCCGTCGTCCTCAACGTCACCGGCGATCACCTCGGCCTCAAAGAGGTCAATTCGCTGCGCCAGCTCGCCGCGATCAAGCGGGTCGTCGTCGAGGCCGTCCCCCGCAACGGCACCGCGGTCCTCAATGCGGACGATGAACTGGTGGCGGAGATGCGGACCCATTGCAGCGGCTCGGTCATCCTCTTCTCGATGCGCGACGACAATGAGCTCGTCGAGCGCTGGGTGCGGCGCGGCCGCAAGGCCATGATCATCCAGGAGCAGCCCGGCGGCGGCGAGATGATGGTGTTGCGTGAAGGGCGGCGCAGCACCCAGATCACCTGGGTGCACCTGCTGCCTGCGACCTTCGAGGGGCGCGCCCGGGCAAACGTCCAGAACGCGCTGGCGGCAGCGGCGGCAGCGCACGCAGCCGGGGCCCACCTCCACGACATCCGGCAGGGCTTGCGCAGCTTCCACCCCTCCTTCCACGAAGCGCCCGGCCGCCTAAACATGTTCGAACTTCATGGCGTCAAGGTGATCGTCGACTATGCCCACAACCCCGCTGGCCTGCAGATGGCCGGCGATTTCGTCGAGCGGCTGACGGCCCCCGGCGTCAATGGACCGGAGCGAGGCCGGCGGATCGCCGTGATCGCCACGCCCGGCGATCGCCGTGACGAGGATATGCGAGAGCTCGGCCGGGTCGCGGCCCGCGTCTTCGACATCCTGATCGTTCGGGAGGACGCCAACCCGCGCGGACGGCAGCGCGGCGAGATCGCGCGCCACGTGATGGAGGGCGTCAAGGCGGCCGACGACAGCCGCGTAGAGAGCGCCGAGATCATCATCGATGAGCGGCCCGCCATCGACGCCGCCCTCGCCAAGGCCAGGCCCGGTGACGTCGTCCTCCTCTGCGTCGACAAACCAGCCGACACGTGGCTCGATCTCGAGGCACGCCGGGCGCTGCCCGCCTCCCCGGCGAGCTAACTCCGAGCTCGCTCGATCAATTCGCGAATGCGCGCCGGTCCCACGCCCACCCCACCTCGCGCGCGCAGGAACTCAAAAATTTCCGGTCGCTGGGCCAGCGCTGTGACGGCGATCACCTCATTGGGCGCTGACTCTTTGACCATCCACTCGAGCGCCTCAACTTCATTGGGGAACACCGGCGCCTGGCCCTTACCGCCGTCCTCGAGCCCGGCCTGCAGCCGCTCGATCAGGTCCTGCGGATCCCGTCCGCGCAGATAGCGCTGAAGCTCCGCGATAGCGAGGCGGTCGGCTCCTCGAGCCGCCGCGTATGCGAGCCGGTGCAGGATGACGTTGGTGCGGTCACCCGCGGTGCCAAACGCGAGGAAGATGCGCGCATGCCTCGGTCGAAGTCCCTGGCAGATCTCGACCAGGCCGCGCATGCCGTCTTCGTTGTGGGCGTAATCGACGACGACCACCCGGCCCTCGAGCTCAAAGACGTTGGCGCGGCCTGGATTACTCTCCGGATCGAGCACAAAGGACCGCAGCCCTTGGACGACAGCCTCCTCCGGGACGCCCGCGCCCAGGGCGGCGGCCGCCGCCGCCATCGCGTTGCGAAGGTAAGGACTGGAGATGCCGGCCAACGCCACCGGGATGTCCTCGACGCGGAGCAGGTGGTGAACGTGCTGCCGCGAGGACATCACGACGAGCGAGCGGTCAAGAACGGAGATGGCGCGCCCGCCCTCGGCCAGCGTGGTACGGATCGCCGGATGGTCGGCATCGAGGGAGAACAGCCACGGACGGCCGGTCGCCTGGCGCCGCATCGCCAGGACACGCGGGTCGTCCGCGTTGAGGACATCCCAGCCGTCCGAGCGGGTGATTCGGGTGATGGTGCCCTTTACCTCCGCCAGCTGGTCGATGGTGCGGATCCCGTACTGGTCGAGATGGTCCTCGGTCACATTCGTCACGACGGCGACGTCGTTGTGAGTAGTGCCGATGCCGCGAAGCAAAATGCCGCCTCGCGCGGTCTCGAGCACGGCGAAGTCGATACCTGGCTGCGCCAGCGCCTTCGCCGCGCCGCTGAATCCTGAGTAGTCGCCCGCCTCGATCAGTTCCTGATCGCGATACACCCCATCGGTCGTGGTGTAGGCCACCGTGTGGCCGGCCGCACGCGCCAGGTGCGCGATCAAGCGCACGGTCGTCGTCTTTCCGTTGGTGCCGGTCACCGCGATCACCGGCATCGTCGGGCTCAGCGTCGTCGGCGGCGCCCCGGGCTGGACATGATCCAGGCGTTGCGAGGCCGCCGCGATCGCGCGATCCATCGACCGTCGACCATCGAGTCCGACCGCGAGCAGCGGTGCCAACTCCCGGGCGAAGGCCTCAGCCGCTCCCTGCCGCCGCCAGGGATACGCGACCACGATTTGTTCGGGCAGGGGGCCGGGTCGCCCACGGACGGCGAGGTGCGTCCCGGTCGCATCCGCCAGAGCACGCGTCAGATGCACGGCAAAGCGGGCGATGTAGCGGCGCCGCTGGTCGCTCCCCGGCTGGCCACCGCTCGCCGACGAGGTAAAGGCAGTACGCCGGGTGAGCCGCTCAACCCGGGCTTGCGGAAGCTTAAGCCACGGAGACACGTCGAGTGTGAGCTTGATCGCGGCGCGGGTGAAGTACAGATTTGGTCCGTCGAGCACGCGCAGCTCGACCATGGCGGCTACGGCTGGTTCAGTTTCTTTCCAGCGTCGTCGAGGTGGTCGTGCGCTTCGGCCACCGTGTCATGGAGCCGCTCGAGGAGGATGCGGTAGTCCAGCATCAACTGCCGGGTGCGCTCGCGGACCTGGCGATATTCGGAGATCGGCCGGCGGCCCGTATCCGTGAAGGGCTGGAGCATGGTGCCCATCTCCCGAGCTTTTCCCGCCATCACCCGCAGGATGATCGCCCGGAGCTGTGGGGAGACACCCTCCATGATGTCGGCGTAGCCCTGTAGCAAGGAAAGGTGGCCCCGGACCTTGAGCGCCATCCCCGAGGTGCGCTCAACTGGGCGCACCTGGCTGGGGTGCGGAAACCGGACGATCTTGGGGGCACGCTCTGGCAGCGCGCTCATGCCGTAAACACCAGCCCATAGCCGCGGCGCGGCTCACTGACCAACCGGGCCGGGACGCCGCTGGTCGCCAGGTGGCGGCGCAGGCGGACGACGTAGGTACGAAGCTGCTCCGGCGACAGATCCGGCGCCGCCCAGGCGAGGCTGACGAGCTGCGCTGCCGAATAGAACTGACCAGGCCGCCGCGCCAGGAAGGCCAGCAGCTCGGCCTCGCGGCGGGTGAGCGTGACGCGTTGTCCGGCATACGTCAGCACCCGGCGTCGCACATCGAGATCGAGGCCCGCCAGATCCCAGAGACGGCGCTCCCAGAACTCGAGCCGCGCACGCAGCCGGCGCAGGTGGGTCGCCATCACGCGGACGTCCGCATCGTTGCCTGCACTGCGAAGTCGGCTCAGCGTGCGTTCCGCGAAGCTAACCAGCTCGCGGTAGATGCTGACCCACTGCCGGGCATCCTCCAGGTCGCGAGTCTCCGGCACCTCCCCCGGGAGAAGATAGAGGTCGATGACAGGCAGGCTTGAAACGCTAGCTCGGGCCACGAGTCGATAGTACGCCTAAATCGCGTGGATGTAGCATGGGCCAAGGAGGGGGAAAACTGCTACATCAGGTGGGGCCAACGCCAGAGCCGGATGAGGTCGAGCTGCCAAAAACCGCTCGGCCCTTTGCCGGCGCGGCCTTTGACGTGGTGGCTCTGGCCGCGTCGGCTGGTGGAATTGCCGCGCTGAGCGAGGTATTGGGGAGCCTACCGTCGGAGTTCCCCGCTGCCATCGTCGTCGTGCAGCACCTCGACCCCCGCCACCGCAGCTTGATGGCCGACATTCTCCGCCGGCGGACGGCGCTGGAGGTCGTGCAGGCCGCCGAAGGAGACCACATTCGCCCGGGCACGGTACACATCGCGCCCCCCGATCGCCATCTCCTGGTGAATCGCGACGGCACCCTCTCGCTGTCCCAATCGGAGCTGGTCCATTTCGTGCGGCCGAGCGCCGACCTGCTCTTCGAGTCGGCGGCGGCCAGCTTCAAGCAGCGGGCAATTGCCGTGGTGCTCACCGGCACCGGCTTCGACGGTTCGATGGGGGTTGGGGCGATCAAGAAGATGGGTGGGACAGTCGTCGCGCAGGACCAGGCTTCAGCCGAGTTTGGCGGCATGCCTGGCGCGGCGGTCAAATCGGGCAACGCCGATTTCATCCTTCCGCTCGACGAGATCGCGCCGGCTCTCGTCACGCTGGTCATGAAAGAGATGGCGAAGTGACGGACGAGCCGGATAGTCCCGACTTCGAGCGCCTGCTGCAGTACCTGCGAGAGACTCGAGGCTTCGACTTCAGCGGCTACAAGAGAACCACACTGCTCCGCCGGGTCGAAAAGCGGATGACGCAGGTCGGCGTCAAAGGCCACGCCGCGTATCTCGAGTACCTCCAGGCCCATCCGGAGGAATTTGCCACGCTCTTCAACACCATCCTGATCAATGTCACCAGCTACTTTCGGGACGCCGCCGCCTGGGAGTATCTGCGAGACGAGATTCTTCCTAAGATCATCGAGGGCAAAGCACCTTACGAGCCGATCCGGGTGTGGAGCGCTGGGGTCGCTTCCGGCGAGGAAGCATACAGCGTGGCCATGCTCCTCTCCGAGGCACTCGGCGCATCGGAGTACCGGGAGCGCGCCAAGATCTACGCGACAGATGTCGACGAAGACGCGCTGACCCATGCGCGACAGGGGAGGGCGGAAGAGAAGGACCTGGAAGAGGTCCCCCAGAGTCTGCGGGAAAAGTACTTCGAGCCAGAAGGCGACCACTACCTTCTCCGTGGCGAGTTACGCCGCTCGATCATCTTCGGGCGACATGACCTGGTGCAAGATGCGCCGATCTCGCGCATCGATCTGCTGGTCTGCCGCAACACCCTGATGTACTTCGAGCCACCGGCTCAGGCAAAGATCCTGGCGCGTCTGCACTACGCGTTGAGTGAAAAGGGCTATCTATTCCTGGGCAAGGCCGAGATGCTGCTGCGGCGAGACACGCTCTTCGTTCCGCTCGACTTGAAGCAGCGGATCTTTAACAAAACGCACCAGGTCGCCGTACGGGACCAACGGCTCGCGACTCCCCTGGCTGGCAGTGCAGACCCTGGAAACCATCTCACGCGCCCGGCTCGGCTTCGTGACCTGTTGGCCGACGCCCTGCCGATCGCCCAGCTGGTGGTCGACACCGGCGGCATCGTCACCTCCATCAATGAGCGCGCCCGCTCGCTCTTCGGCCTGGTGATCGCCGACGTCGGGCGGCCGCTGCAGGATCTCGAGGTGTCGTACCGGCCGCTTGAGCTGCGCTCGATGATCGACCAGGCGTACCGTGACCGTCGTCCGGTAGAAGCACGCGACGTCGAGCGGCGGCCGAACGCCGAAACCCAGTATTTCGACGTCAAGGTCGTGCCGCTGATCGACCGGGATAACACGCTGCTGGGCGCCAGCATCGCGTTCACCGACGTCACGAGCTACAACCGCGTCAACCGCGAGTTGGAACTCTCCAAGCAAGAGCTGGAAACGGCCTCAGAGGAGTTGCAGGCTACGAATGAAGAGCTGGAAACGACCAACGAGGAGCTGCAGTCGACGGTGGAGGAACTGGAGACGACCAACGAGGAGCTGCAGTCAAGCAATGAGGAACTCGAGACGATGAACGAGGAGCTCGAGTCGACGAATACTGAATTGGAGACGATCAATACCGAGCTGCAGCAGCGGAGCATGCAGCTGGATCACATCAATGTCTTCATGGAAGACATCCTCGCCAACGTCCAGACGGGCGTCGCCGTGCTCGATAAGGACCTCCGCGTTCAGCTCTGGAACAAGCGGTCCGAGGACCTCTGGGGCGTGCGAGCAAGCGAGACAGTGGGCCAGCCGCTACTGGGCCTCGATATCGGGTTGCCGGTCAGCGAGTTGGTGGGACCAATCAATGAGGCGATCAAGACTGCATCAGGCTTTCGGGAGATAACGGTCCAGTCCACCAACCGGCGCGGCAAGAGCTTTACCTGCCGGGTGCAGTGCAGTGCCATGGCCGCCATCAACGGCGGCCGCGGCGCCATCCTGTTGATGGAAGCAGTCGAGCCTCAGAAAAAACCGTAGCGAACCTTATCGTCGAGAGCTCTGGATCGACCTCACCGCAGTGGCAATCGCGCGGATATGCTCGGGAGAACTCCCGCAGCAGCCGCCGACCACCTGGGCGCCGGCGTCCACGTAGCGCCGTGCAAACGCCGCCATCTCCGCCGGGCCGGTGTCGTAGCGGGCGACGTCGCCGATCATGCTCGGCAAGCCCGCGTTTGGCTTGATCCACAACGGAATACCCGCGCCCACGCCTGCAAGCTCAGCGACGACCCGCTCCATGTCACCCAGCGAACGGCCGCAATTGGCTCCGATCGCCGCGACTTCGAGCGGCGCGATCGACTCGATCACACTGGTCGGGCTCAGGCCCATCATGGTTCGGGTTCCCCGATCGAAGCTGAAGGAGACGACCAGCGGAAGGGCGCTGGAGCGCCGCACGCCTTCGATCGCGGCGAGCGCCTCGTCCAGAGCAAAGAACGTTTCCAGGAGGAGAAGGTCCGCACCCCCCTCGCTGAGGGCGCCGGCTTGTTCGGCGTAAGCATCGGCGGCTGCCGCCGGCGTCAGCTCGCCCAGGGGTTCCATCAGCATGCCGGTTGGTCCCATCGAGCCGGCCACCAGGACGCCGGGGCTCGTCGAGGCCGCCTCAAGAGCCAGTGCCACCGCGCGATGATTCAGGTCAGCCGTGCGGCCCGCGTATCGCGATTCGCGCAAGCGCGGCGAGGTCGCCCCGAAGGTGTCGGTCAGGATGATGTCGGACCCCGCCTCGATGAAGGCTCGGTGGAGGCCGAGCACCTTCTCGGGCTGGTCAACGATCCACTCCTCGGGCGCCACGCCGATCGCCATTCCCATCTGCTGATAGTTGGTGGCGGTGGCTCCGTCGGCAATTAGGATTTCGCCTGCCTTCAGCCGATCGACGAAACTCTTGCCCATCGGCGATCAATCATCGCAGAGGCTGCTTAGGAACCCGGCAACGGCTGCTGGTTGAGGGTGGCATGTAGGTGGACGGGCACCGGGTGCCTGAGGGACTGTGCCGCGTGGCAGGCACGCTCCGCATGGGTCACGAGCTTGCGCACGTTGGCACTCGATGCGCCACTCACGATCGAGAGCGCGATCGTCACCTCCTCGAAATAGGCCGGGGCGTCGTCGACGTCGTACTTCTCCGTGTTTCGGAAGGTCGCCCGAACGTCAGCCGACGCGTCCTCGATGGGAACCTCGTAGAGTGGCGCGAACCGCGCCAGCTGGGTCAGCAGTCAAAAGGCCGTTCCCATCATCAGGTACTGGAGCGGTGACGGTCCCTGTTCGGTCCCGCCACGCGCCAGCGGCTCATCGGATTCGACGACGAATTTCCCCATCCGGCCCTCGAGGTGGACGTCGTCCAGGATCCGCGCCACCGCCCTCGTCGTGGTTCGGCGTTGCCCGGGCGGTTTGGCCCTCATCTCCCGTCGCAGGCGGTCGATCTCGGCCATTTGCTTGTTGAGATTGACCCGGCTCTTGATGGGTTTCGATTCACTCATGACGCGCATGATAGTGACGCGGGCCAGTTGGGCACGAAATCGACGGGATCTCGGGTTCGCCTAGGTGCGGCGGCGCTCGCGCCTGACTGACCGAGCTCGATTTCGCTATTGCTGAGCTTGCTCCTTTTGCGGCTCGTTTGTTATATCGATAGTAGGGGCTTTGGCACCACGCGCCGTGGTGCCATTTGGCCAACTGGACCCTTCAAAAGCAGGAGGATCATCGTGAATCTTGATTCTGGTCGCCGTCGTTTCCGACCGCTGATCGCGCTCGCCGCCGCGCTTCTCGCACTCGGGTTGAGCACATCGGCGTCCTTCGGTAGCACGCCCAACCTCCCGGTTGTCAATGGCAAGCACGTGTTCTGGGGGCTGGGCGCCGCCAGCGCCCCATCGGCCAACAACCTGATCTATCACGGCGGCCTGGTCGAGACCACGCCGTCCACCTACGTTGTCTTCTGGGGACCGGCCTGGCAGAACGGGTTCTCCGTCTCATCGCAGGGTTTCACCTACACGCAAACGACCGCCATGACCTACGTCAGGGACCTGCTGAACAACTACGGTGGGACGCCCTACGCGGGCATCCAGACACAGTTCTGTCAGAACATCGCGTCGGGGCTCGACTCGTGTGCCGGCCAGCCAACCGCGCAGTTCATTACGAACCCCACCGGCCAGCTGAAGGGCACCTGGATCGATCCCTCGCCGGTGCCGGTGGCGATCGGGACCACGAGCCTGATCACGAATTCCATCGACGATCCGGTTGCCGCTGAGGCAGTGAAGGCCTCGCAGCACTTCGGATACGACGTCAACGCAACCTACCTGGTCTTCACCGAACCCGGCCACATCGCCACCGCCTACGGGTCGGTGTACTGCGCCTATCACTCCGAGAGCGCCCATACGACAGGCCACGGCGTGCGCTATTCGTTCATGCCATATGTCCCGGAGCAGGGCGCCGGCTGCGGCCAGAACTACGTCAACACGTCCAACGACGCCTATGGGCATGGCTACTACGACGGATACAGCGTCGTCACGATGCATGAGGTCGAGGAGGCGGTGACCGATCCCGACAATCAGAACGGTACGCAAGACGGCTGGAACGACGCGTCGACCAGCGAGAACGGAGATAAGTGTGCCTGGACCGGCCTGACGAATGTCACGCTCGGCACCCAGTACTTCGCCCTCCAACCCTTGTGGAGCAACGAGGCGAACGGCGGAACGGGCGGCTGCGTGTTCACCCGCTAACCGGCTAGTA
>DATBYU010000032.1:0-28806 GCA_036513555.1 Candidatus Dormiibacterota bacterium | reverse complement strand
AGCCGGGCCCGCGCCTCCCCTTCCCCATCGAGCGCCTTGATGTATCCAGCATCCTTCAGTCCCGAGAGGAACTCGATCTCCCGAAACTGGGCGGACTGGAAACCGCTGGCGGGCGCCAGCTCTGAACGAAAGGTCAGAAAGTCCTGCGGCGCCATCGTCTCCAGAACCGCCACCTGTTCGACGAGCAGGTCCTCGATCACCTTGACCCGGTTAAGCGCATGCCGCGCGGCGCGGAGATCCTCGGCCTCGATCGAGCTGCGCACGCTTTCCAGCTCGTCGATCAGCACCTTGAACCAGAGCTCGTAGACCTGGTGCACCACGATGAAGAGGAGCTCATCGTGCGCCTTCGTGAGTCCCTGCTGCAGGTCGAGCAGTTGCGGGATGTTCAGGTACGAGTCGTAGCTGAGGCGGCGCCCCGACGCGTCCTGGTAGCCCATCCCGCCCAGGCGGTATGGCGCGCCCTCCTTCTTCGGTTTTCCGGCCGTGGCCAAGTCGGCTTCAGCTTATTCCAAAAAAGTGTTACAACGAGGGCGAGTAAAGGAGGGGATGCGTGAAGGAATCACCGTACTGGAATCCCCGGCATGAGACCATGCCTCGCGACCAGATCGAGGCCCTGCAGGTCCACAAACTCAAAAACCTGGTCGCCTGGGCCGACGCTCGGGTTCCCTGGCAGGCGGCCCGGCTGAAGGCCGCGGGGGTCACCGCCGACTCCATCAAGAGTCTGAAAGACCTCCGCCGAATCCCGATGATGACGCGCGACGAGTGGATGCAGGCACAGCTGGACAAGCCCCCCTTCGGTCCCTTGCTCGCGGCTCCCGAGGAGGTCGCGGTCCGGTATCACCTGACGTCGGGGACCACCGGCCGGATCCCCTTGCAGGTCCTCGACAGCATGAAGGACTGGGAGTGGATCGCGGAGATGTGGTGCTACGGCTTTTGGGGCTTTGGTGTCCGGCCGGCCGATATCGTCTTCTTCGCCTTCAGCTACGGCACCTTCGTCGGCTTCTGGGGCGCGCACTACGCGAGCGAGAAAATCGGGTGCCTCGTGCTCCCGGGCGGCAACATGACGACCGAGGCCCGCGTCAAGCAGATCCTCACCATGAAGGCGACCGTGGTCTGCTCGACCCCGACCTACGCGCTGCGGATGGCGCAGGAGGCGAAGACGATGGGCGTCGACCTCGCCGGTAGCTCGGTCAAGCGGCTGATCCTTTCCGGCGAGCCCGCCGGGTCCATCCCCGCGACCAAGCACCTGATCGAGGAGGAATGGGGCGCCAAAGCCGCCGACACCGCCGGCATGACCGAAGTGGGCACCATCATGGTCTTCGAGTGCGAGAAGCAGCCGGGTGGCACCCACATCATCGAGGACCACTACATCGGGGAGGTGGTGGACCCGGAGACGGGCGAGCCGGTCGGCTACGGCGAGCTGGGTGAGCGATTGATCACGTCATTTGGCCGCGGCTTCATCCCGGTGTTGCGTTACCGCACGCGCGACCTCGTGGTCCGGGTGCCGGCCAGCGGTTGCACCTGTGGACGCACCTTCGATCTCTATGAAGGCGGCATTCGGGGCCGTGTCGACGACATGAAACTGGTGCGCGGCACCAACGTCTATCCGCGCGCGGTCGAGGCGATCGTCCGCGAGTACAAGGAGATCGACGAGTTCCGGATCCACCTGTACACGGCCGACGGCCGACAGGACGAGATCGAGGTACTGGTCGAGATCCCGGAGCGGGAAGGCGTCAACGCGGACCGGATCGTGAGCGACCTCGCCAAGTCGCTCTCGCAGGCGCATGAAGGTCTGCGCTTCGGCTGCAAGCGAGTCGAGAAGGGCAGCCTGCCGCGGTTTGAGCTGAAGGCGAAACGGCTGCAGGACGATCGCACGGTCATCGGGACGGCCGGCGAACGGAGGGTCACCGCATGAAAAACACCATGGGCGTCGAGCTGAGCGAGTCCGAGCGGACGCTGGTTGAGAGCTACCAGGGCCTCGTCAAGGTGCTGAAGGAGGGCAAGGACCTGGCACCCTTCGAACGGCGCAACGCGATGAAGGCGGTCGCTGCACTCTGGCAAGTGGTCAACGGCCTCGACCTCGACCCGGGCAACCTGTACGAGATCGGCATCTGATCGCGCCTTAGCGGCGTGACGACATGCTGATCCGAGGGGGAACCGTGGTGACCGCCGACGGCGAGCGGAACGCCGACGTTCTCGTCCGCGCCGGCAAAGTCGCCGAAGTCGGCGAAGGCATCGCGGGTGGCGAGGACGTCATCGACGCGACCGGCATGCTGGTTATGCCCGGTGTGGTCGATCCGCATACGCATTTGCTGCTCGACACCGGCACCGCGCGCACGGCCGACGACTTCGAGAGCGGATCAGCCTCGGCGGCGGCCGGCGGAGTCACGACCTACCTCGACTTCGCGCCGCAGCTGCCGGGCCAGCCATTCGGGCAGGCCCTGCGCACGCGGCTCGATCTCATCCAGGGCCAGTCGTATGTCGACTATGGGATCCACCTCAACATCACCAACCTCGGCGATGGCTGGGAGCGGGACCTGGAGGCGCTGGTCGAGGCCGGGGTGACCAGCGCCAAGGTGTACACGACCTATCGGGACACGATTTTCTACGCCGACGATTGGACCTGGTATCGGTTGATGGAGCGCGCGGGAGACGCCGGACTCCTGGTGCAGGTGCATGCCGAAAACGACGCCATCGTGGTGGGAAAGACCCAGGAGCTGCTGCGACAGGGAAAGTCGGGGCTCGCCTACCACGGCGCCTCACGGCCGGCCTTCGCCGAAGTCGAGGCCGTCAACCGCGGCTTGATTTTCAGCCGCGAGACCGGAAGCCCGATCTATTTCGTCCACCTGTCGACCCCACGCTGCGTCGACCTGATCACCGAGGCTCGGGACCAGGGCGTGCAGGCAATCGCCGAGACCTGTCCGCATTACCTGGTGCTGGACGACTCGGTCTATGCCGGCCCCGATGCGGCACGCTTCGTCATGACGCCGCCCCTTCGTGACCGCGAGAGCCAATCACAGTTGTGGACGCAGCTCACCCGGCAGGCGATCCACAGCCTGGGCAGTGACCACTGCGGCTTTTCGCTCGCGCAACGGGAAGGGATCGATGACTTCAGCCGCGTCAGCCCCGGGATCCCGGGCGTCGAGACCTCGTTACTCCTCCTCTACACCTTCGGGGTGATGGAGCATCACATGAAGCCTCGCGACCTGGTCCGCCTCCTCTCGACGAATCCGGCGAAGATATTCGGACTGTGGCCGCGCAAGGGCGACATTCGGCCGGGCTCTGACGCCGACCTCGTCCTCTTTGATCCACGCCCAACGCGCACGCTCTCCGCCACAGAACTGCACAGCCGCGCCGGCTTTTCGCCCTACGAAGGCCTGAGGATCACCGGAAGGGTGCACACCACCATCTGTCGAGGTCAGGTCGTTTATCGCGACGGCGCCATCGTCGGCGACCGCGGCTTCGGTGGCTTTTTGAAATGCGACCCCTTCGACCCCGAGGCGGTGCCCCTGTGAGCGACATCAATGGGGAGCGGCTGCTGGCCGACCTCCGGGCGCTCTCGACCATCGGCGGGCAGGCCGATGGTGGGGTCGACCGGCTCGCCTGGTCCGAAGCTGACCTGGCCGGGCGGCGTTGGTTTGCCGAGCGGATCCGGGAGGCAGGGCTCGAGCCGCGTGTCGATTCGGCCTTGAATGTCTTTGGTCACCTGGCGGGCTCGACGGGCCCCAGGCTGTTGACCGGTTCGCACCTTGACAGCGTCCCCAACGGCGGACGGCTTGACGGCGCCTATGGTGCTGTCGCCGGCCTCGAAGTGCTGCGCACGATGGTGGAATCGGGTGATCCGCTCGCGGCGCGCGTGGAGGTGGTCGGGTTCGCCGACGAGGAAGGCGTTCGTTTTGGTATGGGCTTGATCGGCAGCCTGGCGCTCACCGGTGAGCTCGATCTG
This sequence comes from Candidatus Dormiibacterota bacterium, assembly GCA_036513555.1. Taxonomy (GTDB): domain Bacteria; phylum Chloroflexota; class Dormibacteria; order CF-121; family CF-121; genus CF-13. The sequence continues at coordinate 24,860 of DATBYU010000032.1, read as the reverse complement.
GACCGACTCCGCCTAGAGCGCGACTGGCAGGGCGCGCCGATCCGCCAGGTGATCGCGTCGGCCGGACGCGAGGTCGATCGCCTGCTCGACGCCCAGCAGCATCTGCACTCGATCGCCTCCTTCCTCGAACTGCACATTGAGCAAGGGCCGCGGATGGACGCCGATGGTGTTGACTTGGCGGTCGTCACCGGCATCGCTGGCGTCCACCGCGAGCAGGTGCGCGTAATCGGACGCCAAAACCACGCCGGCACGACGCCCTTCCGACTTCGCCACGACGCCGGCCGGGCCGCCGCCCGGGCGGCCGCAGGTTTGCGCGAGCTCGTCGAGGGCATCGATCAGGATGCGGTGGCCAACATCGGGGTGATGCAGTTCGATCCCGGCGGCGTGAACGTCATTCCCGGGCGCGCCGCCTTCACGCTCGAGGTCCGTCATCTCGAGGAGCCGGTCGTCCAGCGAATCGTAGAGACCTTCAACACCAACCTCGGGGCCATCTGTGGCGAGGAAGGCTGCCGGGCGGAGACCGAGCGGCTCTCCTGGGTGCCACCCGCACGCATGGACCGCGACCAAATGGAGATGCTCGAGGTGGCGTGCCAGGAGCTTGGCCGCAAGCCGGCATGGCTATCGAGCGGCGCGGGTCACGACGCGGCGATCCTCGCCCATCACGTCCCCACCGGGATGCTCTTCGTCCCCAGCGTCGGTGGGGTGAGCCACTCGCCACAGGAAAATACCTCCGATGAGCACCTGGTTCTCGGCACGCGCGCGCTGCTCCGAGGAGTGCGGGCGGCGGCGGCGCGGATAAAGTAGTCGCACCATCATGGAAGTCCTGCTGCCGCACTCCCTCGATGAAGCCCTCGCCATGAAGGGCGAGCGCCCCGAGGCGACGCCGATCGCCGGCGGCACAGACCTGATGGTCGACCTGAACTTCGGCCGTCGCCGCCCGCCAGCCGTGATCGACGTGAGCCGGGTAAGCGATTTCTCAGCCTGGCGAGAGGAAAACGGCCAGGTCTTCCTGGGCTCGGGCGTCACCTACGCCACCATCGTGAAGGAGATGCCGGCGTTCAAGCCGCTGGTGCAGGCCTCTCGCTCGGTCGGCTCGCCCCAGATCCGCAATCGAGGCACGGTCGGGGGAAACCTGGGCACGGCATCGCCGGCCGGCGACGCGTTGCCGGTGCTGGCCGCCTACGACGCCGACGTCGTCGTGCGCAGTCGGGCGCGCGGCGAGCGATCGCTGCCGTGGCATGCATTCATCACCGGCCCCAAGAAGACGGCGCTGGCCGCGGATGAGCTCATCGTCGGCGCACGCTGGCCGCGGCGGCGCGGTCCAGGGAGCTTCTCCAAAATTGGAACGCGCAATGCCATGGTGATCGCCGTCGCCGGCCTGTGCCTGGTTGTCGACGAGGAGAACGGACGGGTAAGGGTCGCGCTCGGGTCGGTAGGCCCGACCATCCTTCGCGCCACGGAGGCGGAGCAGCAAATCGCTGACGCGATGGCGTCCTCCGGCGCCTGGCACGACCCATCCATCACCCTTCCCGACCAAGTGATCGACGAATTTAGCCAGCTGGTGGCAGCCGCGGCTAAGCCCGTCGATGACGTGCGAGGCACGGCCGCCTACCGCCGGCATGGATGCCGCGTGCTGGCCCGACGCGCCATCACCTGGGCTCTCGACGAGCGGAGGTTGCCGGCATGGTTGTGAGGGTGAAGGTCAACGGCAACTGGCGCGAGGCCGAGGCGTGGCCCGGCGCCAGCTTGCTCACCTTCCTGCGGGACCGCCTTGGACTCTACGGTTCGAAGAACGCCTGCGAGCAGGGCGAGTGCGGGTCCTGCTCGGTCTGGCTCGATGGCACCCTCGTATGCAGCTGCCTGGTGCTGGCGGCCCAGGCGCACGAACGCGAGGTCCGTACCGTCGAAGGCGTAACCGCCAGTGACCGCCTCCATCCGATCCAGCAGGCCTTCGTCGAAGCCGGTGCCGTCCAGTGCGGGTTCTGCACCCCGGGGTTTGTCGTGGCCGTGGCCGACCTGCTGCAGAAAGACCCGACGCCGAGCCCGGCCACCGTGCGCGAGGCGCTCAGTGGCAATCTGTGCCGCTGCACCGGCTACGAGAAGATCCTTGACGCGGTCAGCCTGGCGTCGGCGCGATTGGGAGGCGAAAGATGATCCTGATCGACGGCTGCCGCGTCGTGGTCACCATGAACGACGCCGGCACCGAGCTCGAAAATGGGTCGATCCTGATCGAGGGCGGCGTCATCACCTGGATTGGCCAGGGACGGCCTCCGGTTCGCGAGCAGCCCGACGTCATCGACGGTCGCGGGCTGGTCGCGATTCCAGGGTTGATCAACACCCATCACCACCTCTACCAGACCCTTACCCGCGTTCGCGCACAAGAGGGTGGTTTGTTCGACTGGCTGCGCGAGCTCTATCCGGTCTGGGCGACGATCGACGCCGATTGGGAGCGGACCGCCGCCGAAGTCGGCCTCGCCGAGCTCGCCCTCAGCGGCTGCTCGACGACCACCGACCATCACTATGTCTTTCCGTCGGGCGTCACCGGCCTGCTGGAGACCGAGATCGAAGTTGCCGGCCAACTCGGCCTGCGCTTCCACCCCTGCCGTGGCTCGATGGACCTCGGCGAATCCAGCGGAGGGCTGCCGCCAGATCGCGTGGTCGAGGACATCGATACCATCCTCGCGGCGACCGACGACGCGATCGCGCGCTTCCACAACCCGGCCCCTGGATCGATGTTGCGGATCGCGGTCGGCCCCTGTTCACCCTTCTCGGTCTCGCAGCGGTTGATGCGCGAGTCGGCGGCGCTCGCCCGCCGGCGCAACGTCCGACTCCACACCCATATCGCCGAGACGCTCGATGAGGAGACCTACTGCATATCGACCTTCAATCGCCGGCCGCTCGAGCTGCTCGACGACCTCGGCTTCCTCGGCCCGGACGTGTGGTTGGCGCATTGCGTGCATGTGGATGGCGCGGACATCAGCCGGATGGCGGCGACCCGGACCGGTGTGGCCTGGTGTCCAACCTCGAACATGCGGCTCGGCTCTGGCTTTGCGCCAGGCCGCGAGATGATCGATGCCGGAGTCGAGGTCGGTCTCGCCGTCGACGGATCGGCCTCGAACGACAGCGGCAACTTGCTCGCCGAAGCGCGCCAGGCCATGCTCACCACCAGGGCGCGCAAGGGCGCCGCGTCGATGAGCGCCCGTCAGGCGTTGCGGGTTGCCACCCGCGGCGGGGCGGCGTGCCTGGGCCGGGACGATGTCGGCTCGCTCGAGGTTGGCAAGCGCGCCGACATCGCCCTCTTCGCAACCGACGGCCTGGCATTCCGCGGCGCGGAAGCGGACCCGGTGGCCGCGCTCGTTTTCTGCAATCCAGGTCCAGTCCAGCATCTCTTCGTTGAGGGCAACCCGGTCGTCCATGACGGACACCTGGTCAACCTCAGCGAGGCCACCATGATCTGGGCATGAGCGTCAACATCCGTCGGCAAGGCGGCATCGGCGAGTCGGTGCGACGGGTCGATGGCATCCCCAAGGTGAAGGGCGAGTTCGAGTACGCCAGCGACCTCCACCGCGACGGGATGTTGTGGGGCGCGACCCTGCGGAGCCCGCACCCGCACGCGCAGATCATCTCGATCGATGTTTCGGCCGCTGCCGCGGTGCCCGGCGTCGTCGCCGTGCTGACTCACGCCGACGTACCAGGGAAACCCACCTTCGGGCTCGACGTCAAGGACCAGCCGGTGCTGGCCAAAGGTGTCGTGCGCTACGCGGGCGAGGCGGTGGCCATCGTTGCCGCGGAAGACCTGGAGGTGGCGCGCGCCACGCTCGAAAAGATCGCGGTCACCTACAAGGTTCTGACACCGGTCACCGACATGGAGCAGGCGCTCGAGAAAAGCGCGCCCCCGGTCCATCCCCAGGGCAACATCGTCCGCTCGCTGACCATCATCCACGGCGATCCCAATGCGAGAGCGGACGTCTGGGTGGAAGGGATGTACGAGACCGGCATGCAGGACCAGGCGCCGCTCGGCCCGGAGGCGGGACTGGCCATCCCGGCGGACGATGGCGGTGTCGATCTGTTCATTGCGACCCAGTGGCTCCATGCCGATCTCGAGCAACTCGCCCCCTGCCTCAACCTCCCAGCCGAGAAGGTGCGGCTGCATCTCTCGGGCGTGGGCGGCGCGTTCGGCGCCCGCGAGGATGTGAGCATGCAGATCCACGCCTGCATGCTCGCGCTGCGCACCAAACGACCGGTGAAGATGAGCTACGGCCGGCAGGAGTCGTTCTATGGCCATGTCCACCGACACCCCTCGCGGATCTGGATGCGCCACGGCGCGAGCCGCGACGGCAAGCTGGTCGACGTCCAGGCTCGCCTCGTGGTGGACGGCGGTGCCTACACGTCGACCTCACCAGCAGTCATCGGCAACGCCACCACCTTCGCCGCCGGGCCCTACGAGGTCCCCAACGCACGGCTGGTCGGGACGGCGGTGTTCACCAACAACCCGCCCTGCGGGGCGATGCGCGGCTTCGGGGCGGTCCAGGCGTGCTTTGCCTATGAGGCACAGATGGACAAGCTGGCCGCGGCATTGAACCTCGACCCGATCGAGCTTCGCCTGAAAAATGCCTTGCGCTCGGGTTCCGTGCTGCCGACCGGTCAGCCCATCACCGGCGTGGCCCCGGTGCGCGAGTGCCTGCAGCGCCTCCAGGCGCTTCCGCTTCCGCCGGAAGAGTCGGCGCTCGACCGCGACCCGATGTTGCTCCCCGGCGGTGCCGGCAATGTGGGCCACGGCGAGGCGCTCAAGCGCGGGGTCGGCGTCGCGGTTGGCTACAAAAACCTCGGCTACAGCGAAGGCTTCGACGACTCATCCGAGGCGTGGGTCCGGGTCTCGGTCGACAACGCGGGGCCGCTCGCCGAGGTGAAGACGGCCGCCGTTGAAGTCGGCCAGGGACTCGATACGATCATCACGCAAATTGTTCGCAGCGAGCTCGGCATCGATCGTGTCGTCGTGCGCCAACCGGATACCGCGATCGGTTCGGCCGGTTCCAGCTCCGCCTCCCGGCAAACCATGATGACGGGCGGCGCGGTGCAGCTCGCGTGCCAGGCGGTGCGCGCCGAGATGGACCGGCAGGGTGGCCTTGCGGACCTGCGCCGGCCGGTGGAAGCCACCCGCGTGTTCCATCATCGCGTGACCGGGAAGCTCGATGTCAATGGCCAGGGGGATCCGCACGTGACATTTGCCTTCGGGGCGGCGCGTGCCGTCGTCGAGGTCGACCAGGACCTTGGCCTCGTCCGGGTCGTGCAATTGGCGGTGGCCCAGGATGTCGGTCGCGCGCTCAACCCACAGAGTGTGCTGGGGCAGATCGAGGGCGGCAGCGCCCAGGGCCTCGGCTTGGCGCTGATGGAGGAAATCGCGCTCGTCGATGGCCACGTGAAGAATGCGTCCTTTACCGATTACCTGATCCCTACCATCCTCGATATGCCGCCGGTGATCTCCGAAATCATCGAGGAGCCGGAGCCTGGCTTACCCTACGGCGCCAAGGGGGTCGGCGAGCCATCGACGGTAGTGGTCCCGGCTGCGGTTGTCGCCGCCCTGCGTCATGCGACCGGCCGCGAGTTGCGACGGGCGCCGGTGAAACCGGACGACCTGGTGGGACTATGAGCGAACTCGCTACGGTCTCGACCCACGTCCTCGATGTTGTGTCGGGAAAGCCGGCGGCCGGTGTCCGCGTCACGCTGGGCACGCGCACCCTCACCACCGACGCCCAGGGACGAATCGCTGACCTGAGCGGCGGCGGCATCAATCCGGGGTCTTACCGATTGCTGGTTGAGGTCGGGACGTATTTTGCCGGCACGCCGCACCTTTTCGAGACGGTCGCACTCGAGCTTCAGCTCGCCGAGGGGCGTCATTACCACGTGCCGCTGTTGATCGCACCCTATTCGTGCACGACCTACCGCGGAACCTGATGACCACCATCGAGGAAGCGCTCGAGGGCTCGACGCCGCTGGCTCAGAAGGTCAGGGCCCGCGGACCTTATCGCACCGGCGCCCAACTCATGGCGCAGATGCGCGCCACCCTGCCTACGCTGACCGATGAGGAAAAGGTGGCGACTCTCAATGCCCATCCGCGCATTGGCGAAGACCTGGAACGCCTGTCCTCTCGCTCGCTCAAGGAACAGGGCGCGGACCGGCTCCCCGCCGACCAGCTCCCCGTCCTACGCCGGCTGAACGCTGAGTACGAGCAGCGCTTCGGATTCCGCTTCGTGGTGTTCGTCAATCGCCGGCCCAAAAAGGACATCGTCAAGGTCCTGCAAGCCAGGCTGCGTCGGACGCGTGAGGAAGAACTACAGGAAGGCCTACGCGCTATCGTGGCGATCGCCGAGGATCGGCTGCGTTCGTGAACGCCGACATCCGCTACGGCAAGCACAACGTCTCCTTCTACCGGACCCACCCGAGCCGCGGGCTGCTAGCCGGCCGGGTCAGCATCGACGTCTTCGGCGACAACTTCATGCCGGCGTACACCGAGGGCGACAACCGCGAGGTGGTCGCCACCGACACCATGAAGAATTTCGTCTATGCGATGGCGCTGGAGTACACCGGCGCCAGTCACGAGGGCTTCGCCGCCTTCCTGGGACGTCGATTGCTCGACACCTATCCCGTGATGAACGCGCTGCGTATTTTCGTGCACGCGATCCCGTTCGCGGTCCACAGCGACAAACTGCTGAGCCCGCTCGAGGACGATTACGGGACGGTGGAGCTGGAACTCGGTCGCGACGGGCTTCGCTCGCTCCGCTGCGGCCGCCGCAACATGCGGCTGGTCAAGCTCACCGGTAGCGCATTTCGGGACTTTGCCCGCGACGCCTACACGACGCTGCCCGAGGTCTCGGACCGTCCGCTCTTCATTTATCTCGACGTGCACTGGCGCTACCAGCTCATGGCGGATGGCGTGAGCGAGGGCAAGGGGCGGATCGACTCAGAAGCGGTGCGCGATGCCGTGATCGCCAGTTTCGATGACTTTGTCAGCATGTCGATCCAACACCTCGTCTACGAGATGGGCACGCGGCTGCTTGCCCGCTTTAGTGGGATGAGCGAAATCTCCTTCGACGCCGAGAACCGCCTGTGGGACACCTCGAAAGTGTCTGACGCGGACCCGAAGACCCGCGTCTTCAGCGATCCGAAACCCGCCCACGGCAGCATCGGCCTTACCCTTAGACGCGATGCTTGAGATCACGGTCGGGTCGCTCCGTTTCACCGCGCGCTGGGAGACCAGCACGGCGCCAAAGACGTGCGCCGCGTTTCGAAAGCTGCTCCCGCTTCGCGCCCGGCTCGTCCAGGCACGATGGAGCGGCGAATCCGCGTGGGTGCCGCTCGGCGACCTGGAGACCGGCCTTGGCTTCGAGAACCACACCAGCTATCCGGCCGCCGGTCAGCTGCTCCTCTACCCCGGCGGGATCAGCGAGACCGAAGTCCTGTTCCCTTACGGCTCGACCAGCTTTGCCAGCAAAGCTGGACCGCTCGCCGGCAACCACTTCGCGACCATCGAGGAGGGGCACGAGCTGTTGGCTGAGCTCGGCCGGCGCGTTCTCTACGACGGCGCTCAGGAGATCGTCTTCAGCGAGGGCTGAGCGGCGAACCGATCCACTTCCTCGAGATAGCCGCGCTTCGTATCGTCCGGGAGGAACGACGCCGCAAACGAATTTCTGGCTAGCCGGAGCAACTGTTCGCGACTGAGATCCAGGGCCGCGGCGGAAGCCTGGAAATTCTCGCCGACGTATCCACCGAAGTAGGCGGGATCGTCGGAGTTCACGGTCACCAGGATGCCGCGATCGAGCAGCTGCTTGAGATTGTGTGATTTAAGGTTCGGAAAGACCCGCAGTTTGACATTGGACAACGGGCACACTGTGAGCGGAATCTGTTCCTCGACCAGGCGTGAGACCAACCGCTCGTCCTCCATCGACCGCACCCCGTGGTCGATCCGACGCACCTTCAGGACATCGAGCGCCTCCCATACGTATTCCGGTGGTCCCTCCTCGCCCGCGTGCGCGACCGCCAGCAAGCCAGACTCGCGGGCGCGCTCGTACACGTCCTTGAATTTCGCGGGGGGATGGCCGACCTCCGACGAGTCGAGACCGACCGCCAGGATCCACTCGCGATAGGGCAGCGCCTCAGCGAGCGTTCGCATGGCTGCCTCCTCGCTCAGGTGCCGCAGAAAACAGAGGATGAGGCCGCTCGTGATGTTCAGGCGTGCGCGGCCGTCCTCCAGGGCGCGATGAATGCCGGTGATGACCGTTTCGAACGGCACAGCTCGATCTGTGTGGGTCTGCGGGTCGAAGAAGATCTCGGCGTGGCGCACACCCTGGGCGGCCGCTCGCGCCAGGTACGCCCAGGTGAGGTCGTAGAAGTCTTGTTCCTTCAGGAGCACACGGCAGCCCGCGTAATAGATGTCGAGGAACGATTGCAGGTCGCTGAACACGTAGGCGCGGCGAACGTCTTCAACCGATGCGTGGAGCGAGCTGATGCCGTTTCGGCGGGCTAGCTCGAACATCAACGCCGGTTCAAGCGTGCCCTCGATGTGAAGATGCAGCTCCGCTTTTGGCAGTTGGGCGGCGAAGCTAGCGTCCGACAGGTGCGTCAAGTCAGTTCGAGTTGGCACAGGTCGGCGCGACCCGCCGCGAGGATCGTGTTGACGTCGTCGGGAGTCGCGATATTGCCGCTTGCCAGGGTCGGGATGCCCGCCTCGTTGCGGATCCGGTCGCTGGCCGGAACGCCAAACAGCCGCCGGTAATCGGGGCGGCCCTCCCAGATCGTCTGACCCATCACGGCGTGCACCAGGTCGCACCCGTGCGATTTGAGCAGTGCGGCGATTGCAACCGCCTCGTCGAGATCGTTCCCTCCCGGCGCCCAATCACTCGCTGAAATCCGAACCAGCAGGGGACGGTCCCAGGTTGTGCGAACCAGGTCGAGCACAGAAAGGGGAAGGCGCATGCGGTTCTCGAGTGAACCTCCGTAGTCGTCTGTGCGCCGGTTGGTTAATGGCGAGATAAAGCCCGCGACCAGATACCCATGGGCGAAGTTGAGCTCCAGCACATCAACCCCGCAGCCCGTAGCCACCTTTGCCGCGAGGGCAAACAGCTTTACGAGATGGGCGATGTCGCGCCCGGTCATTTCCTTGGGTAATGCCGCATGCGGCGTATACGCGACGGGCGAGGCCGCCATCAGCTTCCATCCGCCCTGCCGAAGCGGCCGATCGACCCCCTGCGAGCGCGGGCGCATCGAGCCGCGGCGACCAGCGTGACCGAGTTGTAGGGCCACGCGGCTGCCTGCCTTATGGATGCGCTCCGCCGCCAGCCTCAGATCGTCCTGCGTCGTTCGATCGATCACCGGCGTCTCCGGCGTGATACGGCCATCCTCGGTGACACTCACGAACTCGGTGATCACCAGGCCGGCCCCCACTCGCGCGGCCGCCTCGAGGTCCGGCCCTGCGGCCACCGCCACACGATTCGGCAGGGTTAGCTCCCCGATTCGGAGCGGGGCGAACATCGGTGGCGGGCTGAGCCGCAACGCACCATCTGGCGACCCGGTCGCGGCGGCCGCGAACCAGGAGTCCACGGTGCGCACAAGTTCCGGATCGCGCTGCGTCAGGTTGACGTAAGTGATCCGACGGCTACGCGTCAGCAGGTTGAAGGCAAACTGCCGGGGGTCGAACTGCGCGTACCGCGACACGTGCTCGAAGTAGCTCGAGCTCTCGAGCGCCGCTTCCTGGAAGCGCTCAACCACCGGTTGTCGCTCCATCTCGTAGTCGTTGAGCGCGGCAGGTAGATCGCGGTGCCGCCGCAGGGCATCGACCAGGGCGATGCTGTCCTCCATCGCGAGCTTCGTGCCGGATCCGATGGAGAAGTGGGCGGTGTGGGCGGCGTCGCCGAGCAGAACGACGTTGCCGTGGTGCCAATTTTCCTGGCGCAGAGTAGCGAAGTTAACCCATAGCGAGCGGTTCGACATCAGCCGCCGGCCGCGCAGCTCCGGCTGGAAAAGCGCCTCGCAGTACGCGATGCTGTCCGCCTCGCTTGCGGATTCGAGACCAGCCCGTCGCCAGGCATCCTCCGGGCACTCCACGATGAAGGTGCAGGTGTGAGCATCGAAGGGATACGCGTGCACCTGGAACAGGCCATCGTCGTTCCGACGAAAGATGAAGGTGAAGGCATCGAGCGGCATGTCGCTGCCAAACCACACATATTTCGTCGGATGGACCGCTAGCTGTGGCTTGAAGAACTCGCCGTAGGTCCGGCGAGCCAGACCGTTGATGCCGTCCGCGCCGACAATCAAATCGGCGCCCTCGAGCTCGGCGAGATCCCTGATCTCTCGCTCGAACTCGAGCCGGACTCCAAGCGCACGGCAGCGCCGCTGGAGGATGTTGAGCAACACCTTGCGCGAGATGCCGGTAAAGACATGGCCCCGCGAGCGGATCTTCGTCTCCCGGTAGAAGATGTCGATCGCGTTCCATCGTGCGAAGCTCTCGCCGATCTCGGTGTAGGTCTCGTAGTCGGCGTCCCGCAGTGCGCCCAGCGTCTCCTCCGAAAAGACGACGCCCCACCCGAAGGTCGCGTCGGGTGGATTGCGCTCCACGACCAGGACCTCGTCACTCGGGTTGGCCTTCTTCGCCAGCAGCGCGAAGTACAGTCCCGACGGTCCGCCGCCGAGGACGGCGTATCGCACCGCTTTAGCCCATTACCTCGGCCAGCCGGTCGATCTGCTCGATGCCCGAGACCGTGGGGAACAACACCAGCTCATCGCAACCGGCGTCTTCGTAGCCACGGATGAAGTCGGCGATCGCGCCCGGCGAGGTCAGATTTCCCGCTGCGATCTTCTCCGCGAATGGCCCGGTGAACGCGTAGTAATGCCGCAAATAGGTTGCGCCCGCATCGGCGGTGCCATCGCCGAGCGCGAAATAGCCCATCCCCCACAGGCGTGGCCGGCCGGGCCGGCCCAGGTCGGACCAGGCGGAGACGGCCTTGGCCGCGGCACCGGCAAACGCGCGCGGCGGTCCGCCGCCGTGCATGTAGCCATCGGCGTAGCGTGCCATGCGGGCCAGCGCCTCACCGCTCGACCCCCCGACCAGCAAATGTGGGCCGGGTGCCTGTGGAGTCGGCCCGATCTTCCCGTCCGCCCAGATGTCGCGGATCGCTTCCAGCTGCTCGCCAAAGCGGCGGCCTCGGCCGCGGCTGTCGATACCCGACGCCTGGTAATCCTCGCCCCGAGCGCCTACCGCCAACCCCAGGGTGAGCCGCCCGTCCGAGATGGCATCCAGCGAGGCGGCCTGCTTGGCCAGCATGGCGGTATTGCGCAGCGGGGCGATCACGACCATAGTGGCCAGCCGCACCCGCCGGGTCACCGCGGCGGCAGCGGCCAGCGCTGTAAAGGGCTCGTAATTCTGGTAGGCGACGCGGTCCAGCACCCCGAGGCTGCTGAAGGGACCGGCGTCTCCGCGCTTTGCCCATTCCAATAGGAGCTCTCCACTGATTCCGGACGTAGAGGTCGGCAGGCCGGCCCCGATGTTCATGTATCCGTCGCTCCTTCGGAGGAGATGATAAGTTTTCCCGGATGAGTGCGTTCCGCGGGTCGGCAGCGCCGACGCAATCGTGGAACCACTTCCGCTTCGCCGTCAAGGACGGCGTCGCCACCTTAACGTTCGATCGTCCCCAGCGTCTGAACGCTCTGACGTTCCAGGTTTACGCGGATCTCCGCGACCTGCTGACCGAACTGCCGCAGCGCGACGACGTCCGCGTCCTGGTTATCACCGGCACAGGCCGGGGCTTCAGCTCTGGCGGCGACGTCAACGAGATCATCGGCGAACTGCAAAAGATGGACCCGCGCGACCTGCTGGCCTTCACCCGTATGACCGGCACGGTCACCCAACGGATGCGCGACTGCCCCCTCCCTATCATCGCCTCGGTGAATGGCATCGCGGCCGGGGCGGGCGCCGTGATTGCGCTGGCGGCTGACCTTCGCATCATGGCCGCGTCGGCGACCTTTTCCTTCCTCTTCACCAAGGTCGGACTGTCGGGTGGTGACATGGGCGCCGCCTATCTCCTGCCGCGATTGATCGGGCTGGGCCGAGCCAGCGAGCTGCTCCTGCTCGGCGAACCCGTCACCGCGCAGCGGGCGCTGGCCATCGGCCTTGCCAATGACGTGGTCGAGGATAGCGAACTTGCCGCGCAAACTGCCGGGCTGGCCACAAGGCTTGCGCAAGGCCCGGCCCTCGCCTACGGCGCGACAAAGATGCTGATCTCGAAACAGTTGGAGATGAGTCTCGGAGCCGCGCTCGAGCTGGACAGCGTGACGCAGGCCCTGCTGATGAAGAGCGCCGACCATGCCGAGTTCTACGCGGCGTTTCGCGAGGGACGGGAGGTGAAATGGAGCGGCCGATAGCCAGCCCGCACGAGATCCGCAACCCGGAAACCCTTCCGCCGCCAATGGGTTTCTCCCACGCGGTGATTGCCCAGGCGGGCCGAACCGTCTACCTCGCCGGCCAGACAGCACAACAAACGGACGGGACCGTCGTCGGCGCCACCCTGGCGGAGCAATTCGATGTGGCGGCCGCCAACGTCGTCAAGGCCCTCGAAGCTGCCGGGGCGCGTCCGCAGGATCTCGTCAGCATGCAGATCTTCGTCACCGACGTTGCCGAATACCAGCGCACGTCGAAGCAAATCGGTGATGCCTACCGGCGGCACTTCGGTCGTCACTACCCCGCGATGGCACTGCTCGAGGTCAGCCGGCTCTTCGACCCGACGGCGAAGGTCGAGCTGATGGCGATTGCCGTTACCGCCTGAGGAAGCCTCGAGTCTCTAGCCGCTATTGCCACCTCCAGAGCTAACCTGCCCTCTGATCTCACCGCTGCCGAAGTTGGTGGTGTGGACGTTGACGTAAGCGTCCCCAGCTTGGATGATCCGCAGTGCTGTAGCCATATCCATCGCCCTAAGGTTCTGGAGCGGTAAGGGCTGGATGTCGGCGGCCGTGATGTGTCCAGTTACCGTCGCAGTCTCCGTCGTGCCGGGCGGGCAGGTCGTGTGCGCCGGAGTACCGGGCCGCCCGCAGAGCCAGATGAAGACCCCGCTAGCCACGCCGCGTTGCGCAAAGTGGAAGTGGGCCATGAACGCCGGTGTCGTAAGCCCCGAGTAGGTCAGCGTAAAGTCGATGCCTCCGTTGCTCGCTTTTGCCCTCAGCATCCCGGTCCCGCCCGTTGCAATTGGCGGCGTCTCGTTGAATCCAGAGAGGCTGGCCCTCATACTTGAGGCACTTTCATCCGCGCTGGCGGCCGCCGTGGTAAGTAGCGCAAGGAGTCCGACGACAGCAAGCAATCTGGCGAACGTAGTTTTCATTTTGCCTCCTCCCAACAAGTCGCCGAAAAAGCCTGTTTTATGATGCTCCGCCGTTAAGAAGCTGTCAACATTCGATAGCGGCCGGCAAACATCGCCCCCCGCTTAGTCGCGGACTCGGAAGAGATCGCGGGCGATGATCTCGCGCTGGATCTCAGACGTCCCCTCGTAGATCCGTGGGGCACGCACTTCGCGATAGAGGTGCTCGAGGAGATGCCCCTGTTCGAGCGCAATGGCGCCGTGCACCTGGATCGCGACGTCGATCACCTGCTGCGCGGTCTCGGTGGCAAAGAGCTTCGCCATCGCTGAGCGCCGGGCGACCCGCTGGTCGCCGCGATCGTACGCCTCCGCCGCAGCGTAGACGAGCGCCCGAGCCGCCTCCAGCCTGGTCGCCATTTCGGCAAGTTGATGCGACACGGCCTGGAATTCTTTGATCGGCCGGCCGAAGGCTTGCCGGCTGGAGGCATAGTTGACGGCGGCATCGAGGGCGGCCTGCGCCATCCCGATGACCGACGCACCGACGCTTGGCCGGAACAGGTCGAGCGTCCGCATCGCCAGCTTGAAGCCGCGGTCGACTTCGCCCAGGACCTGCTGCTCCGATACCAGGACGCCATCCAGCTCGAGCCGGCCGATCGGATGCGCCGAAAGCAAGCGCATGACAGTTCCACTCAGCCCTTTCGCATCGCCATTGACGATGAAGGCGCTGATCCCCTTCGTTCCCGCCCCGGCTGTGGTCCTGGCAAAGATGGTGTAGACGTCTGCGTCCGGTGCATTCGAGATGAAGACTTTGGTACCCGTCAGTCGATAGCCCTTGCCGTCACGTTCGGCACGCAAGGCGAGCGCTCCCGCGTCCGTCCCGGCACCAGGCTCCGTGAGGGCGAAGGCAGCAACGGCCTCGCCCCGAGCCACGGGTCCGGCGTAGCGTCCGGCTTGCTCGTCAGATCCGGCCAGCACGATCGGATAGGCGCCGAGCGTCTGAATGGCCACCGCGTTTTCGACTACGGTCGACTCGCGGGCAAGCGCCTCGCGAACGGCGCAAAGGTCGACCGCCGAAACCTCTTCGTCCCGCATCCCTCCGGCTCGACGCGGAAAGAGCCTCGGCAGGAGGCCCTCCTCAGCCAGGCCGCCGATCAGCCGGCGATTGACCCGTCCCTCAGTACCCGAGGTCGCAACCGGAGCGAGTTTCCGGGCGATGGCCGACGCATCGTTGGCCAGCCGGTCTCGGTCACTCATCCCTGCACGGCGCCACCGTCGATGACGATGCTCTGGCCATTGATGCCTCGAGCCACCTCGGAACAGAGGTAGGTCGCCATGGCCGCCACCTCGGCGGCGGTCATCAACCGCCCCTGCGGGCTGAATCCCTCGAGGATCTTTCGGGCGTCCTCTTCCGTGCGCCCCGTCCGCTTCGAGATGTTCGCAACAGAGCCATCGGTCATTTCGGTGTCGACGTAGCCGGGACAGACCGCGTTCACCGTGATACCACGAGCGGCGACCTCCGATGCCACCGCCCGGGTCAAGCCGAGCAAGGCATGCTTCGAGGCGGTGTATGCCGCGATATAGAGTCCACCTGCTTTTGCCGCGACCGACGCAATGTTGACGATGCGGCCCCACTTGGCCTGGAGCATCATCGGCAGTACGGCCCGGGTGCAGTAGAAGGCGCCGGTGGCGTTGACGCGCAGCATCCGGTCCCACATCTCGTCGGTGGTGTCGGCCAGCTTGGCGCCGCCAGCGATGCCGGCGTTGTTCACCAGGATCAATGGGTCACCCAGGGCGCTCTTGACGCGGGCGATCATGGTGTCGACCTGCGGCCGTTCGGCGACGTCGCAGATGATCGCCTCGGCGCGACGACCCAGCGCTCGGATCGCGGCCGCGGTTTCCTCCAGCTCGTTGGAAGAGCGGGCCGTGACCGCAACGTCCGCTCCCGCCGACGCGAGCGATAACGCCACCGCACGGCCGATCCCGCGTCCGCCACCCGTGACCAGGGCGATCCGGCCGGTTAGCCCCGACACGCTCAGTGCTCGCCCAGGATCTTGGTCAGTTTTGGCAGGTCGATGTTTCCACCGGAGACGATGCAGGCGATGCGACCCGTACCAGCCTTCCCGGAGAGTGCCACCGCCAGGGCCACGGCACCGGCTCCCTCGGCGATGACCCGATTTCGCTCCGCCATCAACCGCAGGGCGGCGGCGATCTCGTCGAGGCTCGCCGTAAACGAGCCATCGAGCAGCTCTTCCGCCATGACGAGCATGTTCGCGAACACGGTCTTGCTGCCGATCCCGTCGACGAAGGATGGCTGGTAATCAACAACCTGGGGACTGCCGGCTTTCAATGATGCGGTGAGCGGAGCGCCGGTCTCCGCCTCCACGGCGTAGATCCGAACCGTTGGCTTGAGCGCGCGCAAGGCGGTCGCGATGCCCCCGGCGAGCCCGCCGCCGCCCCATGGGATGAGCACCGTGTCAACCTCGGGGAGATCCTCGAGCAGCTCGAGGCCGATCGTTCCATTGCCGGCCATGACGCGATCGTCGTCGAAGGAGTGGATGAAGGTCGCGTCGACTCCGGGATAGCTCCGGTCGGTGAAGGTCTGCCACCAGCGGTCGAAGGGGACCTTGATCACGCGGCCACCGAGCCGCTCGATCGCCTGGACCTTGGTGTCCGGCGCGTAGTCGGGCGCGATCACCGTGCAAGGAATTCCCAGCCGGCGCGCGTTCCATGCGGCGCCCTGCGCCATGTTGCCGGCACTCGCGACCAGGACGCCTCTGGCGAGGTCTGCTTTTGACATCGCGCTCATCGCATTGGCCGCGCCGCGGATCTTGAAAGAGCCGATCGGCTGGAGGTTCTCGAGCTTGAGGTAGATGTCGGCTGGCGCGTCCCAGACGTTGAGCCTGACCAGTGGGGAACGTATCGCCGCTTGGGCGACCACGGGTTGGGCCCGGCGGATTGCTTCGATGCCAAGCCCGGTCGCCTTCACATCGTCACCGTCTGGCCGGCGCCGGTCTGCTGGGCTCGTTTGAAGATGAACGCCGCGGAAGCGACGTCTTCCACCGCCAGCCCGAGCGACTTGAACAGGGTCAGCTCCATATCGGAGCGGCGGCCCGGGTCTTTCCCGATGATGACCTCTCCGAGCTCAGCCTGGATGTGGTCCGCGGTGAAGGCGCCTTCACGCATCGGGATCAGGATGTCGCCGGCCTCATTCACGGCCGACTCGCGCCGATCGACGAAGAGCCGCACCGCCGCCATGGTGGCGGTGTCGATCTCGCGCGTAGTCGGAATCGACGATCCGACCGCATTGATGTGCACGCCGTCTTTCAGCCAACCGCGCTGGAGGATCGGTTCCGGGCTAGCGGTCACAGTCGCCACCACGTCGGCGCCACGCACCGCGGCCTCCGCGGTGGGCACCGCCTCGATCGATATCGTGTAGCGACCAGCCGCTTCCTTGACGAGGTCGGCGGCATGTCCCGGATTGCGGCTCCATAGGCGGACCCGCCGAATCGGCCGGACGTTGGTGATTGCCTCCAGGTGAGTGCGCGCCTGCACGCCGGCACCCAGGATCGCCAGTTCGGCCGCGTCCATTCGAGCCAGCCGGTCGGTCGCCACCCCCGACACGGCGGCCGTGCGGATCGCCGTGATCGCGGCACCATCCATGAGCGCCGACAGCCGCCCGGTATCCGGCTCGAAGAGGAGAACCGCGCCCTGGTGGGTGTCGATGCCGCGGCCCGCGTTGCCCGGAAACACGGAGACGGCCTTCATGCCGAGTGCCCCATCGCGACCACCGTCCGCGTCGATGTGGCCGGGCATCAGGCCCAGAAAGCCGCTGGCGTCCGGCATGCGCATCACCATCCGTAGCGGGACGAGCGCCTTCCCGCGGGCCAGGGCCGCAAGCGCGTCGTGCATCACCGCGATGCAGTCGCGCATGGGCAGAAGGTTTTCCACGTCCCTGGCCGACAGCACCCTTACGTCCATTAGGCGGCCACCGTGTCCATCCGAGACGCGAGCGCCACGCGCTCATCCGCAGTCAGGTGAATCGCAACCGCGGTGAGCCACGGCTCGAAGTGTTCGACCCGGCGCGGACCGATCAGCGCGGTCGTCACCGCGGGGTGGCTGAGGACCCAGGCGAGGGCGAGCGCACCGGTATCGACGCCTCGCTCCGCCGCGGCGGCGCGTAAGGCATCAATCGCCTGGAAGGTGCGGGCGGTCATCAAGTGCCGGTACGGCTGCGGTCGGAGCTCGACGCGCGACCCGGGCGGCGGCGGTTGACCATGGCGATATTTGCCGGTCAGCAAGCCGCCCGACGTCGGACTGAAGGGCGTGACCGCCATTCGCTCCTGAGCCGCGAGTGGTAGGACGTCGTCCTCCATGGCGCGCTCCAGCAGGCTGTAGCCGTTTTGCACCGATTGGTAGCGGTGAACTTCGAGCCGATCGCTGGCAGCGAGCGACTCGCGCAGCTGCGGCGCCGTGACGTTACTGGCGCCGATGTGCCGCACTTTGCCGGCATGCATCAGATCGTTCATCGCTTGCAGCGTCTCCTCAACGGGTGTCTTCGGATCCGGCTCCATGGTCACATAGAGATCGATGTGGTCCGTCTGCAGGCGCCGCAGGCTGCCTTCGATCGCTTGCGTGAGGTGGCGGCGGGAAAGTCCCTGGTCATTCGGCCCCCCGGGTACCGCGTAGCCGACCTTGGTCGAGAGGATCAGCTGGTCGCGGACCTTTCGCTCCTTCAGCCACGCACCGACGATCGTCTCCGACTCGCCGCCGCCGTAGCTGTCCGCCGTGTCGAAATAGTTGATGCCCTCGTCCCAGGCTCGGTTCATCAAGGCGAAGGCGGTTACCTTGTCCTCCCCCCTGCCAAACAGCTCCGGCGCTGAGCCCACGCCACCGAACCCCCCACAGCCCAGCCCCAGGACCGAGACCCGCATCCCGGTCCGTCCGAACATGCGGTATTCCATCCCTTCGTCGAGATGGTAAAGGTTTGTGCCGTTGCTATCATCGGCACCACACGATGTCGGTGGAACAACGGGCACGCCTTCGCCATCAGTCCGAGATCACCGGCCAGACGCTGGACGGCGGCACTTTGCAGTGGCTGATCGACCGCGATCTCGGGGCGCAGCATGTGATGGCCTACCGCCTGGTGCTCGAGCCCGACTCGGCGCTGAGCCATGTCCACGCCGGCGCGGAGGAGGTGCTCTACGTGCTCGAGGGGACCGGGGAGGCGCGCATCGAGGGCGCCACGCACCATGTCGGTCCGGGACAGGCCGTGTTCATCCCCGACGGCGCCGAGCACACCTATATCAATACCGGCCAGACGCAACTGATCGTGGTGGGCGCGCTCGCGCCGCCCATCGATCTTGGCGACATTCACGCGGCGATGCCGCGCCTGGACCTGTCCGGGCTCCAGTCCGCGAGCGTGAACGAGCAGGGAGTCGCGCCCACGATGATGGACGAGCGTCGCGTGACGCCGACCCTGATGGGCGAGCGGAGTTTCCGGGTGCTGGTCAGCCCCAGCGTCGGCTGCCGGCAGATGACGCAGTTCACGGGGGTCATCCCGACCGGGCGGGCGCCCTTGCATGCGCATCCCCACGAAGAGGCGGTCTACATCCTCGCGGGTACCGGCCGGCTTTGGATCGAGGACGAACCGGTTGGGGATCTGCGGGCCGGCTCAGTCGTCTTCTTTCCCATCGGCGTGCGGCACACACTTGAGAACACCGGCCGCGACGACATGAAAGTTCTAGGCGCCTTCTCGCCCGCGGGCTCGCCCGAGGCGAAGCTACCTCCCAGCCACTAGCTAGATTCCGAGATAGGCGCGCTGCATTTGCGGGTTCTCGAGGAGCGAGTCTGCCGTTCCGGCGAGGACGACGCGCCCGCTTTGCAGCACGTAGCCGCGATTGGCGATCGCGAGTGCCATCCTGGCGTTCTGCTCCACGACGAAGATGGTGATGCCGGTCTCGTTCAGCTGCTGGATCGTCTCGAACTGCTGCTCGACTAGGACCGGGGCGAGACCCATCGACGGCTCGTCCATGCACAGAAAGCGCGGTCGCGACATCAGCGCCCGCGCCATCGCCAGCATCTGCTGCTCGCCGCCGGACATCGTCCCGCCGCGTTGAGCGCGCCGCTCCTTGAGCCGGGGGAACATGTCCATCACGTGTGCCAGATCAGCGTCGATCTCGGCTTTGTCGTTTCGGATGAAGGCACCCATCATCAGGTTCTCGAGCACCGTGAGCCGCGGAAAGATCCGCCGAGCCTCGGGAACGATGGCGATCCCGGCAGCCACCCGCCGCGAGGTGTTCCAGTTGGTGATCTCCTGGCCCTCATACCAGACGGCCCCCTTGGCCGGGCGCACCGAGCCGATGACGGTCTTCATGGTGGTCGATTTGCCCGATGCGTTGCCACCGAGGAGACATACGATCTCGCCTCGCCGGATCTCCATGCTGACCTCGCGCAGCGCGGGGACCGGGCCATAGCGGACCTCGACGTCCTGCAAGCGCAGGACGACGTCCTTTAGCGCTGGCGCGGGGCTAGGCGGTCGCTGCCCGTCGGCCGAGGTAGGCTTCGACGACTCTTGGATTGCTATGCACCTCCTTCGGCAAGCCTTCGGCGATCTTCACGCCATGATCCATCACGATGACCCGATCTGAGATCTCCATGACCAGCGGCATATGGTGCTCGATCAGCAGGATCGTCAAACCGCGGTCGCGCATCGAGCGGATCAGGCCGGCCATCTCGATCCTCTCGTACGGGTTCATCCCGGCCGCGGGCTCGTCCAGCAGGAGAAGCTTCGGCCGGGCGGCCAGCGCGCGGGCAATCTCAGTTCGCCGGCGATTGGCATAGGAGAGGGTAAACGCGGCATCCTCCAGACGCGCCTCGAGCCGTTCACGGAAGAGCTCAACTGCGGTCTGGACCTCGGCCTGGGCCGCTCTCTCCGCTCGCATGGTGCCGGGCCAGAAGGTGACCGCCCCCAGCATGCCGCTGCGCGTCCAGTGATGCGTGCCGAGCAGGATGTTCTCGCGCACGGTCAGCTGGGGGAACACCCGGATGTTCTGGAAGGTGCGGGCGATACCGTGATGCGTGATCCGGTGCGCCGGCTGGCCCACCAGCTCGCGGCCGAGCAGCCGCACGGATCCCGCCGTCGGTCGCAAAACCCCGGAGATCAGGTTGAAGACGGTCGTCTTACCGGCGCCGTTGGGGCCAACGAGGCTCACGATCTCGCCAGCGTTAACGTCGAGGTCGACGCCGTCGACGGCGGTCAGGCCGCCGAAGCGGCGGGTCAACCCACGGATCTCGAGGACGGCCGGCCCGGGGCTCATTGTTTCCACTCCGGATCTTCGACGATGGCGCCGGCACTCGCCTCCAGGTCCGCGACTTCGGTGTCGGTGACCGCTGGCAGCTCAGACGCCTCGACCGCCGACTCAGCGGTCAGCAGCTCCAGGGTGCCGCCGAGGTTCTTTCGCGGGCGGATCGACACCGTGCCCAACAGGCCTTCCGGCCGGAATACCATGACGGCGATCAAGACGATGCTGATCACCAGGTACTTGTAGAACACGAACTGCTGCAGCAAGAAGGGCGGGACCGTGAACAGAATGGCGCCCAGGATCGCGCCGGGGATGCTGCCGAGGCCGCCGAGGATCACCATGATGAACACCATGACGGTCTGCTGGACGTCGAAGTTTCCCGGAAAGGCGTTGAAGATGAATGCGGCGTCGATCATGCCCACGATGCCGGCGATGACAGCGCTCGTCGCGAACGCCAGCAGCCGGTACTTGAAGGTATTGACGCCCATGGCGCGCGCGGCCAGCTCGTCATCCCGGATCGCGACCCAGGCCCGGCCGGCACGGCTGTTGCGCCAGCGAAGCATGCAATAGACCGTGAGCGCCAGGAACCCGATGAAGATCCAGTAATAAATCCGGAAGTGCGGAACCGGGCCGAGCAGGGGCAGACTGGTGGGCAGCTTGAACGGATCGACCTGGTGGATCCCGTTGGTTCCGCCAGTCAGGTTGAGGCCGTCCGGCCCAAACTGATGACCGGCCAGAACTGGAGGGCGGTCGAGGTCGAGGATCAGGTCGCGCATGATGAGCCCAAACCCGAGCGTGACGATCGCCAGGTAGTCGCCGCGCAGGCGTAGCGCGGGGACGCCGACCAGGAGGGCGAACGCGAGCGTCACGGCGGCCACCACCGGCAGCGCCGCCCAGAGCGGATAGTGCTGATGGAGTTGGTCGCTGGCGACCAGGGCGTAGGCGTAGGAGCCAATCCCGAAGAACGCAATGAAGCCGAGGTTCAACAGGCCCGCGTACCCAACGACGAGGTTGAGCGCGACCGCCAGGCACGCATACATCGCGCAGTTGGCGAGGATTAGCGTCCAGTACTGGGCACCGATCCAGCTCGAGTTGTCCTCGACGTACTGGAGGACGAGGGGGACCGCCGCCGCCAGCACGAAGAACGGAATCAACACAATTGGGCGGGTCAGGGCCTGGTTCCAACCGGCCGGACCCGACTCCCAGAGACGCTTGAGCGCGTGGGTCGTCTGGATCCGGTGGGTGGGAGCCGGCTGCGCGCTCATGCGCGATCCGTCAGCGGCTGCCCGAAGAGGCCCTGCGGCCGGATGAGCAGGACCGTGATCAAGGCCAGAAAGACGAACGTATCCTGAAACTGGGAGCTGATGAACCCCCCGACCAGGCTCTCCAGCACCCCAAGCAAAAGGCCGCCGACCATGGCGCCCCGGATGTTGCCAATCCCGCCGATCACCGCGGCCGTGAATGCCTTGATGCCCAGCAGATACCCCATGAAGAAGTCTACGGTCGCGTAGCGCAGCCCGAAGAGCACGCCGCCCATACCCGCCAATGCCGAGGCGATGAAGAAAGTCACCAGGATGACGCGATCGACATCGATCCCCATGAAGGTGGCGGCTTCCCGGTCCTGGGCGGTCGCCCGCATGGCGCTCCCGAAGCGCGTGCGGAAGACGAACGCGTCGAGTGCGACCATCAGTGCGAGCGCGCTCCCAAACAGCACGACGCCGGTCAGCGGCGTCGTCACGCCGCTGAGGTGGAACACGGTCTGGGGGACCAGTGCGTTGCTGGGCACCAGCACGGGGGCCGGGCTGACCCAGACCTGGACGGCGCTCTCTAAGAAGAGGGAAACGCCGATCGCGGTGATCAACGGCGCTAGCCGGTTGGCATCTCGCAGCGGCCGGTAGGCCACCCGCTCGATGCCGACGCCGAGCAGGCCGGCACCGCCCATCGCCACCACCACCATCAGGCCGACGATGAGGCCGGCCGGGATGGTGGCCACCTCGTTGTGGACGAGGAACGCCGCCACGCCGGCGGCCAGGAATGCGCCCACCATGTAGACGTCACCGTGCGCGAAGTTGAGCATTTCGAGGATGCCATAAATCAGGGTGTATCCGAGCGCCACGAGCGCGTAGAGACTTCCAAGCTCCAGCCCGTTGATCAGTTGCTGCAGGAAGATGCCCACGGCAATCAAAAAGGGGACGGGATGAGCCCGTCCCCTTTCTTTCTTACTCCTTTAGCCGGAGACTTGCTTAACGACCACCATGTTGGCGCCGGTTGCCTTGTAGACATAGATGCCGCCGCCCGTGACGTCACCCTTCGCATTGAACTTCACCGATCCGAAAATGGTGGTGAACGTATCGCTCGCGAGATGGCTGATCACATCGGCGCGCGAGATCTTGCCGCTGTTCACGGGCGAAGCCTTGATCGCCTGCAATAGCGTCTGCGCCGCTTCGTAGGCAGAGCCGTAGAAAGGCCCGGCCGAGCTGAGCGAATCGGCACCATACGCCGCCTTGTACTCCGTCACATACGCGGCAGCGGCGCTGCCCGATACACCCGCCGGGTCGGCGGTGATGTTGGTCGCGTAAGCGCCGTCGTAGGCACCCTGCGACTTGGTGATGATCGACGAGTCTTCCTCACCGTCGGTTCCCAGGAAGTTGATGTTGTTGCCGATGGTCAACCCGGCTTGCTTCATCTGGGAAACAAACGGGGCGGCCTCAGGGCCTTCGTCCGCGAAGTAGACCCAGTCGGCGTTGAATGACTTGATCTTGGTGATGATGGTGCTGAAGTCGGTCGTCCCGGCTTTGGCCTGGTCGCGCATGGTTGGGATGTTGTGCGCCTTGAGGTAGGTCTCGGTCTGGTCCGCCAGCGCGGTCGAGTAATCCGACTTGGCGTCCATCACGTAAACCTTCTTCGCACCCTGGTCGATCATGAACTTCGCGTCCGCCGGGCCCTGGGCGTCGTCGCGGGCATTGACGCGGTGCGCGACGCTCCAGCCGGAGTCCGTGACCTTGACGTTCGAGGCCGACT
Source organism: Candidatus Dormiibacterota bacterium (assembly GCA_036513555.1). Classification (GTDB taxonomy): domain Bacteria; phylum Chloroflexota; class Dormibacteria; order CF-121; family CF-121; genus CF-13. The sequence continues at coordinate 1,198 of DATBYU010000032.1, read as the reverse complement.
CACTGACGAACGGCAGCGGCGGAGTGGCGCCTTGCAGACCGGTGACCGAACCCAGAACGACGCCCGAGTTCATCGGTCCCACGATGCCGAGCACAGTCGGGTCCGAGATGCCTGCGGCCTGCAGGGTCTGGGCCACTTGCGCGGAGTGCTGGTCATCCCAGATGAGCAGTTGGACCTGCGTGCCATTGACGCCGCCGGCAGCGTTGAAGTCCTTGACCGCCAACTGGATTGCCTTGAGGGCGCCGGCCCCGATCGATGCCTGGTCCCCGGTAAACGGTCCCTCGGCAGCGATCTGGACCTTATCGGGCTTGTTCGTCGCCGCGCCGGGCGTACTGCCTCCGCCACACGCCGCCAGCGCCACGCCGGCCATGGCGATGAGGACGAAAATCTTTGGCTGTGCCATCCTTCCTGTCGACCTCCTCTTCCTTCGTCGAAGACCTAAATTCGGTGCGCTCTTTATACACGGTTGCACCACGGAGGGCAACCGCCAGCCAGCCGGCTCTAACCCTTTCTAATCGGCCCCGGTGACGAGAAGCTCCGGGTTTCGGTCGAGGGCGGTCAGGACCGCGTCCACATCCTCGGCGGTGTTGTAGTAGTGCAAAGACACCCGAAGCGCCCCGTCGCGCGTTGAGCACAGAATGTCGTCTTTCGCCAGCGCCGCTACGAGTTTCGGCGCGTCCGTGGATCGGACCATGGCGAGCGGTCCCCGGTCGGCCGGCTCCTCGGGGGTGAGCAGGACGAGGCCCCGCTGGCGGGCACCCAAGATGAAGCGGGTCATCAACTGGCGGACGTGTTCCTCGATCGTGGCGAGACCGACGCTGGCGATCAGCCGAAGCGCCGCCAACGCCGCATAAACGTTGGGCACGGGCGGCGACCCGGTCTCGAACCGGCGCGCCGCGTCCGCATAGCGCAGGTTGTGGACGTCGTAGGCGAAGACGTTTTCCTGTCCAAACCACCCTGAGTCCGCCGGCTGCAAACGCTCGATCAGCTCGCGCCGGACGTACATGAACGCCACGCCCGGCGAACCCAGCAGGTACTTCAGCGCGCCCGTGACCACGAAATCCAGGTCGAGCGCCTTCACGTCCATCGGCTGCGTTCCCATGCTCTGGTAGGCGTCGATCAGCAGGTAGGCACCCCGTTCGTGGGCGAGCTCGGCCAGCGCGCTGACGTTGTTCTTGTAGCCGTTCTTGTAGCAGAC
>DATBYU010000031.1:0-20048 GCA_036513555.1 Candidatus Dormiibacterota bacterium | reverse complement strand
TTGGGGTGCCGAGCCGGATGAACCTCGGCCAGGTGCTCGAGACGCACCTGGGTTGGGCGGCGCACGCCCTGGGGTTGAAAGTCGCGACGCCCGTCTTCGACGGCGCGTCGGAGGAAACGATCGAGAAGGAGCTGGTGCGGGCGGGTCTGCCGGAGTCGGGCAAGATCACGCTTCGCGACGGCCGCACCGGTGAGCAGTTCGACCACGAAGTGACGGTCGGCTACATTTATATGTTGAAGCTGGCCCACCTGGTCGAGGACAAGATCCACGCGCGGTCGACGGGTCCCTACTCGCTGGTCACGCAGCAGCCATTGGGCGGCAAGGCGCAGTTCGGCGGCCAGCGGTTCGGCGAGATGGAAGTTTGGGCGCTGGAAGCCTACGGCGCCTCGCACATCCTGCAGGAGATCCTGACGGTGAAGTCGGACGACATCGTGGGCCGCGTCAAGGCCTACGAGGCAATCGTCAAGGGCGAGAACACGCTGGAAGCCGGTATTCCGGAATCGTTCCGGGTGCTGGTCAAGGAGCTCGAAGGCCTGGCGTTGGGTGTCGAGATCCAGTCCGACGGCGAGAAGCAGGTAATCCTGTCCGAAGACGACATGAGCGAGATGCCGCTCGACCTTGGCATCAACCTCGAGCGCGATGAGATCGATGAGTCGGACCAATGGGCGACCGGGGCGCCGCGCGCCGCGCAGAATCCCCTTGATTCTTTGAGGTAATACATGACACTGAAGCTGGAAAATTTCGACGCGCTGAAGCTCTCGCTGGCATCCCCCGAGACGATCCTCTCGTGGTCGCACGGCGAGGTGACCAAGCCGGAGACGATCAACTATCGCACCCTGAAGCCTGAGCGCGATGGGCTGTTCTGCGAGCGGATCTTTGGTCCGCAGCGCGACTGGGAATGCCATTGCGGCAAATACAAGCGTTACCGCTACAAGGGGATCATCTGCGACAAGTGCGGCGTGGAGGTCACGCGCTCGAAGGTTCGGCGCGAGCGGATGGGGCACATCAAGCTGGCCTCACCGGTGAGCCACGTCTGGTACTTCAAGGGGATTCCGTCGCGGATGGGCCTCCTCCTCGATATGTCCCCGCGCAACCTCGAGAAGGTCCTGTACTTCGCCAACTACATCGTCACGAACATCGATGAGGACGCTCGCAAGGAGTACCTCTCGAAGTCCTCGCCGCAGCACAACGACCGCGTGATCAAGCTGCAGGAGGAGCGCGACGTCGCGATCAAGGAGCTCAAGGACGACCTTGACTCGCGGATCAAGGCCAAGCAGGAAGACACCAAGACCAAGAGCAAGGCGCTCGAGGAGTCGCTCGACGAGACCGTCGACGCGATGACGTCGCGCGCCAAGGAACTGGTCGACAAGATCAAGGCCCAGAAGGGCAAGAAGGCCGCGACCAACTTCACGATCGGCGAGGGTGATGACGAGCAGGTCATCATCGAGAAGGGCACCCTCTTCGAGGACAAGCTCGCGCGCGAGCTGCCCAAGCAGGTCGAGAAGAAGATCGATCAGGTCCAGGCCGCGACCAAGAAGCGCCAGCAGGAGCTCAAGAGCAAGTCGGACGAAGAGATCGCGAAGTGGCGTGAGGACTTTGAGCAGAAGGCCGGCACCCTCAACGATCGGCTGAAGAAGGACACCGAGGGTCTCTCGGGCGATATCGAGTCGTCCAAGACCCAGCTGGATTCGCTCTACGTGAAGCAGTTGCTGTCCGACCAGGAGTTCCGCGAGTTCACCGAGAAATTCGGCAAGGTCTTCAAGGCCGGCATCGGCGCGCAGGCCATCCACGATCTCCTGGCGCGCATCGATCTGCTGCAGGAGTCCGGCATCCTTCGCGAGGAATCGAAGTCGACCTCCGGCCAGAAGCGGCAGAAGGCGATCAAGCGCCTCAAGGTTGTCGAAGCCTTCCGCAAGTCGGGGGCGTCTGCGACCTGGATGATCCTCGACGTGCTGCCGGTCATCCCGCCGGAACTGCGCCCGATGGTGCAGCTCGACGGCGGCCGGTTCGCCACGTCCGACCTCAACGACCTCTACCGCCGCGTCATCAACCGCAACAACCGGTTGAAGCGACTCCTCGAGCTCGGCGCGCCCGAGATCATCGTGCGTAACGAGAAGCGGATGCTGCAGGAAGCGGTCGACGCGTTGATCGACAACGGCCGCCGCGGCCGGGCGATCACCGGCACCGGTAACCGCAAGCTGAAGTCGCTGTCCGACATGCTGAAGGGCAAGCAGGGCCGCTTCCGGCAGAACTTGCTCGGCAAGCGTGTCGACTACTCGGGCCGTTCCGTCATCGTGGTCGGCCCCGAGCTGAAGCTGCACGAGTGCGGGCTGCCCAAGAAGATGGCGCTCGAACTCTTCAAGCCGTTCGTGATGCGCGAACTGGTGAGCAAGGGCTACACCCAGAACATCAAGTCCGCCAAGCGGATGGTGGAGCGCGTCCGTCCCGAAGTGTGGGACGTGCTCGATGAGGTGATCAAGGAGCATCCGGTGCTCCTGAACCGCGCGCCCACGCTGCACCGTCTCGGCATCCAGGCCTTCATGCCGGTGCTGGTCGAGGGCTCGGCCATTCAGATCCACCCGCTGGTGTGCAGCGCCTTCAACGCCGACTTCGACGGCGACCAGATGGCGGTCCACGTGCCGCTCTTCAGCGGCGCCATCGCGGAAGCCAAAAATTTGATGATGTCGTCGAACAACATCCTGTCGGCGTCGGATGGCCATCCGGTCATCAGCCCGACCCAGGACATCGTGCTCGGCACCTACTACCTGACCATGATCAAGGCGACGCCCAACATCAAGGACCAGGAGCTGCCAACCTACGGCACCGCCGAGGAGGCGCTGCTCGCGCTCGACAACAAGCGCGTTCATGCGCAGCAGGAGGTGCGTGTGCGCATCGACGGCAAGCTGGTTCGGACGTCGCCGGGCCGCGTGCTCTTCAACACCGTGCTCCCGATCGGCGTGCAGCCGGCGGAGGGCCACGGTGATGCGATGGTCTACCAGAACGGCGTTTTCGACAAGAAGGCGCTCCGGGCCATCGTCGCCGAGTGTTTCCGCCTCCACGGCAACGAGCTGACCGCGCGGGTCGCCAACGACATCAAGCGGGTCGGCTTCGCCTACGCAACCAAGGCCGGCATCACGATCTCCGCCATGGACATCAAGACGCCGGCGGGCAAGGCCGCCATCCTGGCGGGCGCCGAGAAGAAGCTCGGCGACATCGACCTGCAGTTCAAGCGCGGTCTGATCACCGATGACGAGCGCTACACCCAGACGGTTGACCTGTGGACCACGGCGACCGAAGAAGTCACCGCGGCCACGATGAAGAGCTTCGATGCCCTTCACCCGGTGTTCATGATGGCCAACTCCGGCGCTCGAGGCAACATTCAGCAGATCCGGCAGCTCGCCGGTATGCGAGGCCTGATGGCCGACCCCACGGGCCGGATCATCGACCTGCCGATCAAGGCGAACTTCTCGGAAGGGCTCACCGTGCTCGAGTACTTCATCTCCACGCACGGCGCCCGCAAGGGTCTGGCCGACACCGCGCTTCGTACGGCGGACTCCGGTTACCTGACCCGACGCCTGGTAGACGTCGCCCAGGACGTGATCGTTCGCAGCGAAGACTGCGGCACGACCTCCGGCATCTGGGTCACCGAAATTTCGGAGGAGCGCGCGCTGACCGAGCCGCTGTTCGAGCGGATCGCCGGTCGCGTGGCGGCCGCCGAGGTCCAGGACCCGACGACCCAGGCAGTGCTGATCAAGGAAGGCGCTGAGATCAGCGACATCCAGGCGCGCAACCTGATCCAGGCCGGCGTGGCCCAGGTCAAGGTGCGGTCGGTGCTCACCTGCCAGGCACGCGAAGGCGTGTGCCGCCTCTGCTATGGCCGCAACCTGGCAACCGGCAAGCTGGTCGAGATCGGTGAGGCGGTCGGCGTTATCGCCGCCCAGTCGATCGGCGAACCCGGGACCCAGCTCACCATGCGGACGTTCCACACCGGTGGCGTCGCAGGTACCGACATCACGCAGGGCCTGCCGCGCGTCGAGGAGTTGTTCGAGGCCCGCATCCCGAAGGGCAAGGCGATCATCTCCGAGATCGATGGCGAGGTGGAGATCATCCGCACCGAGACCGCTCGCAAGGTCAAGGTGACCTCGCGCGACGTCTACGACATCCCCTACATCCTGACGGACAAGATGCAGCCGCTGATCGAGTCGGGCGCTACCGTCCAGGAAGGGCAGGAAATCGCAAGGGGCGCCGGCGAGGATGGCCAGGACAAAGTCATCACCTCACGCGCCTCCGGCGTAGCCCGCGTCGAGCGCAACCAGATCGTGATCCGGAGCATGGACGAGGAATGGCGCGAGTATCCGATCCCGCACGGCTCTCGGATCAATGTCCAGAGTGGGCAGAAGATCAAGGCCGGCCAACAGATCACCGAGGGCTCGATCAGCCCGCAGGAGCTGCTCCACATCCTTGGTCGCGAGGCCGTCCAGACCTACCTGGTCGACGAGGTCCAGAAGGTGTACCGCTCGCAGGGTGTCGATATCAACGACAAGCACATCGAGGTGATCATCCGGCAGATGATGCGGAAAGTCCGCGTCGACACCGCCGGCGACACCGACCTGCTGCCGGGCGAGATCGTCTCGCAGTGGGAGTACGAGGAAGCGAATGCCAAGGTGCTGGCCGAGGGCGGCGACCCGTCGGTCGCCCAGACCGTCCTGCTCGGCCTGATCAAGGCCGCGCTGAACACGGCGAGCTGGCTGTCGGCGGCGTCCTTCCAGGAAACGACCCGGGTGCTGACCGAGGCAGCGATCTCCGGCAAGGTCGACCGGCTGCGCGGCCTGAAGGAGAACGTAATCATCGGCAAGCTGATCCCCGCCGGGACCGGGCTCGACTACTACCAGAAGCTCCGCGAGGAGTCGTTCAAGATGTTCGCGGAGCTCCCGCAACCGGTTCCCGCGACCAGCAGCTAAATCGTCGACTAAGCACCGAAAAGGGGCCACCCACTGGGGTGGCCCTTTTGTTACATGTCCCTCCCCTCTGGGGGAGGGTAGGGTGGGGGCCTTCGTTGTACCGACGTGATCCGTCGCCATGGCGAGACCCTGCTTCTCCTTCTATTGGGCATCCCGTCGGCGGCCGTCGGCTGGCAGATCGCCCGCACCTGGGGCGTGCCGGGCTGGATCCCGGCATCGCTCGCCGGGCTCCTCCTGATCCTGGTCGTGGCCGCCGTGACGCAACCCCGCCTCAGGGAGATCGCCGCCGCCACCGCCATTGTCGTGCTCTACGCCTTGCCGATCGTCGGGGCCATCGCGCGCTGGCACATGTTCCCCAGCTCGACGGCGCTGATCGGCGACGGCGCCTATCAGATCCAGCTCGCCCGCAACCTGCTGATGCGCGGCGTCGACCCCTACGGCTTCGACTACACCGGGACCGGCCTCGAGCGGGCGCCCTGGGGCCAGCCCTTCCCCAATCCGGCTCTGCACCATCTCGACTACTGGCCGGGAACGATCGTCCTGCCGCTCCCGGTGCAGGCCGCCTTCCAGTTCGTGATCGGCTGGTGGGACGAGCGGATCTGGCTGCTGGGCGCCGGAGTCGCCGTCTTCGTTCTGCTCCGCTGGCTCCTTCCGGGAACACCCGGTCGAATGGCCGCGGTCGCCTTCTTCTTGATCCCGGGCCACAGCCTGCTGGCGGTGCTCGGCGACAACGACCTGCCCATGATCGGGCTGCTGCTGGCCGCGACCCTCGCCCTTGGTCGGCGGCGCTTCCTGCCGGCGGCGATCGTCATCGGGCTCGCGATCGCGACCAAGCAGACGGCGTTGATCGCGCTCCCCGTGCTGGTCGCGTGGGGCTTCGCCAACGGCATCACCTGGCGATCATTACCCCGCTACGCCGGCCTATCCGCCCTGGCAGTACTGGCGCTCGTCATTCCGTTCCTCATCTGGAACGCCTCCGCCTTCGTTCGCGACACCGTCTTCTACAACGTGGGAAGCGGCAGCGAGGCGTACCCGATCCAGGGGATCGGCCTGTCCAGCTGGCTGCTGCAGGCCGGCATCATCCACGGCGCGCGCGACGCATTCCCCTTCCTCCTGTTCCAGCTGCCACTCGTGATCGCGGCCTGGGTCCTCGGCTGGCGCCGGCTGCTCCGGCACCGGCTCGCCGGCGACGCCATCTTCTGGATGGGCCTCGCCTTCTTCGTCTTCCTCTTCACCAATCGCTTCGCCCAGCCCACCTACCTCCTGCTCGGCATCGAGCTCATCGCGGTCGGCCTCATCTCGCGCCTGGCCGGCGCCCGCCGCGAGCCCGTCGAGGTCGAATACGCCGCGTCAGCCGCCTGAGCCCCGCCGCCATAATCGAATGAGATGTACCAGTGGTTGGTTTACGCGCACATTGGCTCGGTGCTGCTCTTCGTGCTGGCGCACGGCGCCTCGGCCGCGATGGCGCTCCGACTCAAAGGGGAGCCGTCGGCGGACGGCATCAAGGCGCTGGTCGTGCTCTCCACGCTGTCGAGCCAGGCCATGTACCCATTGCTCATCCTGGTCGCGCTCACCGGCATCTGGCTGGGCGCCGCCGGCGGCTGGTTCGGCCGCGCCTGGATCTGGGCGGCGATCGTGGTCCTGGTGCTGACGATCGGCCTGATGAACGCCATGGGCCGGCAATACCACCAGATCCGGGTGGCGGCAGGCTTGGGCCGCGGCAACGACCGCCGGAGCCAGCCCGGGCCGGCCCCAACCTCCGAAGAGGTCCGCCGGCTGGCGCTCTCGACGAGCCCGTGGCCGATCACGATCCTGGGGCTCGTCGCGCTGGGCTTCATCCTCTGGCTGATGCTCTTCAAGCCGTTCTGATCGGCTAGAGTCCGGATCGTGACCCTTCGCTGGCAGAACATCGTGGTCGACTGCCACGACCCCGAGCGGGTCGCCCGCTTCTGGAGTCAGTCGCTGAGCCTGCCCCTCCACGGTCCCCATCACGGTGAGTGGTGGCTCGAACCGGGCGGCGATCACCCCGACATCCTGTTTCTCGAGGTCCCGGAGGCCAAGTCGGTCAAAAATCGGGTTCACCTCGATCTGCGGCCAGACGACCAGGCGGCGGAAGTGGCCCGGCTGATCTCCCTGGGAGCGCGCCACGTCGACATCGGGCAGCGGGACGTGAGCTGGGTGGTGATGGTGGACCCCGAGGGCAACGAGTTCTGCGTCCTGCAGCCTCGTCCCGCGCCCGCAGGTTGACACCAGCGCGTCAGCGGCCGTAAAATAGCGCTTCGCGCCCGAAAACTCGGGCGAGATCAAGCCATGCCCACCATCTCACAGCTGATCCGATCCGGCCGCAAGCCGCTGGTGAAGAAGACGAAGGCACCGGCGCTGCAAGGCTCACCGCAAAGGCGGGGCGTCTGCGTGCGCGTCTACACCACTACTCCCAAGAAGCCCAACTCGGCGCTCCGGAAGGTGGCCCGCGTGCGCCTGACCTCCCGCCAGGAGGTCACCGCCTATATCCCCGGGATCGGGCACAACCTCCAGGAGCACTCGGTCGTCCTGATCCGCGGCGGCCGCGTCAAGGACCTTCCCGGTGTCCGGTACCACGTGGTCCGCGGCACCCTCGACACGGCCGGCGCCAAGGGGCGCAAGCAGGGCCGTTCGAAGTACGGCGCCAAGCGCGAAAAGGCAAAGAAGGCCTAGCCGTGCCCCGGCGCCCGCGAATTCACAAGCATGTCATCCTGCCCGACCCGGTGTACACACACGAGGGCGTAGCGAAGTTCGTCAACGTGGTGATGCAGCGAGGCAAGCGGAGCACGGCGGAGAAGGTCGTCTACGGCTCCCTGGACCGCATCCGGAAGGTGGCCAAGAAGGACCCGATCGAGGTCTTCGACGCCGCGCTCAAGAACGCCACCCCGGTGCTGGAGGTCAAGCCCCGCCGGATCGGGGGCGCCACCTACCAGGTGCCCGTCGAGATTCGCCCCGACCGGCGCTCGGCGCTGGCCCGGCGCTGGATCGTACGTTACGCCAGGGCCCGATCTGGGAAGAGTATGCAAGAGAAGCTCGCCGGCGAGCTGATGGACGCCGCTAACGGGGTGGGGGCGACGATCAAGCGGCGCGAAGAGACTCACAAGATGGCTGAGAGCAACAAGGCCTTCAGCCACTTCAGGTATTAGGAATTGGCAGAAACAAAAATGGCTCGGACTTACGCCCTCGACAAGGTACGGAACATCGGCATCATGGCCCACATCGATGCCGGGAAGACGACCACGACCGAACGCATCCTCTTCTATGCGGGCCGGATCCACAAGATGGGTGAGGTGCACGATGGCGCCGCCACCATGGACTGGATGGTCCAGGAGCAGGAGCGAGGGATCACGATCACCTCGGCGGCCACCGTCGCCAATTGGCGCGGCCACCGGATCAACATTATCGACACACCCGGACACGTAGACTTTACGGTGGAGGTCGAGCGCAGCCTGCGCGTCCTCGACGGTGCGGTCGCGGTCTTCGACGCGGTCGCCGGGGTCGAGCCGCAGTCGGAGACGGTCTGGCGGCAGGCCGACCGCTACGAGGTGCCGCGGATCGCCTTCATCAACAAGATGGACCGCATGGGCGCCGATTTCTTCGCGTCCTGGAAGTCGATCCGCGAGCGGCTGGGCGCCAACGCCGTCCCGATCCAGCTCCCGATCGGCAGCGAAGAGAAGTTCGAGGGCGTCGTCGACCTTATTAATAAGGTCGCGATCACCTATACCGACGACCTGGGGACGACGATCGAGACCGAAGAGGTCCCGGCCGAGATGAAGGAGCAGGTCGACCTCTACCACAAGCAGCTGCTCGAGGCGGTCGCCGAGTTCGACGACGTCCTGCTACAGAAGTACCTGGACGACAAGCCGATCACCGGCCCCGAGATCGTGGCCGCCATCCGCAAGGGCACGATCGCCAACCGCTTCGTGCCGGTGCTCGCGGGCGCCGCGCTGCGCAACCGCGGGGTGCAGCCGATGCTGGACGCCATCGTGGACTTCCTGCCCTCGCCGCTGGACAAGCTTGGCGTGGAGGGGATCAACCCCAAGAGCAACGTCACCGAACGGCGCAAGCCGGCCGACAACCAGCCCTTCGCCGGGCTGGCGTTCAAGATCGCCACCGATCCCTACGTCGGGAAGCTGACCTTCTTCCGTGTCTACGCGGGCACCCTGAAGTCTGGCTCCTACGTCTGGAACGCGACCCGCGGCACCAAGGAGCGCGTCGGCCGCATCCTCCAGATGCACGCCAACCACCGCGAGGAGATCCCGGAGGTCTACGCCGGTGATATCGCCGCAGCCATTGGCCTGAAGCAGACCACGACGGGCGACACCCTGGCGGACGAGGACAATCCGATCCTGCTCGAGTCGATCGTCTTCCCCGATCCGGTCATCAGCGTGGCGATCGAGCCGCGTACCAAGGTGGACCAGGAGAAGATGGGCCAGGCGCTGGCCAAGCTCGCCGAGGAAGACCCGACCTTCAAGGTCCGCACCGACGAGGAGACCGCCCAGACCATCATCTCCGGGATGGGCGAGCTGCACCTCGAGATCATCGTCGACCGCATGCTGCGCGAGTTTGCCGTCGACGCCAACGTCGGCAAGCCGCAGGTTGCCTACCGCGAGACGATCAAGCGCAAGGCGCACGGCGTCGGCCGCTTCATCCGGCAGTCGGGCGGCCGCGGCCAGTACGGCCACGCCGAGATCAACATCGAGCCGAACGAGGCCGGCAAGGGCTTCGAATTCGTCAACAAGATCGTGGGCGGCTCGATCCCGAAGGAATACCACTCCGCGGTCGAGAAGGGCATCATCGAGGCGCTCAACAGCGGCGTGCTGGCGGGCTTCCCGGTGGTCGACGTCAAGGCGACCCTGGTCGATGGCTCCTATCACGAGGTCGACTCGAACGAGATGGCCTTCACCATCGCCGGCTCGATGGCGGCCAAGGACGGCATGCAGAAGGGCCAGCCGACGCTGCTCGAGCCGATCATGAAAGTCGAGGTCGTCATGCCCGAGGAGTTCATGGGTGAAATCCTCGGCGACCTGTCCTCGCGTCGCGGCCAGATCCTCGGCATGGAAGGCCGCGCCACCATGCAGGTGGTGCGGGCCTACGTGCCGCTGGGCAACATGTTCGGTTACGCCACCGACCTTCGGTCCAAGACCCAGGGTCGCGCCGTCTACAGCATGGAATTTCATCACTACCAGGAAGTCCCGAAGTCGATTGCGGAAGAGATCGTTGCGAAGTCAAGAGCCTAAGGAGGATTCCGAGAAGGAGTAACAATGGCGAAGAAGAAGTACGAGCGCACCAAGCCGCACGTGAACGTGGGAACCATCGGTCACATCGACCATGGCAAGACCACCCTGACCGCGGCCATCACCAAGGTCCTGTCAAAGAAGGGATTCGCTGAATTCCGCTCCTTCGACTCGATCGACAACGCCCCCGAAGAGAAGGCTCGCGGCATCACGATCGCGACCGCGCATGTCGAATACGAGACGGAGAAGCGTCACTACGCGCACGTCGACTGCCCCGGGCACGCCGACTACATCAAGAACATGATCACCGGTGCTGCCCAGATGGACGGCGCCATCCTGGTCGTGGCCGCGACCGACGGGCCGATGCCGCAGACCCGCGAGCACATCCTGCTGGCGCGCCAGGTCGGCGTGCCGCGAATCGTGGTCGCCCTCAACAAGGTCGACGCGGTCGACGACCCGGAGATCCTGGAGCTCGTCGAGCTCGAGGTTCGCGAGCTGCTCTCAAAGTACGAGTTCCCGGGCGAAGACATTCCCGTGGTGAAGGTGTCGGCGCTCAAGGCGCTCGAGGGCGACCCCCAGTGGGAAGACTCGATCACGAAGCTGATGGACGCAGTCGACAGCTACATCCCGGTGCCGGAGCGCGCCCTCGACAAGCCGTTCATGATGCCGATCGAGGACGTCTTCTCGATCGAAGGTCGTGGGACGGTCGTGACCGGCCGCATCGAGCGCGGCCAGGTCAAGGTCAACGAAGAGGTCGAGATGGTCGGCATCAACGACACCCGCAAGACGGTCGTGACCGGTGTCGAGATGTTCCACAAGCTGCTCGATTCCGGCCAGGCGGGCGACAACGTCGGCTGCCTGCTGCGCGGCATCAAGCGCGAGGAAGTCGAGCGCGGCCAGGTCCTGGCCAAGCCGGGATCGATCAAGCCGCACACCGAGTTCGAATCGCAGGTCTACGTCCTGACCAAGGAAGAGGGTGGCCGTCACACCCCGTTCTTCAAGGGCTACCGCCCGCAGTTCTACGTGCGGACCACGGACGTGACCGGTGAGATCGAGTTGCCGGAGGGTACCGAGATGGTGATGCCGGGCGACAACATCGCCATGAAGATCAAGTTGATCACCCCGATCGCGGTCGAAGAGCAGATGCGCTTCGCCATCCGCGAGGGCGGCCGTACGGTCGGCTCGGGCGTGGCGACAAAGGTCATCAAGTAAGGTCGTGGCCCAGAAGATCCGCATCCGGCTGAAGGCTTACGATCACCGCGTCCTCGACCAGGCCGCGGACAAGATCGTGGACACCGCGCGGCGTACGAACGCGTCGACCGCCGGACCTATCCCGCTGCCCACCGAGATCAACAAGTGGACGGTGATCCGTTCACCGTTCATCGACAAGGACTCGCGTGAGCAGTTCGAGATGCGGACCCACAAGCGGATCATCGACATCCTCGACCCGAATCCAAAAGTCGTCGACGCCCTGATGCGGCTCAACCTGCCGTCGGGCGTCAATATCGAGATCAAGCTCTAGCCATGGCCACGAAAGGGCTGCTGGCCAAGAAGATCGGGATGACCCAGGTGTTCACCGACAAGGGTGAACTCCTGCCGGTCACCGTGCTCGAGGCCGGACCCTGCGTGGTGATCGCGCTCCGTGCCATCCAGAAGGATGGCTACGGCGCGGTCCAGCTCGGCTTTGGTGAGGCCAAGGAAAAGCAGCTCAACAAGCCGGCCGCCGGCCACTTCAAGAAGGCCGGGGTCGCCGCCCATCGCCACGTGCGCGAGATCCGCCTGAAGGCCGACGCCAGCTATGAAATCGGTCAGGCGCTCAAGGCCGACCTCTTTTCAGCCGGCGAACTCGTGGACGTCACCGGGACGACCAAGGGCAAGGGCTTCTCCGGGCAGCACAAGCGACACCACTTCGGGCGCGGTCCGGTGACACACGGCTCCCACAACATCAAGCAACCCGGGTCGATCGGCTCGTCGTCGACGCCATCCCGCGTGTACAAGGGGATGCGCATGGCGGGCCAGCTGGGCAACCAGCAGCGCACCACGACGCACCTGAAAGTGGTACGCGTCGACCTCGACCGCAACCTGCTGCTGGTCAACGGCGACGTGCCGGGCCACAAGAACAGCATCGTCCTGGTCCGCGACTCGACGCGCCAGCCCAAGGGGAAGAAGGCCTAGTGGCGACCGAGAAAGTGTCAGCCCCCGTCTATGACAAGGACGGCAAGGAGAGCGGCCATCTGGAACTCCCAGAGGGCATCTTCAACGCCCCGGTCAACACCGCGGTGCTCCACCAGGCGGTGAAGCGCCAGCAGGCGAATGACCGCCAGGGCACAGCCCAGACCAAGACCCGCGGCGACGTCTCTGGCGGCGGCAAGAAGCCATGGAAGCAGAAGGGCACCGGACGCGCCCGCCAGGGCAGCACCCGTTCGCCGCAGTGGCGCCACGGTGGGGTTGTCTTCGGTCCGCATCCGCATAGCTACGAGGAGAAGATGCCGCGCAAGCAGCGACGGCTGGCTCTGCGCGTCGCGCTGTCGGTGAAGTCGCAGGAAGGCGCGGTGCGCGTGGTCGAAGAGATCACGCTCGAGGCGCCGAAGACCAGCGTGGTCGCCAATCTCTTCGATCAGCTGGGCGCCGGGGTGCGGACGCTGTTCGTGATCCCCGAGCACGACCTGATGTTGGAGAAGTCGACGCGCAACCTGGTCGGCGTCAAGACCATTCTCGCCACCAACCTGAATCCGACCGACGTGCTGACCGCGGACACCCTCATCTTCACGCGCTCCGCGATCACGCAGGTCGAGGAGTGGCTGTCGTGAGGGCCCCGGTGCAGGTGGTGCAGCGTCCCCTCATCAGTGAGAAGAGCTACGCCGCGATGGCCACCGGCAAATACCTGTTCCGCGTCCACCCCAAGGCGACCAAAACGGAGATCGCGCTGGCGGTCGCCGATGCCTTCAAGGTGGAGGTGGTCGCCGTCAATACCATGCACGTCCGCGGTAAGGAACGCCGCCGGGGCAAGACCCACGGCTTTCAGTCGAACTGGAAGAAGGCCGTGGTCACGCTCGCCGAAGGCCAGAAAATCGAAAGCATGTTCCAGGGTGTCTGATCCATGCCACTGAAGAAATACAAGCCCACCTCGCCCGGCCGCCGCTTCATGTCGGTCAGCGCCTTCGACGACCTGACCAAGGGCAAGAAGGCGGAGAAGCGCCTGCTGGTCTCGCTCAAGACCGATGCCGGGCGCAACGCCCAGGGCAAGATCACGGTTCGTCACCAGGGCGGTGGGCATCGCAAGCTCTACCGGATCATCGATTTCAAGCGCAACAAGCTCGGCATCCCGGCGACCGTCGCCGCGGTGGAATACGACCCGAACCGCAGCGCGCGGATCGCGCTCCTGCACTACGCCGATGGCGAGAAGCGCTACATCCTGGCGCCTGTCGGCCTGACCGTGGGTGACAAGGTGGTGAGCGGGCCGGAGGCGGACATCCAACCGGGCAATGCGCTCCCGCTGTCCGCCATCCCGCTGGGCAGCACGGTGCATAACATCGAGCTCAAGCCGGGACGCGGTGGCCAGGTGGTGCGCTCCGCCGGCATGTCGGCGCAGCTGCTGGCGCGCGAGGGCGATTACGCCCAGATCCGGATGCCATCCGGTGAAGTCCGGCGCATCGCCGTGCTCTGCTACGCGACCATCGGCCAGATCGGCAACGTCGAGCACGAGAACGAGAACGTCGGCAAAGCCGGCAAGAGCCGCTGGCGGGGCAAGCGCCCCTCGGTCCGCGGCATGGCGATGAACCCCTTCGACCACCCGCACGGTGGGGGCGAGGGCCGCTCCGGCGCCGGTGGCCATCCGCAAACCCCGTGGGGCAAGCCAACGCTCGGTTACCGGACGCGGCGCAACAAGAAGACCGCGAACATGATCGTCCGACGCAGACCACCCAAGCGGAAGAGTAAGGGCTAAGACATGTCACGTTCAACCAAGAAAGGACCGTTCGTTCATCCGTCACTGATGAAGAAAGTGGTGGCGATGAACCAGCAGAAAGAAAAGAAAGTGATCAAGACCTGGTCGCGGGACTCGAGCGTCTTTCCCGAGATGGTCGGACACACGCTCGCGATCCACGACGGCAAGAAGCACGTGCCGATCTTCATCACCGAGAACATGGTGGGACACCTGTTGGGCGAATTCGCGCCGACGCGGCGCTTCCGCGCCCACGGGCATCACACCGAGAAATCCACCACCCTCAAGTAATCATGGAAGTTCAAGCCAAGGCCAAATGGGTACGCACGTCGCCTCGCAAGGTGCGGCTCGTCGCGCAGACGCTGCGCAACCTGCCCGTCTCCGAGGCGCTGGTTGCCTGCTCGTTCATGCCGAAGTCGGCCGCGCGTGACGTGGCCAAGGTGATCCGCTCCGCGCAGGCGAACGCGGAGAACAACTTCAACCTGGTCCGAGACGATCTGGTGATCAAGGAGATCCGGGTCGAGCCGGGTCCGATGTTGAAGCGCGGCCAGCCGCGCGCCATGGGCCGCCTCTTCAGCATCTTCAAGCGCACCAGCCATATCACGGCCATCGTCGAAGACCGGCCGGGCGCGGTTCGGCGGCGCACCGCCGCCCTGCCGCGGGCACCGCAGCCCGCCGCCCGCCCGATCGCGACCGGCGCCGCGGCTGCTGCCGCGCGGGCCGCCGCCGCGAGCGAACCGGCGACCACCGAATCGGACGAGCGCCAGGCCCCGGCCAAGCCCAAACGCGGCAAGGCCGAGCCAAAGGCGCAGGCGTCAACCGCGCCCGAAGCGGGTAAGAAGACACAGGCCAAAAAGACCGAGAGCAAGAAGAAGGACGAGGCCAAGAAGGACACCAAGGAGAAGAAGGGCAAGTAGTGGGACATAAAGTTCACCCGAACGGCTTCCGGCTGGGCGTCTACCGTAACTGGGAGGCCAAGTGGTTTGCTCCCGACAAGGAGTACAAGCCGCTGTTGCTGGAGGACGTCCGTCTTCGCCGGATGCTGATGGCCCGTCTGAAGAATGCGGGCGTGGCCCGGATTGAGACCGAGCGCTCGTCGTCGGCGTTGACGATCACACTGCACACCGCCAAGCCCGGCATCGTCATCGGCAAGGGCGGGACCAGTGTCGACCAGCTCCGTGACGAGCTGGAGAAGACCACCGGCAAGCGGGTCCGGGTGACGATCCAGGAGATCAAGAAGCCGGAGCTCAGCGCCCAGCTGGTGGCGGAGAACGTCGCCGCCCAGCTCGAGAAGCGCATCGCCTTCCGCCGCGCCATCAAGCAGTCGCTGATGAAGACGATGCGCGCCGGCGCGCAAGGCGTGAAGATCCGGGTTCGGGGTCGTCTCGGCGGTTCGGAGATGGCCCGCGTCGAGTGGAACCGCGAAGGTCGCGTCCCGCTCCACACGCTGAAGGCCGACATCGACTTCGGCCAGACCGAAGCCAAGACGACCTTCGGACGCATCGGCGTATCCGCCTGGGTCTACACCGGTAACTTCCCGACCGATGTGCCGCAAAAGCCGGCGGCGGCCATCGAGGAGCCGGTCGACGCCGGCATCCCGGTGGGTGACGTGCCCTCGCCGCTCGCGGAGCTGGTGCAGGTCGTCGCTCCTGTCCCGGTCGCCGTCGAGGCCGCCCCGGCGCCTGCGCCGGTCGCGACCGTCGAGGCACCCGCCAAGCCGAAGCGCGCCACCCGGACGGCGAAGGCGACGACCGCCGCCGATGGCGGCGAGACGCCAGCGCCCAAGCGGGCTACCCGTGCCCGCGCGACGACGACGGACAAGCCAGCCGCACCCAAGACACCGCGTGCCCCCCGCGCCACCAAGAAGAAGGAATAGAGATGTTGCTCCCAGCCCGCGTCAAATATCGCAAGCTCCATCGAGGGCGCCGGACCGGCGTCGCCACCCAGGGCGCCGACCTGGCGTTCGGCGAGTTCGGCCTGCAGGCGTCTGAAGCGGCCTGGATGACGAACCGGCAGATCGAGGCGGCCCGCCGCGTGATGACGCGCTTCGTTCGTCGCGGTGGCAAGGTGTTCATTCGCGTCTTCCCCGACAAGTCGGTCACCAAGAAGCCGGCCGAGACCCGCATGGGTAGCGGCAAGGGCGCACCCGAAGGCTGGGTGGTCGTCATCAAGCCGGGACGCGTCCTCTTCGAGATGGGTGGTGTTACCCCGGAGATGGCCAAGCGTGCCTTCCAGTTGGCGGCCTACAAACTGCCGATGAAGACCCGGACGCTCGGGATCAAGTCGGGAGTCAAGGCGGCTGCCGACGTAAAGATCAAGGGCCCGGCCGAGCTGAAGCCGGGTGAGGTGGGCGAGGGGATCCCGGGAGCTGTGGCTGGCGCGCCGGCGGCCGCTGCCGGACCCGCGGCGAGAGGCCCGAAGGCCGCTCCTGGCGCTGCGCCCTCGATCAAGGCTGCCCCCGGCGCCGCTCCGAAAGCCGCTCCTGGTGCTGCCCCGAAGGTAGCCGCCGCGGCACCGGCCAAGCCGGCCAAGGGCGGTGGCAAGAAATGAAGATGAAGGACCTCCAGGGCCTGTCGATGCTCGACCTGCAGAAGAAGCTCAAGGATTCGCGCCAGGAGCTGTTCAACCTGCGCTTCCAGATGGCGACCGGCCAGCTGCAGAACCATCGCCAGATCCGGCATGTGCGCGAGGACCTGGCCCAGATCCTGACCACGATCCATCTGACCGAGCGCAACCCCGAGGCGGCCGTCGCGGCCGCGACGCCGGCGCCCAAGCCGCGCCGCCGTCGCGCAGCGGCCACTGAGGAGAAGGCATGACGGACGAACAGGAAACGATCGACCGCGCCATGCGCAAGTCGCGGACCGGCACTGTCATCAGCGACAAGATGGATAAGACGGTGATCGTCCGCGTGCAAACGCTCAAGGAGCACTCCAAGTACAAGAAGCACATTCGGCAATCGACCAAGTTCAAGGCGCACGACGAGCAGAACCAGTGCAAGGTCGGCGACCAGGTCCGCATCATGGAGACCCGGCCGCTGTCCCATGACAAGCGCTGGCGGGTCGTGGCCATCGTGGAGAAGGCGAAATAGCCGTCGTTATGGTGCAGCAAGAGTCGCGGTTGAAGGTGGCGGACAACACGGGAGCGCGTGAGATCCTGTTGATCCGGGTCATGGGTGGCCACTATCGGAAGTACGCGGCCATCGGCGACGTCATCACCGCCGCCGTCACGGTGGCGACGCCGGGCGGCCAGGTCAAGAAGAGCGAGGTCGTCAAAGCCGTCGTCGTCCGCACGGCACGAGAATTCCGCCGCACGGACGGCTCGACCATCCGTTTCGACGAGAACGCGGCCGTCATCCTCGGCCCGCAGAACAACCCGCGCGGTACCCGGATCTTCGGGCCGGTGGCGCGCGAGCTTCGCGACAAGAACTTCATGAAGATCGTTTCCCTGGCGCCGGAGGTTTTATAAGGTCATGAGCAGGCTTCATCTCGACATTCATCGCGACGACACCGTGCAGGTCATGTCCGGGAAGGACCGTGGCAAGCGTGGCGTGGTCGTTCGCACCGTGCCCGGATCGGGCAAGATCGTGGTCAAGGGCGTCAACGTGCTGAAGCGTCACCGGAAAGCCAACCAGGAGAAGGGTGGCACCAAGGTCATCCAGGGTGGCATCGTCGACTTCGAGGCGCCGCTCTCCTACTCGAACGTGATGCTCGTCTGCAACAAGTGCGACAAGCCAACCCGCATCCGCAAGACGCTGCTGCCGAACGGGAAGAAGGCGATCGTCTGCGTGAACTGCGGCGAGATCTACGAGCGCGTGAGGGACAAGGTATGAACGTCGCCGCCAAGTCGAAAGGCGTGAAGCCCGCCGCCGGCCCGAAGGGTCCGAGCGTCGTCGCCAGCCCGGCAGGGACGGAGCTCCGGCTGAAGCAGCGCTACCAGGAAAAGATCCTCCCGGCACTGATCCAGCGTTTCGCCTACACCAATGCGCTGCAGGTCCCGCGCCTGGTCAAAGTGGTGGCCAACATAGGGATCGGCGAGTCGATCTCCAACCCCAAGGCGCTGGACGCCGCCACCGCCGATCTGAAGAAGATCACCGGCCAGCAGCCGGTGGTGATGAAGTCGCGCAAGGCGATCGCGAACTTCAAACTGCGCGCCGGCCTGCCGATAGGCATCAAGGTGACGTTGCGCGGCGCCCGCATGTACCAATTCGTCGACAAGCTGATCTCGGTCGGGCTGCCACGAATCCGCGACTTCCGCGGCATCTCGCCGACCGGCTTCGACGGCCACGGCAACTACACGATGGGACTGCGCGAGCAGCTCATCTTTCCCGAGATCGAGTACGACAAGATCGACAAATTGCGGGGTCTCGAGGTGACATTCGTGACGACGGCTCGCACCGATGACGAGGCGCGGGCCCTGCTGACCGAGCTCGGGTTCCCGTTCAGGAAGTGAGGTACCAGGACTGAGTGGCTAAGAAATCAACCGTCAACCGCGGGCTTCGCCCCCACAAGCACGCCGTGTCGCAGCACAACCGCTGCAACCTGTGTGGACGCCCGCGCGCGTACATGCGGAAGTTTGGCATCTGCCGCATCTGCTTCCGCAGCCTGTCCTCGCAGGGTCAGGTCCCGGGCGTGAAGAAGTCGTCATGGTGAGGAGGGGATGGAGGCAGGTATGAGCACCGATAGCATCGCCGACATGCTGACCAGGATCCGCAACGCGAACACCGCCGGTCATCCGAAGGTGGGGATCCCGGCGTCCCGCGTCGGGGTGGAGATCGCGCGCGTCCTGAAAGAGGAGGGGTATATCGCCTCCTACGACGTCGCCACCGTCGAGCAGGGTCAGAAGCTCGACATCACCTTCAAGCCGAAGACCCCGCGTGGCAAGTCCCTCGCCGGGCTGCGCCGCATCAGCAAGCCCGGGCTGCGGGTTTACGCCCGCAAGACCGAGATCCCGCGCGTGCTCGGCGGTCTGGGCATCGTGATCCTGTCGACCTCGCACGGCGTGATGTCCGGTCAAAAGGCAACCAAGGCGGGCCTCGGTGGCGAGGTCGTGTGTTACGTTTGGTGACCCCATGAGTAGGATTGGCAAGCTTCCGGTCAAGATTCCGAGCGGCGTGACCGTCACCGTGGCGGACCACACGGTCTCGGTCAAGAGCGGCAAGTCGGAGCTCACCCGGGTGATGAACCCGGCGATGCGGGTTTCCGTCAAGGATGGCACGGTCATCGTCGAACGGCCGAGCGAGTCGAAAGATCACCGCTCGCTGCACGGCCTCACCCGGACGCTCGTCTGGAACATGATCGAGGGCGTCAGCAAGGGCTACGAGAAGCAGCTCGAGCTGGTCGGCGTCGGCTATCGCGCCAGCCGCCAGGGCGAGGCGCTCGTGCTCAACGTTGGGTACTCGCACCCCGTTCGCTACCCGGTGCCCGCCGGCATCACGATCGACGTCCCCGAGCCGACGCGCATCAACATCAAGGGCGCGAGCAAGGAAGACGTCGGCCAGGTCGCGGCCGAGGTGCGAAAGATCCGGCCGCCCGAACCCTACAAGGGCAAGGGCATCCTCTACCGCGGAGAGCGCATCCGCCGCAAGGCGGGCAAGACCGGGAAGACCGGCGCCGGAGCCGCGAAATAATGAATAAGATCCCTGATCGGCGCGCCACGCGGATCCGCCGGCACAGCCGGCTCCGCGGCCACCTCGAGGGTGGTCCGACGCGGCCGCGGCTGGCGGTCTTCCGCAGCCTGCACCACGTCTACGCCCAGGTGATCGATGACGCCTCAGGCCGGACACTGGCGGCCGCCTCCAGCACCGACGCCGACCTGCGCAAGTCGCTCAAGTCGCCGTCGGGCGCCGAAGGCGCGGCAGCGGTCGGCAAGTCGATCGCGGAGCGGGCT
>DATBYU010000030.1:0-41152 GCA_036513555.1 Candidatus Dormiibacterota bacterium | reverse complement strand
GCCCCGGTGCTCCGCTTGTCGCGGTGCTGCTGGTCGGGACAGTGTTCGCGGCGGCCCGGTTGAGGCGAACTCGGGACTAGGGTTTGTCCGGGGCTCCCTCGAGAACAAGGCAGTACCCTCGGCCTTTTTCTGTGACCAGGTTGCACCAGGCTTGAAAGGGAGACAGCTTCTGTCGCATTCGGGTGATGTAGGTTCGGAGTTGCTCCCCCGATGCGTCGGTCCCCCAGGTTTGGGCCAGGATCTCCTCGGCCCGGAAATATTGATTGGGACTGGCCAAGAAGAATGACAGGACCTCCCATTCACGTTTGGTGAACCGCACCTCGGTCTCGCCCCGCTGGACGACGCGCCGCTCAGCATCGAAGACCAGCCCACCAAGCTCGATCCGCGTCGCGAGCGGGACCAGCGAACTGGGACTCGGCCCTCGAAGTTCTACCTTGATGGCGCCGATCAAGGCGTCCGGCACGAACGGCTTGGGGAGGATTTGCTCGGCTCCAGCCTCGTAGGTTTCCAGCGCTCCCTTGTAGGTTTCATCGAGGATGATCAAGGGCGCCAGGGCGAGGGCGCGAATCTCCTTCAGCACCTCTGGATCGATCGGGGATTCGGTATCGGCTCCAATGATCACCAGGTCAAATTTGGTTCCATCGAGGAGCTTCCTGCCTTGTTCGATCTCTGAGACGCTGTCCCAACGTCCTCCCGCAATTTCCACCACGTGGCTGATGACGGATCGGTAGGCGGGATTGCTTTCGATAACCAGGATCCGAGGAAGCCCTGCCTGTTGAGACTTGCCGTCTTCGTCTTTGCTCATTCCCCACTCCCTCTCCGGGCTTGTTCAGGCAATAGTGTGAACGATTGCAGCACCGCAACAATTGTTGCGGCTCGGGTTGAACGGACTCAGCAATGGCAATAATTGTTGCGTTGAGCCGCGGCCTGATTTTGCAGACATCTCCCCGGGCCTATGAGAGATTTGCAGCGCACGCTTGCTATCCTTTAGGCGGCCGCACAGGCCTTCAAAATAGGCTTGGAATGGACGAAGGAAGAGGCAGGGGAGGATCGCTGGCCAGAGTTCTGATCGTCGATGACGAACCGGACATCCGGTTCATGATGCGCTTGATTCTCGAAGGTGCGGGCTACAGCGTGACCGAGGCGCGCCATGGCGCGGCGGGCCTGAAGTCCGCAAAGGCCAGCCATCCAGACCTGGTCACCACGGATGTGATGATGCCAACGATGGATGGACTCGAGCTGATCGAGCGTCTACGGTCCGATCCAAAGACGGCTGGGATCCCGATCCTGGTCGTCAGCGGCAATTCCGAACTGGGGGCCGGCGCCAACGCCCGTTTACCCAAACCCTTCACGCGACGGGAGCTCCTTCACGCCGCGGCCCTCCTGATCCGCGAAGATGGAGGCTGACATGGGACGGCTGCGAACCGGGCTTTCGGACCTCGATCTCATTCTCGGAGGCGGGCTCGAGCCGGGCTCGCTCGTCATCCTGGCCGGAGCCCCGGGCACGGGGAAGACCATCCTTGCCCAGCAGATCTGCTTCGCCAATGCCACGCCGGAGCACAAAGCGCTCTACTACACCACGCTGTCCGAGCCGCATATAAAGCTCGTGCGGCACCTCGAGCCGTTCCACTTCTTCAAGCCAGAGGCACTCGGCAAGAGCGTGGACTTCATCCACCTCGGCGAGCTGGTGGCCGAAGCGGGCGAGGCCGGCCTCGAGCCCGTCGTGACCGAGGTCGTCCAGAAGTGCTTTGAGACCAGGCCGGCGGTGGTGGTGATCGACAGCGCGAAGGCGCTTCGCGACTTCGTCGGCGAGCGCGAACTCCGCACCGCGCTCTATGACCTGGCGAGCCGGGTCGCTCACACCGAGGCCCTCCTTCTGCTGGTCGGTGAGTACACGCCCCACGAAATCGAGGGCGGGGTCGAGTTCTCCCTGGCAGACGGCATCGTGCAGCTCGCGTACGAGCCCCATGAGCCGGTGGACCGTCGCTGGCTGCGGGTGGTGAAGCTCCGCGGGGGTGATCACCTGGTCGGTAAGCACTCCTTTCGCATTGGCCAGGCGGGCTTCGAGGTCTTCCCACGACTGGAGACGCTGGCGCCGAACGGCACTTTCGTTCCCGATGCGCCGGTCGCCAGCGGCGTGCCCCGGCTCGACGAGTTGATGGGCGGCGGGATACGTGCCGGGCAGGCGACCGTCGTGCTCGGACCGTCCGGCGCGGGGAAGACCATCCTCGGACTCCGCTTTGCCGCCGAGGGCCTCGAAGCCGGCGAGCGCTGCCTCTACGTCTCTTTCCAGGAGACGGGCGACCAGCTCATCAGGAAAGCCGCCAGCTTCGGCTGGGACATGGCGAAAGCCCTGGAATCTGGTCAGCTGGCGATCCATTATGTTCCGGTTGGCGAGCTGGACCTCGACACCATCGCGGCCGCCGTGCGCCGAGAGCTGGCGAAGGGTTCGGTACGTCGTGTGGTCGTCGACAGCCTGGCGGAGCTGGTATTTGCGGCCCGCGAGGCGGAACGGTTTCCCGCCTATTCCCGCAGCCTGGTGGGATGGATCCGCGCGGCTGGCGCCTCAGTCCTGATCACCAGCGAAACGACCACGCTCGGACCCATGACGGAGCCGATCGGCGGATTGTCGTTCCTCTTCCACAACGTGATCCTCCTCCGGTACCTGGAGATTGGTTCCGAACTTCGTCGGGCGCTCAACGTCATCAAGATGCGAACCAGCAACCACGACAAGGGCGTATTCGAGTATGTGATCGACAAGCATGGCCTGACAATCAAGGACCGGCTCGAAGGGGTCACCGGCGCCCTTGGATGGAGTGCCCTGCGCAGCAAGAGTTGAGCGCGGATAGCCCCTCGCCGCCGGAGAAGCAGCCTGAACCGGAGCCGTATCCGGGCGAGCAGCGCACGCGCCTCAGTGGCGCCTGGACGGCGGTCGTTATTGGGACGCTCACGTTGGTCCTGATCCTCGTCTTCATCCTCCAGAACCTGCAGAGCGTGCAGCTGTCCTTCCTCTTCTTTAATGGTCATTTGCCGCTGGGCGTGGCGCTGTTGTTTGCCGTCATCCTCGGGGCGATCATCGTCCTGGCGTTTGGAGGAGCTCGCATCACGCAATTGCGCGGCGTGGCCAAGCGCGCGCGGCGTCAGGACGGTCCGTAGTCGAGAATCGTGACCGAATCCTCGGTCATGCGTGCCGGCCGTCCGGCCGCCGTCGGCGCCGACCGCTCGCTCGGGCTCTCCACCACCAGCGTGTGGATCGGATGAAGGGCTGCACCTAGCCGGCTAGCCGCTTCCGCTGCGGTTCCCTTTCCCACATAGATGTACTTGCGGTGCCCGCCGTGGGTCCTGGCTTCCCGCTCGACCCGCCCGAGGACGTCCTGGGCGCTGGCGTCGGTGAGATACGGATCAACGATCTCCATCAAGTGTGGGAACCCCGTTCTTGGGAGGCCCTCGCCTCGATACAGGAAGACGATCGGCTGGTTGTTTGCCACTTTCACGGCAGCTTTTGCAAGCGCGACCGCGGGCTCCGGCTCGCTCGGGACGACGGCAAGGACGTTGCACGCGCCGATCCGACGAGCGCGCGAGATGAGGGTGGGCGGGTGATCATCGCGCAATATATGCGGAAAGACCGCGGGCGCGCCGCCCCGGTGGGCCAGCCGATAGGTGGTCACGCCGATCGCGACGCCTACGACCGACAGACCACCACCGAAGATAGTCGCCAGCGGCTTGGCGAAGAGGTTGGTCACCCAGGCGACGGTCACGGCCGCCGTGGTAATGACCCCGACCACCATCACGATGGTCGAGACTCGTTCATGCCAGCGGATCACGTCGAGCGACAGTGACGTAAGCATGAAGGCGCCCAGGAGGCCGAAGGCGTAGATGCCGCCCAGCGTGGCGGTATTGCCGCCGGCAAAGATCACGACCCCGACCGGGATGACAGTGGCGACGGCGATTGCCCAGTGGGGCGTATTTCGCAAGCGATTCCGGTGGGCCAGCGGCCGGGGCAGGAACCGCATGTGGGTGAGCGCGAGGAAGACGTGATAGCTGCCGATCAGGGCGGTGTTGCTGGCGAAGATCAGGAGCAGGGCGCCGCTGATCGCGACCATCCAGGCCAGCACCGGTCCAGCGGCATAGTCGCCCAGCAGGGAGATGAACTGGTCGGGGTTGGCGTGGCTTCCGAGGAGGGTGGTCGACCAAAGGGTGAGGAGGGGACTCGTCAATGCGATTGTGATCACGACCAGGCCCATCCCCAGGTTGGCGACGCGACGGCGGGGCTCGGCCATGACGGGCGAGAGTTGCGCAATACTCTCCAGGCCGGAAAAGGCGAGGAAGGCGCCGGCGTATCCGGTCAGGACAAAAATGGGCGTCAGGCGCGGGCCGGCGAGGACCTGGTGCACCGAGTCGAACATGTGGGCCGGCCCGAGACGCACGATGACGGCCGCGACAACCGCCAACTGCATGACCCCGGCAATCACTGCGAAGATCGCACTGGCTTCCGCGCTGGCCTTTACCCCGATGAGGTTGAGAAGAGCGAGGATGACCAGCGCCCCAACCGTCCCCAGGACGACGACGGCCCCGAGCGACTTGAACACGATGCTGAGATAGATCACGCCCGAGAGGGCACTGAGCGCAGCGGTCAAAAAGTAGTCGACGAGGATGAACATCCCGCCGACGAGGCCAACGAAGGGATGAAACGCGCGGGTACTGACCGTGACCACGCCGCCGCCTTCGGGATAGCGAATCGCCACCTCGGCGTACTTGATGGCCAAAAGGACGAAAACCAGCAGCGTCATCGCCACGAAGATCGCCGCCCGGGTTCCGAACCGTCCGTAGAGAATCCCAGGGGTGTAATAGACAGAGGTGCCGATGTCGGCGAAGACGACGGCCCAGCACAGGAACGGACCGATCCGCTGCCTTCGACGAAGGATCCGCTTCGCCTTCCCCTGATCCGGCATCGCTTTATAGTGTCGCCCACCGCAGCGGTGACAGGTCCGAAGCGGCTTGGCGTTGCACTCAGCAGAATTCGGCTGCCAGGCCACTGGAGGCACGACTTTTGGCAAAAACTTCTACGTCCCGAAATGGGCTGGCTGGGTGAGCAGGCGGTGGACCAGGCGCGCCGCACGCGGCCTTCGTCCAGATCAAGGGCACGGCGATGCGCCGGGGCGACGACTTGATCCGCTTCCACGTGCGCCGCAACACCTTCGTGCCGGCCGACGACTTTTGGCTGGCGTTACACTTCTGGGACCAACGCCGGGCCGCCCCCTTCCCGGAGTGCTGGCTGGTGCCATCGCTCGAGCTGGCGAGACGGACGGCCCATCAGCGGGACTCCGCATACCTCACGGTTGACGCCCGCGTGGATCCAGCCCTCGATCGGTGGGCCGACTTCCGCCATCCGATCCAGGAGCAGGCGGACGTTCTTCGACGCGCGTTGCATGGGCTTCGCGCCGCGGCGTAGCGTTGGTGGATGAAGATCACCCGACGCGCCCTGGCGCTAGGCGAACTCACGCCCCTCGATCCGACCCACTTCACGGGAAAGGCAGGGGCGCATGGACTCCTGCCGGCAACAGGACCGTTGCCGCCGACGTCCGCGGCGGTTGTTCGATTCGAAGCGGGCGTACGAAATCACTGGCATGCCCATGCGGGTGGCCAGCTGATGGTCGTGATCGAAGGCGAGGGCTGGGTGCAGGCTCGCCGTGCCGAGCCTCAACGGATCGAGGTCGGGGACACGATCGTAACCGGACCGAACGAGGAACACTGGCATGGTGCCAGGCGAGGCGGCCCGTTCGCCCATGTTGTGGTCAACATCGGCGAGACGCGCTGGCTCGAGGAATCACCCCCGCCTCCGGACTAAGGGTACGATTGCCTGGGGAAGAGGGGCATGCCCCAGGCACAAATCTGGGAGCGCGATGCGACACTGGGGGCAATCGAGCGCCTGCTGTCGGAGGCCCGCGAGGGTCGGGGGCGCAGCCTGTTCATCGTCGGGGAAGCCGGGCTAGGGAAGACCACCATGGTCGAGCGCGCGTCCGCAGCGGGGCGCGATCAGTTCCGAATCAGCATCGGACGCGGGGATGCCGCCGAATCCAGTCTTCCATTTGGGGTCATCGATCAGGCCCTTCGAGGGCTCGGCTTCCGGAGTCCCACCGACCTAAAGTCCACCAGGCGATCTCCCCCGCAGGCTCGGGCGGCGCGGTTGTATGCGGCGTTGCAGTTTCTCGACGAGCTTCCCTCGCCCGTGTTGCTGTTGCTCGATGACCTGCACTGGGCGGACGAGGACTCCCTGGCGCTGCTCTCGTTCCTTTGTCGAAGGATCAGCAATCTGCCTGTTGCCCTGATTGGGACGCTTCGGCCCTGGCCTCACAACGCGCTCGATAGTGTGGGGCCTCTGACCAACGACGGCGACGCGATGATCGAGCGCCTCCAGCCGCTGACCGACGCGAGCGCGGCTGAAATGCTCAACACTCGCACTGGTGGGATTTCGAGTGCCTCCGCACTCGAGGCGGCCGCCGGGAATCCGCTCCTGCTCGAGCTCGAGGCGACGAGTTTGCGACGCGGCCGCACACTACCGGAATCCGACGGCGACGCCGCGAGCATAAAGGCCCGGCTCCTGCTCGATCGGTTCATCGGGGCCTCGGCTGAGCAAATGCACTATGCACAGGCCGCGAGCGTTCTCGGAAGCCGGTTCCGGCCCGTGATCGCGACCGCGATGGCGGACCTCTCACCGGCGGAGGGCGATCGGGCCCTCGAGGCTCTCTCGCGGGGCGGCGTATTCACCTCATCCGCGCCCGGCTGGGCTCAGTTCGTCCATGCGATGCTCCGCCAGGTCGTCTACGAGGAGATTCCTGCGCCGATGCGGGATCGGTGGCATGCCAACGCGTTCCGGCTATTGGTGCGAGCCGGAGCGGATCCTTCGGAGGCGGCCGAACATGCGGCCCGCGCTGGCGTGATCGGTGATTCGGAGGCGGTTTCGGTCCTCGTGCAAGCGGGCCGCCTGGCGATGCGCGAGGGTGCGATCGCTCGCGCCAGGGAGCACCTATCGGCAGCGGTCGAGGTGGCCGGTTCTCGCGCCGCGGCGGAGCTGTTGATGGATCTCGGGGAGGTCCTGCTCGACAGCGGTGACGGGCGAGGCGCCGTGGCGACCTTCCGCCGAGTCCTCGAGGTACCGGACCTGACTGACCAGGTACGGAGCGCGGCGAACCGTATGCTCGGGCGTGCGTTGTTCATCCGCGGCTCGGTCAGAGAGGCTGGAGAGGCCTTCCGGTCGGCCGTTGCCAGCGCCCTACCTTCCGACAAGCCGGCAGCAGTCCGAGCGCTCCTCGACCAGGCGTTCATCTCGTGGCCCAGCGGAGGTCCGGCCCTCGCGACGCCCATGTTGGAACAGGCTCGTGAGCTCGCGGTCGAGTGCTCGCCGTCGCTGCGTGTGCGTGCCGATACCGCCTGGGCCTTTAGCACCTTTGTCGGCGGGGATCACGCTGGAATCGGAGTCATCGACGCGGCGGTGCAAGATGCGCTCGCGAATCCAGAGGCGGACACGACGGACTTCGCCTGGAGCTGGGGAACGCTGGGCACCTACGGAAACATGGCGAAATGGACGGAACGCTTTAAAGACGCCACCCGAGCGTATGAGGTCGGCATGGCCGCGGCCGAGCGGATGGGGCTGCCGGTCGCCATCGCGGCGGTCGCCGTCATGCATGGTGACACGTGCCTTCGGATGGGCCGGCTTGGAGAGGCGTTGCGCCTCGCCGACCGGGCCACGGTGCTCGCGGACCTCGCGCCCGAGCGCGCCTTCTGGGCGGCGATCATCCACGCCTACACGCTGAACGAGATGGGCCAGATGGACGAATGTGCGGAGTGGTGCCGGAGGTCGAGCGCGCTGGCCGATCCTGACGAGAACTGGGCAGGCCGCGTCTGGATGCTTCACATGGAGGCCGTCCTCGCGATGCACGCCCGGCGGACGGCCGACGCGTGCGCGCTGTTCGACCGATTACGTACCGTCGCCAATCGATTGCAAATCCTCGAGCCGTGCATCGTCCCCTGGTCGGGCGACGCGATCACCGCCTACCTCTATGCCGGCCGAATCGAAGACGCCCTGGCCGTTCTCGCGTCGCTCGACTCGCTGGCCGAACACCTGCCCTGCCGCTTCCCCCGAATCGTAGCGATAGGGGCTCGGGCTGCGTTCAAGCAAGCGGAGGGCGATCTGGTCGCCACGAAGCGGCTACTCGATGAGGCGGTTGAGCTCGCAACCGAAAGCCAGATGCCGTTGCTCGAGGCACGGATCCGCCATCGGCTCGGGGCACAATTGAGAAAGTCGGGCCAGGATCGCGCGGCCCGACCTCTTTTGAGGCGGGCTTTCGAACTCGCGGATGGATGCGGCGCCGAAGGCCTGGCGAAGAAGGCCGGCGAGGAACTGAAGCTGGCCCACGGACGGCAGCATCGTCAGGTAACCGATCCAGACGCTCTCACGCCCGCCGAACTCCGCGTCAGCAATCTTGCCGAGCTAGGGGTGAAACCCCAGTTGATCGCCGGCCAACTCTTCCTGACCCTCAATACCATCGAGACGCACCTTCAGCACATCTATCGCAAGCTGGGCATCAACTCGCAGCGAGAGCTGATCGCCCTCGCACGCCGTCGGGAGATCGCCTGATGAGGCTCGACCGTTACCTGCGCGGGGGTAGCCGCGTTACGCAGACGTGCGTGCCAGCTGGTTGACGACCGACGTGGCTATGGCACGGGAGCTCTTCCGAGACCGGGGACCCATTCCTCCGACGCGGCGGTTCGAGTGGACGGTGGTGGCCCTTTGTACGTGGTTGATGGCGGGCGCTTACCTCGACTCCTGGGCACACCGGCACCTGGCGCGGCTCGAAACATTCTTCACCCCCTGGCATGCTGTGCTGTATTCGGGGATGTTCGCTATCCTGGCGTTCCTGGCCATCACGGCGCAGCGAAATCGCGACCGCGGATACAGCCTGGATCAGGTGCTGCCGGCTGGCTACAGTCTTTCGCTCATCGGCTGCGTCCTGTTCGGCGTCGGAGGTGTGATCGACATGGTCTGGCACCTTCGCTTCGGGATCGAGGTCAGCCTGGCGGCCTTGCTCAGTCCGCCGCACCTTCTGCTGATGCTGGCCCTGGGGTTGATCGTCACTGGGCCATTGCGCGCGGCGTGGCGCCGCCCCGTTTCACGCGCCCCGTTCACGGCGGTCATATCGGCCAGCCTGCTGCTGTCGATGTTTACCTTCTTTAACCAGTTTGACCAACCCCTGGTCAACACTTGGGCCGCGACGCACGCGGCGACCACCGACACCATCCGCTATCTACAGGAGCTTGGCATTCTGGGCATCATGGTGCAGACCGCCTTGCTCACCGGCGTCGTTCTCTACTTACTCAGCCGCTTCACGCTGCCCTTTGGCAGCATCACACTGCTCGCCGGACTGAACGGCGCGCTGCTGGGTTCACTCGAGCAGCATTTCGACCTGATCCCGGTCGCGATCGTCGGTGGGCTCCTGGCCGACCTGGTCATGATGTGGCTGAGGCCTGGTCCCAACCGGGTTGTGGCGCTGCGGGTCGCTTCGTTTATTGGTCCCGTTGCCGTTTCCTCCCTCTACCTTCTTTTCCTCGAAGTCACGCGGGGGATTGGATGGCCGATCACGCTCTGGCTCGGTTCGATCGTCGTGTCGGGAGCGATCGGCGTCCTGCTGAGTTACCTGTCCGTCCATCCGCCGATCCCTCGACTGGACGTCGCCTGACCCCTTTCGCTAGCGGTACCGCCCCTGCTAGCGTGAGGGGGCAGGGGATGGAAGCCGAGGCAGCGTCAGCCGAGCGTTGGGCGCCGCGATGGTGGGCGGTCTTTCTGATCGGCCTCGTCATGTGGCTGGCAGCGTTTGCCGTTGCGCGCCTCACCCACAACATCATTTTGCTGCCGACCATTGTTCTCATCGGTAGCTTCGTCGTCCCCGTCACGGCCGTTGTCTGGTACCTCGATCACGATCCCAGCCCGGCGCTCTCACCCCGACGGATTCTGGCCGCCTTCATCATTGCCGGCGTCTTTGGCGTCCTCGGGGCCTCACTGCTCGAATACTGGCTGGTCAGCGTTGGCTTTCTGGGCAGCCTCGAAGTTGGATTGATCGAGGAGGCGGTCAAGGGCGTGTTCATCGTGGTCGTGGCGCTGGGCATCCGGCCGTTTCACGTCCGCGATGGGATGGTGCTCGGAGCGACCGTGGGCTTTGGCTTCGCGGCGCTCGAGAGCAGCGGCTACGCGCTCGCTTCCCTGTTTGTTGTGCAGGGCGGTCAGCTCTACCTGTCGCTCACCTCGGTGGTCATTACAGAGCTGATCCGAGGGGTGCTCTCCCCGTTCGGGCACGGCATGTGGTCGGCGATTCTCGGGGGCGCCATCTTTGCCGCGGCTGCCCGCCGCGGGCGGCTCAGCCTCTCGGGGACGGTGCTCGTCGCTTATCTCGGAGTGTCGGTCCTGCATGGGGCCTTCGACTCGATCAATGGCATCACGGGTTACATCGTGGTGTCGCTCATCGGGCTGGTTCCCCTGATCTGGCTCTGGCGTCGTTCCGACGGCGGCGGTGTCTTGCCGCGGAGCCAGCCTATCCCGACCACGGCCCGCGTCATCTCCTGACCCCAGCCGCGCCGGGCCGCGCCGCTAAGGTATCCGCATGACCGCACCCAGGGAAGAGGTCATCGAGGCCGCCGGGCGGCAGGTGACGATCACCAACCCGGACAAGGTCTTTTTTCCGCGCACCGGCCACACCAAACTGGACCTGGTGCGCTACTACATGGCGGTTGCCGAGGGCGCGATTCGCGGTGTGTACGGACGACCCATGGCGCTGAAGCGCTTCGTCAACGGCGCGGAGGGTGAGGCCTTCTTTCAAAAGCGGGCGCCGACCTCGCGGCCGGAGTGGATCGAGACGGTTGAGCTGAGCTTTCCTTCCGGTCGGACCGCCGAGGAGATCGTTATCCACGACGCCGCCCAGCTGGCCTGGATCATCAACCTCGGATGCATCGACCTCAATCCTCATCCGGTGCGCGCCAGCGACCTCGACCATCCTGACGAGCTGCGGATCGACCTCGATCCAGTCCCGGGCGTGTCTTGGGTACAAATTCGCGAGGTGGCGATGGTGTCGCGCGAGGTCCTCAAGGACTTTGGGTTGGTGGGCTGGCCGAAGACATCGGGCTCGCGCGGCATTCACGTGTATGCGCGGATCGAGCCGCGCTGGACGTTTCCCGAGGTTCGCCGCGCGGCGCTGGCGCTGGCGCGGGAAGTCGAGCGCCGCGCGCCCGAGATTGCCACCAGCCGCTGGTGGAAAGAGGAACGACACGGCGTATTCCTCGATTACAACCAGAATGCCAAGGACCGGACGATCGCCTCCGCCTACTCCATTCGCCCGACGCCGGATGCCCGCGTGTCAGCGCCCCTGACCTGGGAGGAGCTGCCCAGCAGCGAGCTCGCGTCCTTCACCATCGACACCGTTCCCAAACGGTTTGCTGAGATTGGCGATCCGTCGAAAGGCATTGACGAGGCGGTCGGCTCACTGCAGGCCCTGCTCGAGCTGTCGGCGCAACACGAGGCGGCCGGTTTCGGGGATGCCCCCTGGCCCCCGCATTTTGTCAAGCAAGAGGGCGAGCCGGCGCGGGTTCAGCTGTCGCGGCGCCGGCGCGACGATCGACCACCGGCGGAGAAGGGTCAGGTCCCGGCTCCCGCCCCCGGCAAGGCGGTGGGCCCCACCGGCCGTCGGCGAACCACCGCGCCGCTCATCGAGATCGCCCGCGCCGCAACCGAGGCCGAGGCGCGTGTTGGGCTACAGCGCTGGCGGGCGCGCCATGGAGAGGTCTGGTCGCACCTCGCGCCATCGGATGTCATGGTCGATTCGATGCGAGGGCGGAACACCACCTGGACACGCATCCGAATCAACCTGCGCAACGTGCCCGAGTCGGAGCGACCTCCACAAGAAGCGCTCGAGGTTGACTACGACCCCTGGGCCGGCTATCAGGGTCCTGATCGCTCGGGTCAGCTGGAGCGTCCGAAGCGAAAGCGGGCTAGTCCCAACGACGCTTGACCTGCATGTGCTGTTTCACACTCTTGTGGATCACCTTCCACTTCCGACGCTCCTCGATCTGCAGCCGCACGTCGGCTTTGACCTCGATCGCGCGCAGCTCGCGTTGCAGCTTGCGGTAACTAGCGAAGCGATCCGCGTCCAGGGTGCCGCCCTCGAGCGCGGCGACCACGGCACAGTCCGGTTCGGTCTCATGCCGGCAATCGGTGAACTTGCAGGCGAGGGCCAGTTCCTCGATGTCCAGGAAGACCTCGGCGAGCGCCTCCGCCCCGGCCCATAGCTGGATTTCCCGCAAACCGGGCGTGTCGATGATCAGGCCCCCGCCCGGCACTTTCAGTAATTGGCGATGACTGGTCGTGTGCCGCCCCTGGCCACTCTTGTGTACGTCGGCCGTTCGCAGCACCTCCTCGCCGATGAGGCGGTTGATCAGGGTGGACTTCCCAACGCCTGACGACCCGATGAGCACGGCGGTCTTCCCGAGTGACAGATGCGCGCGGACCGCCTCGATGCCTGCGCCGGTCCGGCCGCTGACCGCGACCACCGGCACGCCGGTCGCGATCGTGGCGAGCTCTGCCTCAAATGGGTCAGGGTTCCCAAGATCGACCTTGGTCAGAACGATCACCGGCGCTGCCCCGCTCTGGTAGGCAACCGTCAGCAGTCGCTCGATGCGCCGGAGGTTGAAATCGGTGTCGGCAGAGGTAGCGATGAAGACGAGGTCGACATTGGCGGCGATGACCTGCTGGGCGGTCTCGGCGCCGGGCGCCTCCCTCGTGATCGCGGACTGCCGAGGCAGTACGGCGCGGATCTCGGTGGCCTGCGCCGTCTTGCGAACGGCCACCCAGTCGCCAACCGCAACCAGACGCGCTTCGCGCAGGGCGTGACCGAGCGTGGCGAGCGGCGCATCGCCGGCGAGCTGCACGAGGAATTGCGTGCTGTAGTCGGCGGCCAGCCGTCCCGGTTGCAGCTCCTCGTCATGGAGAGCTTCGAACGCGGACGCGAACCGGTCGTTCCAACCGAGCTCATCCAGCTCGGCGCGTTGATCTGAAGTCAAGCTGAGAACCTCCCTGATGTGGTCAACGGCAAATGGCATCGGCGCCTTCGCCGAGGGAGGTGTTCGAAGGTTTAGCTAGCGCAACCCTCGGGAGGCGGTCTTAAGGCAGGTGCGACGCACAACACTGGCAGCCACGCGGACCTCACCTCCCGATCAGATTTTCGAGGCTCGAAGTCTAACACGGCTACGTGACGAGCAGCGGCGCCAGGCGTCGAAGATCGTCGGTCGGAGCGCGATCGGGCGTCGGCGTCAGCACTTGGACCGCAACATGGTCGGCGCCGGCTTCGTGGTGCCGCCCCGCCTTGCGCGCGATCTCCTGTTCGTCGCCCCAGGCGACCAGCGCATCGAACGCTCGATCACTGCCCGGCGGGGCCAGCTCATCTTCGGGCCATCCGAGGCGGACCAGGTTCTGGCGGTAGTTCTGCAACGACAGGTAGGTACGCATATAGATGTCACCGGGGACGCGAGCCGCCTCGCGACTCCTGGCGAAAACGATCGCCTGCTCGGGCGCGAGCAGCCGCTCGGGACCAAGAATGCGACGCGCCTCGCGCGTGTGGTCGACTGGGACGTAATACGGATGGGCCCCGGCGGTCCTTTCGCGGGCAAGTTCGAGCATCTTCACGCCCAGCGCTGCCAGCACGATGGGTGGCGGTGGATTCGGCGTGGGCGCGCGGTAGGGTGCTTTTTCCATCAGGTCGAGGTAGGTGCGCATCGCGCTCAAGGGCCGCGCGTACTCATGGCCACGGGCCGTCACCAGCGGCGCGTGGCTGACGCCGATCCCGAGTACGAACCGATTCGGCCAGGCCTCGGCGAGCGCGCGGCCGCCGTTCATCATCGCGGTCGGGTCGCGCACCCAGATATTGGCGATGCCTGTGGCAACCTTGATATGGCTGGTGGCCTCGAGGATGATGGCTGATGCGGCAAAGGCCTCACGGGCTAAGGCTTCTCCTATCCAGATGGTGCCGAAACCCATCGCTTCGATCTCGGCCACCGCACGCCGCAAGTCGCGGGCCGGCAGGAGCGCCATCGGGCCGAGCCAGACCCCGGCGCGGCCAAGGTCTACGCCCGCGCTGTCTGTCGTGAGTGCTCCTTGATGAACGCCAGCATCTGGCGCCAGGCATCGTCTGAGGCAGCCTTGTGCTCTTCGAAGGTGCGATCGAAGAACGAGTGGGGCGCCCCCTCGTAGACAACTTTCTGGTGGGGAACACGGGCTTGCGTCAGCTCATGGTCGAACTGGGCGAAATCCTCCTGCGTCGTGGCCTGGTCGTTGCCGGCCAGTAGAAGCAACAGGGGGGCCTTCATCTGTGGAATGGCGTCGCGGACGCGGGATGGGATCCCGTAGAAGCCGATCGCCCCCGCCAGCCCAGGCTGGACCGCAGCCTGCCGCCAGGACTGCGCGCCGCCAAAACAAAACCCAACGGTGAACACCGACTCCACCGCCCCGCCGGCCGGTGAGCGCAGGTAGGCGATGCCGGCGGCGACGTCGGCCGCGATCGCGTCGGGGTTCGTCTTTCCGATCGCGGCGCGCAAGTCAAAGTTCTCGGGCCGTTCCGACATACCGGCGGTTCGGTCGATGTAATCGATAACGATCGCGTCGACACCGGCTTGTGCGAACCGGCTCACCAGGTCCTTGTAAAAGGGATGCACACCGCGTGGGTCGGGGATGACGACGACGCCGGCTCCGGATGGGGCCGCCGCTCGGGCCGCGTAGGCCCGGAAACGATTGCCATCGGTAGCCGTCAGCACCAGGTCGCCTTCGTCGGTTGAGCCGCCCACGATCGGCGGAAGCGGAGATCGGGCGTCGTTTGTGTAGCACATGGAACTCATTGTGGGCCTTCGCAAAGTGCCCGTGCCTGCTTATGATGGAAGGACCGATCACGCTTGGGGGGTAACAGGCATGTCTACCGCGGTAAAGGCGCCGCCAACGATGACCAGCCGTGACAGCCAGTCGCCGGTGCTGGTGGCGATGGCTGATACGTTCATCGGCGGCATGGGTCACCCGGGTTCACCCATCCGGGTCGCCGCTTCGATGGAGGAGACGTTCGCGCGCTTGCCCTCGGAAGCCGACCGTCGGCGGCTGCGCCTGCTCGTCGGCATCCTCGGGCGTCGATCCGGCACATTCCTTTTGACCGGCCGGCCGGTGCCGTTTCACCGCTGGCCTCGCGAGCAACGCATTGCCGTCATGTCGTCCTGGGCGATCAGCCGGCTGAGTTTCCGCCGCCAGCTCTTCCAGGTTTTCAAGCGCCTATCGTTGCTCGCCTTCATCGGTGACACGGAGGATGACGGCACCAACCCGGTCTGGCCTGAGATCGGCTACCCGGGACCGGTATCGGCCCCCCCGTCGACACCGAAAAGCATCCGAACGACGACGCTCGACGGCGACACGACCCTGACCTGCGACGCGGTCGTGATCGGCTCTGGCGCGGGAGGCGGGGTGGTGGCGGGCGAACTTTCGGCGGCCGGGAAGAACGTCATCGTCCTGGAGGAAGGCGGCTACTACAACGAAGCCGACTTCAACCAGCTCGAGCTTGCCATGATGCGCAAGCTGTACTTCCAGGGCGGCTTCGCAGCCACCGCTGACGGGTCGATCGCCCTGATCGCGGGTGGCTGTCTTGGCGGCGGCACCGTGGTCAACTACACGACCAGCTTTCGCAGTCCCGACTGGCTCCGGCAGGAATGGGCAGATCGCGATGGGCTCACGGCCTTTGCAACCGATGAGTTCACTGCATCATTGGATGCGGTCTACGAACGCCTCGGCGTCAACGTCGATCACAGCCGGGTCAGCGCGCGCGAGCGGGTGCTGGAACGAGGCCTGCGCAAGCTTGGCTGGCACGTTGATCACATGCCGCGCAACGTCCTGGGCTGCTCCCAGGATGCTGGCTGCGGCTTCTGCAGCTATGGCTGCCAGATCGGCGCCAAGCAATCGACGCTCAAGACCTACCTGCTCGACGCCTATCGACGGCGAGCCCGCATCGTCGTCAATTGCACCGTCGACCGCGTGCTGATCGAGGACGGACGGGCGGTCGGCGTGCGCGCCACGGTGCGCCAGCCCGAGATGCCGGCCTTCACCTTGATCGTGCGCAGCCGAGCTGTCGTGGCCGCGGCCGGCGCGATCGGAACGCCGGCCCTGCTGCAGCGCTCAGGTATGCGTTCGTCGGCGGTGGGTCGATGGCTTCGGCTGCATCCCGGCGTTGCGGTTCTGGGCGTGTTCGACGAGACGCTTCGACCCTGGGAGGGCAGTCTTCAAGCGGTCTACTCGGATCAATGGATCAATCTCGATGGTCAGTACTACGGCGTGAAGCTGGAATCGGGTCCGATGCATCCCGCAATACTGGCGCATGCGATTCCGTGGCGGGATCCGACCCAGTACCAGCGCCTGATGCGTTTGCTGCCCAACATGTCCGTGCTTGCGCCGTTGGTTCGCGACCACGGCGGTGGGCGCGTCACGGCGAGAGATGGAGCCGCTCGCGTCGATTATCGACCTGGGGTAAAAGACCTGGCTGACCTGCGACGCGGCATCCAGGCGGCCGTCCAGGTCATGGAGGCCGGCGGTGCGCGAGAGATTTTCACCGGACAGAGCGCCTATGTCGCCTACCGGCCGGGCCAGCGTGGCGGCGTGGAGGCGTTCATGAACGAGGTCGACCGCCACGGCTACGGCCCCGGGCAAATAGGCTACTTCAGTTTCCACCAGATGGGGTCCTGCCGGATGGGCAACGACCCGGCGACGTCGGTGGTCGGTCCCGATCACGAGGCGCACACCGTCAAAGGCCTGTTCGTCGCCGACGGCAGCGCGTTCCCCAGTGCCTCCGGAGTTAACCCGATGATCACGATCATGGCGATGGCCCATCGCGCGTCGCGCTTTATTGCGGCGGCGTGCTGACGTGCCCACGCAGTGGCTCCCACTCTTCCCGTTGAACGTCGTGCTCTTCCCGCATATGCCCTTGCCGCTTCACATCTTCGAGCCCCGCTACCGGCAGATGATCGCGGATTGCCTCGAAGAAGGCCATAGCTTCGGCGTGGTCGCCATTCGAGAGGGAAGTGAAACGGGGCCGTCGACGCCCTACGACGTCGGCACCCTGGCGAAGATCGTGCGCATCGATCGTTTGGACGACGGACGCATGAATTTACTGGTGATGGGCGCGTCCCGCTTCGCGGTCGTGCGGACGGCTGACGATCGCCCCTACCTGCGGGGCGAGATTCGAATCATCCCCGAGTCAGGCGACGATCTCGACGCCACGGCGCGCCTCACTGAGGTCACCGCGGTCAGCTTCCGGCAGTATTCCAACCTGTTGCGCGAGCTCGTCGGCCGGCAGCCCGACGAAGCCGAACCGCCGATGGAGCCCGAACTCCTTTCCTATTTGATCGCCGCCGCGCTCAACCTCCAAGTGCCCGAAAAACAAACCCTGCTGGCCGAGGCCCGCACCGACTCCCGCCTGCTGCTCGAGCTGCGCCTCTTGCGCAAGGAGATCGCGCTGCTCAAGCAGATGCTGGCCCATGCCGCCGCGGCGGCGAAAGTGAAGACCTCTCTGAACTAGCTCGTGTGCAAGTCGACCACGAGCCGCCAGGCATAGCTCCCGGTGGCGGCAAGGGTGAACGCGGTCACCCGAACCGGGCGGGCCAGGTCGATGGCAATGCTGCCGTCCGCTCCCTGCTGCACCGCCGGCTCGATCCCGGCAACCTGGTAGCTGTGGATCCCGTTGACCGGAACACCGGCGGCCGTCGTGTTCTGGAATGTCACGCCGACATGGAGGTCATCGGGTTTGGTGATGACCATGGTCGGTAATCCGCTGCCGCGGATGTCGAAGACCAGGCGGGTGTAGCCGGCCACGGCTGTCCCCGGCCGGATCCGAAAGACGGTCCCTCCGGTCGCGCCGTTCCCAAGCGTGAAGAGCACCGGGGCGGGGGGAGCGGCGGTGGGGCTCAGGCTTGGTGACGTCGACGCCCGAACTGTCGCGGAAGCTCGGACAGTCGCTGACGGTCGGCTACTGGCGGTCGCCGCAACCTTTGTTGCGCTGGCGCCGCCGGTCACGATCTTGGACAGCCAGCCACCTTCGTACAGCACGGCGGCCAGCAGGACGCAAGCGGCGGCGCCCAATCCAACCGCGATCCGCATCGCCGTATCCGGCTTCTTCGGCGCGATGGGCGTTGCCGCCTCAGATTCCTCATTGATGGGAACCACCGGCTCCTGATCGACCGGACGTTCATTCGTGACCGCTGCGAGCCGATCCCACCGGGACGGCTCGGCGTCGACAGGCTCCGGTTGCTGCCTCCACTCCTCGTGCTCCGGTTGCGCCGCCCAGTCGTCGCGCTCGGCCTCGCGATGCGAGTCGACCGGCACCTCCCGAAGCAGCGTGGGAAACGCCTCCGCCTCCGCGGGCGCCGCCGGTTCGGGCTCGACCACATCCGCGATCGGTTCCGGTTCCTCGGGAGGCGGTTCGTAAAACGACATGGGCTGAACCAGCTCGGCGGGTCTCACGGGCTCGATCTCGTCGGGCTCGGCCATTGTCGGATAGAGCGGTTCTGACGTCGGAGAAAGGCGAGTCGGATGATCCTGGATGGGTTCGTCCCGAAAGATCTCCCGCTCGAGCTCCGACAACAGGTCGGGAACACTGGTGACCTCCGGCCGCA
Source organism: Candidatus Dormiibacterota bacterium (assembly GCA_036513555.1). Classification (GTDB taxonomy): domain Bacteria; phylum Chloroflexota; class Dormibacteria; order CF-121; family CF-121; genus CF-13. Next base: position 22,420 of record DATBYU010000030.1, on the reverse strand, counting down.
GCGGCGGCGACAGGTCAGCTGCCGCGGGAACCGTGGGCACGGGCGAGGCCGGCGCGATGTCGTAGGAGCGCGATCCAGCTTCCGCCCGGAGCCGGTCCGGGATCGACAGCGCGAAGGCTTCATCCATCGCGGCCGGGCCCAGCGCGGCGCTCGGCAGGCGCCCGACTCGCAACAGCATCTCACGGAAATCCTCGACCCGCTCGCGACAGGCTTCGCAACGCCGCAGGTGGTCGCGCGCCCACTCCAGGTCTTTGCCGTCGAGCCGGTCGTCGAGGACCGCGCTGGGGGAAATACGGGTGCATCGGTTGCGCTCAAAACTTGATGTAGTCATAAATCTCCCCGAACTCCGCGCGGCTGCGGTCGAGCGCGTGCACCAACTTTTTCGGCGCGACGTCGACGACCTCGGCGAGCTCCTCATACGACAGCTTGACGAAATCACGGAGCAGGATCATCGCGCGGGCCTCAAACGGCAGGGCGCTCAGCGCGCGTTGCACGGTATCACGGCGAAGTGCGCGCCGCGCCTCCGCCTGGGGAAAGCCCTCGAGGATGACCTGTGGGGCGGGTCTACGGCGAAACCAGCGGCGAGGGCGAAGTGACTGGCGGCTGAGCTCGGTGGCGGCGCGAAGCACGTCGGCACGGCGGATCCCTTCGCCTGAGGGACGGTGGCGCAAGCCGTCGGCAATCTGGCGAAACGCGGCGCAGGTGACGGCGGCTGCACCGTCGATGTCATCCATGAGCCGAGCAACGTAGTTGAGAACGAGAGGAAAATCCGAATAGAACTCGCGTTCCACGGATGCAGCCCGCGCGCTAAGTGCTGGCGCTTCGACGTGTACCTGATCCATTACTGGGACGTTGGGCGGATGCCTGCAGTGTAGTCAGGCAGCCTCAATTCGTCAACTCGACTAGGTCTCCGATCTGGTAAAGCCCGGCCAGCGCGTCCCGCTCGGTCGCAAAGACCGCCACCGGCATGCCCAAGTCGGCGACAAAGACCCGTCCCGCATTGGTTGCGCCCCGCAACCCGGACTTGGGTGCTACCAGGGTTATCGTGGCGGCGGCTCGGACGGCGCCATCCCCACCCCCACCGCCGTCCGCGTCCAACCCGGAAGGGACATCGATGGCCACGATCGGCACGCGACTCGCATTCATAGCCTGGATGATGCGTGGGGCGGGGTCTCGAAGGGGCAGCCGGATCCCGATGCCGAACAACCCATCGACGATGACGTCGGCGGATGAGTCGACGCCCTGCGGCGCCACGAGCACCTCAATGCCCAGGCGCGCGATGGTCAGGGCCTGACGTGCGACCAGACTGGCCGGGTCACGGGTGGGCACGGTCGACGCTAAAACGACGGCGCCTCGTTGGTGCAAAAAGCGGGCCGCGACCAGCGCATCGCCACCGTTGTTGCCCGACCCGGCCACGACGATGACGCGTTTCGCGCGCACACCGTCGACGAAGTCATCGACGAACCGCGCGACCTGCCAGCCTGCGACTTCCATCAGCTGGATCGGCTCGATCCCGAAGTGCGACCGCGCCTGCTCGTCCGCCTCGCGCAATGCGGCTGACGATAACGTCGGGACTTGGTTCCACGAGACCGCGGGCCAGGTCACGTGACCAGCAGCGTCTCGCCCGGAGCCGTGTGTAATCGCGTCGCCGCCGAGCCCTGGCGGAGCGCAAACTCGATCCGGCCGCTGCTACCCACCAGCGCGACCAGCTCGTTGGGCTGGGCCTCCTCGTAGGTCTCGACGGTTCGAACCGGCGCGCCGTTGATCACCTTGATCCGTGCCAGCGCCCGGATTGGCAGGTTGGTGATGACGTTGCCGAAGTGATCGCAATGGAGCACCTGCGCCCGCCATGCCTCACCCACCTTCGAGGCCCACGCGTCGGCGAGGCGCAGTGGCTCCTGAGAGCGACGGGTGCCCAACTCGGATAGCGCAGTACCGGCGGCAAGCCGCGCCGCCACCGGACCGAATACGTCACGCCCATGAAAGGTTGGGGCAGCTTCCGGCGGCGTCGCCAGCCCCACCGCTTCACTGATGGGCTCGGTGAGGAAGGTGAAGAGGCCGTTGTCGGGTCCCAGGAAGAAGTGGTCTGCCGCCTTGAAGGCGATCGCCTTCCGATCGGTGCCCACGCCGGGATCGACGACCGCCACATGCACCGTGCCCACCGGAAAACTTCGCCAGGCGCTATCTAGCAAAAACGCACCCTGCAGCACCGCGAACGGTCGAACGCCGTGACTGATGTCCACGATGGTCGTTTTCAGATGGGTCGCGAGGATGGCACCCTTCATGGCTCCGACATAGGCGTCGTCGAGGCCGAAATCTGTCAGCAGCGTCACGATGCCGCTCGGCTTCATGCCAGCCATGCTAGCCGCTGGCACCAGCCGGCAACGGGCTGGCAACAAACAAAAGAGCCGCCCTTTCGGGCGGCTCCTTCTTCAGCCTTTGTGGCCTAGTAATCCGGCATCGAAGGCGCGGGCGCGGCCGGCTTCTTCTCCGGGATGTCCGAGACGAGCGCCTCGGTCGTCAGCAGCATGGCGGCGATGCTGGCCGCATTCTGCAGCGCCGAACGGGTGACCTTGGTCGGATCGACGATGCCGGCCTTGATCATGTCGGTGTATTCGCCCTTGTTGGCGTCGAAGCCCTGGCCCTTCGGCAGGCTCCTGACCTTCTCCACCACGACAGAGCCTTCCCAGCCGGCGTTGTTCACGATCTGGCGCAGCGGCTCCTCGAGCGCGCGGCGGACCAGCGCGACGCCGGTTGCCTCATCGCCCGAAAGCTTGAGGTTGTCGAGCGAGCTCTGCGCGTGCACCAGCACGGCGCCGCCACCGGGCACGATGCCCTCCTCGACGGCGGCCCGGGTGGCAGACACGGCGTCCTCCATGCGGTGCTTCTTCTCCTTGAGCTCGGTCTCGGTTGGGGCGCCAACCTTGATGACGGCGACGCCACCGGCCAGCTTGGCCAGCCGCTCCTGAAGCTTTTCCTTGTCCCAGTCCGAGGTCGTCTTCTCGATCTCGGCCTTGATCTGGTTGATGCGCCCCTTGATCTGGTCTGGCTTGCCGGCGCCTTCAACGATCGTGGTGTCGTCCTTGGTGATGGTCACGCGGCGGGCCTTGCCCAACTGGTTGAGCTGCACGGAATCGAGCTTGAGCCCGAGCTCCTCGGATACAACCTGGCCACCGGTCAGGATGCTGATGTCCTCGAGCATGGCCTTGCGGCGATCACCGAAGCCCGGCGCCTTGACGGCGACGGCGGTGAAGGTGCCGCGCAGCTTGTTGACGATGATGGTGGCCTGCGCCTCGCCCTCAACGTCCTCGGCGATGATCAGCAGCGGCTTGCCGCTCTGCACGACTTTCTCCAGCACGGGCAGCAGGTCGGCGACCGCGGAGATCTTCTTGTCGGTGATCAGGATGAAGGGATCCTCGAGGACCGCCTCCATGCGGGTCGCGTCGGTCACCATGTAGGGCGAGATGTAGCCCTTGTCGAACTGCATGCCGTCAACCAGCTTCAGCTCGTCCTCGATGCCGCGCGACTCCTCGACGGTGATGACGCCGTCCTTTCCAACCTTTTCCATCGCGTCGGCGACCATCTCGCCGATTTTGGGATCGCCGGACGAAATCGTTGCGACCTGGGCGATCTTCTCGCGATCAGCGATCTGAACCGACTGCTCTTTGATGGCCTTGACGACTTCGTCGACGGCCTTCTGGATGCCGATTTTCAAGAGCATCGGGTTGGCGCCGGCGGTCACGTTGCGCAGCCCCTCGCCGATGATCGCCGCGGCCAGCACGACCGAGGTGGTGGTGCCGTCACCGGCGATGTCGTTGGTCTTGCTCGCGACTTCCTTGACGAGCTGGGCCCCCATGTTCTCGAAGGGATCCTCCAGCTCGATCTCCTTCGCAATCGTTACGCCGTCGTTGGTGATGGTCGGGGAACCGAACTTCTTGTCGAGTACGACGTTACGGCCTTTAGGGCCGATCGTAATTCGAACCGCGTCGGCGACTTTGTCGACGCCATGCTTCAGCGCCGAGCGGGCGTCGGCATCGTAGACCAGTTGCTTCGCCATTGATCGTCCTCCTTCCTGCTTGTGATGTGTAGGCAACGTGCCAGTATTTACGGGGCGGTAGCTACAGGGCATTTTAGCACTCCTTAGCACCGAGTGCTAGCAGTCGGCTGGGGTGAGCGCCAGCCCGGTTCAGGGGATCCCTCCCCCTTTGGGGGAGGGCAGGGTGGGGGCTGCTCGCCGGTAGAATGAAGGGCGCCGCCGCCGCGGCCTACCCCCAATGAGTACCCCTGGACCTGCCGCCCCCACTCGACGCGTCGGCCGAGCCATGGCCTGGGGCGTCGCCATCGGCGTGGGCGCCGTCGTCCTGCGCGAGCTGGTTCGGCCTCGCGAGCAGGCCGCCCTCCTGATCGATTGGGATCGGGTAGAGCAGATCGCGCTGGCCCGCTCCGGCGAGCCCGAAGACCCGCCCGCCGATCTCAGCCGAGATCAGATGTATCAGCAGATTGCCGCCGAGCTCGAGCCCCAGCTCACTCTGGCGCTCGGGCCCGGTTTGGCCGAGCCGGGCGCCCGGGTTTACCCGGGACTGATCGCGGTCGGCCGGCGGCAGTGGGTTCGCTTCAACATTCGGATCTTTCGCCAGATGTTCGAGCCGCTGGAGGGCCTCCAGCAGCTGATCCCCGGGTCGCTGCTCCTCAGCTTTGGGCAAAAGGGCCTGACCCGCTACCTCGGGTTGATGCTCGGGCTACTGGCTCGACGCGTCCTTGGCCAGTACGACCCCGCCCTCCTCGGACGGGAGCCGGTCGAGACCTCCTCGCTGATCCTCGTGGAACCGAACGTCCAGGCCTGGGCGCACAAGGACAAGCTTCCGGTCGACGAGCTGCGCCGGTGGCTCGCGATGCACGAGATGACCCATGCGTGGGAGTTCCGGGCCCATCCCTGGTTGCAGCCATACCTCGAAGGGTTGCTGAAGCAGGTGTTGGTCGGCGGGCTGGCGGACGGCCGCCGACCTACCCGCATGGAGTTGATCCGCACGCTGACGATCGGCGTCGGGCAGCAGTGGAAGGCGATCGCCAAACTGCAGGCGGTGATGAGCCTGTTGGAGGGCTACTGCAACCTGGTGATGAACGATATTGGTCGCCGTGAGCTGCCCCACTTCGCGCTGCTGGAGGGCGCCTACCGCCGCCGGCAGGAGCAGCGCACGCCGCTGGAGCGGGCCTTTCTCCGTCTGACCGGACTCGAGATGAAGATGCGCCAGTACGTCATTGGCGAACGGTTCTGCCGCGACGTCCGTGACGCGGGTGGGCAAGAGCTCCTGAGCCGCGTTTGGGAGGGGCCCGACTGGTTGCCGACCATGGCGGAGATCCAGCGCCCGCAACTGTTCATCGAGCGCGCCAGGGTGCGGTGAGACCCACCATCTCCCTCCCCCACTGGGAGAGGGTCGGGGTGGGGGTTGCGCTCGCACTGCTGCTCGCCGCGTGTGATTCGTCCGCGGCGACCCGCCCATCCCCCACGAGTTCGCAGTTGCAGGCGGTGGTGGCGGCGTCAGAGCTCGTGGTTGGCAATCAGGAGCGGGTGCCGATCGGCATCACCGATCACAACACCCCGGTTAGCGACGCGACCGTGCACGTCCGCTCCTTCATCCTCAACGGCAACACCGGGACGCTCAAAGGAGAGTCCGACGCGCCCTTCAAGGGTGAGGGTTTGCAAGGCGGCGGCATCTACGTGGCGCACCTGACCTTCGATAAGGCCGGCGACTGGGGCGTCGAGATCACCGCCTCTCGGCCGAACGGCGCGCACACAACCGTGCAACTCCCCATGCCCATCCTGGCGCTTCCGGTCGTGCCTGGGGTCGGCCAGCCGGCTCCGCTAACGCGCAACCCAACTGTCAGAGACGTCGTCGACGTCGAGACGATCGACTCCGGCCGGCCAGTGGACGACATGCACCAGCTCTCGATCGCCGACGCGATCCAGCAGCACCGGCCGGCCCTTGTGGTGTTCGCCACGCCGGCGTTCTGCACCAGCAACACCTGCGGACCTGAGGTCAAGGTGGTCCAAGGCCTCGAGCCGGCATATCGAGACCGGCTCGTCTTCATCCACGTGGAGATTTACACCGACTTCAAGCCGGATCCCTCCAAAAAGCACGAGGCTCAGGCGGTTCTTGACTGGCGCCTCCAGACCGAGCCCTGGGTCTTCTTGATCGATTCCAAGGGCGTCATCCAGTCCCGCTTCGAGGGCGCGACGGCGAGCGATGAGCTGAAAACCGCGATCGATCAGCTGCTCCACTAGCAAGTTCCGCCTTTACATTTCCTTACGCCGCCGTTGGCGGTCTGTTGCCTCCGCGGCATTCGATCGGTGATACGGTCGCGGCGAGATGGCGGACATGATGTTCGACCTGGTCTGTCAGCACTGTGGCCGGCGCGAACAGCGGCGGTGGGAAAGCCGAAAGAGCGTGACCGTCACCTACTGCACCTTCTGCAAGCACGGCATGTCGGTGGTCGGCATCGCCTTCTTCGCTCCCCAGGCCGAGCAGGCCGCCGCGTAGCGTCCGGCGCTACTCGACCTCGATCAAGAGCTGGCCTTCCTGCACCGTGTCGCCCTCTCGGGCGTGAAGCTTCGTCACGCGTCCGGCCAAAGGGGCGGTGACCGGGATCTCCATCTTCATCGACTCCATGATCATGAGCGTCTCGTCGGCGTGGATCTGCTGTCCTTCGCGAACCACAATCTTCCAGAGATTGCCGGCCAATTCGGCCTTGATCTGCACGCGGCCGATTGTCTCACGCGCAACTCGGGTAAGATGTCGACGATTTGCGTAAGAAACGTAGCTACCCGAAGAAGCGCGGCGGTCCTACCACGCTGCGCCCCGGCATCGACACGCTGGAAGCCAAGGAGACCCCGGCCGGCAAAGAGGAGACCATCGAGATGGACGCCGAGGTGGTCGAGCCCCTGCCGAACGCCATGTTCAAGGTCAAGTTGCAGACCGGCCAGACCATCCTCGCCTATACCTCCGGCAAGATGCGCAAGTTCTACATCCGGATCCTGATCGGTGACCGCGTCCGGGTCGACCTCTCGCCTTACGATCTGACTCGCGGCCGGATCATCTTCCGCTACAAGTAACCTCAGGGCGACGCCATGGCGTGGCTGTACATCTTGATCCTGCTGTTGCTGGCCGCCGGACTGGTGGGAGCGTACCGAGTGCTCGGAACCCCTTCACGGTTGGCGTCCCGCGACTACAACATCGTCCTGGCGGACGTGGCGACCAGCGTGGAACGGGCCGCCGGCCGGCTCCGCCAGGCGCTCGACGGCGACCCGGCGGTCCTCGAAGACGAGGCCGCCGCCAGTCGAAAGATCTTCCAGACGGGCTACTACCAGACGCTCCGCCTGCGGCCAACGAGCGGTCCCGACGCAGGCGCCGCCGCGCGTGCCGAGTTAGGCCGGGCCTGCGAAGCCTATGACTGGGCGAGCCGGATGATCGGGAGCGAGAGCGTGCACAACCCCCTAATCCTTATCGAAGCTCGGAGGCTGCTCGACGCCGGTGACGCCGCGCTCAAGCAGGCCGCGCTGGAGCTGCCGCCGGTGCCGGCGACGCCTGGCGAAAGTACCGCACGGTAGCGTCGAGGCCCGCTTCCAGGCTGGTCTGCGGTTGCCAGCCCATCACCTTCTCGATCTTGCGCGCATCGATCACGGAGCGGCGCTGCTCCCCGGCCATCGCTGTTCCGTGCGCTTCCGACTGATTGTTGCCGGAGAGGCGTTTCAACAGCTGGAAGATCGTGTTGATGTCGGTCTCCACGCCGGTGCCGACGTTGAAGGATCCGACGGCGTCCGAACTAAGCGCCCGCGCGTTCGCATCGGCCACATCGCCTACGTAGACGAAGTCGCGTGTCTGCTTGCCATCGCCGTTGATGCGCGCTGTCTCACCACCGAGCAGGCGCCGGGCGAAGATCGCCACCACGCCCGCTTCGCCGTGCGGATCCTGGCGCGGCCCATAGACGTTGGCATAGCGAAGGGCCGCGTACGAAAGGCCGTGCAGCGCGTGGAAGGTCCGTAGGTAGACCTCGGCGGCAAGCTTGGAGGCGCCATAGGGCGAGACCGGCAGGGTCGGGACATCTTCCGGGGTCGGGACAACATCGGTGTCCCCGTAGATCGCACCGCCGGTCGACGCGTAGAGGAACCGCCGTACGCCATGGCGGACACTGGCCTGTAGCAGCGTCGCCGTCCCCAGCACATTGACACTGGCGTCGAACACCGGGTCCTCGACTGAGCGGCGGACACTTGCCTGTGCGGCCTGGTGAAGAACGGCCTCGGGGCGTTCGATCTTGAACAGTTCGTCGAGCCAGGGCGATTGGATATCCATCTGGTAGAAGCGGGCTGCGGGGTTGAGGTGCTCGACGTGCCCGGTCGAGAGATCATCGAGGACGACGACCTCGTGCCCATCGGCCAGCAGCCGATCGGCCACGTGGGACCCGATGAAGCCGGCGCCGCCGGTGATCAGGACCTTCATCGCCTGTGGCTCAGCAGGAATACCACCAGGCCGACCGCGATCAGGCTCCAGTAGCTGATCAGTCGGTCGAGGATGGCGACCGATAGCGCTTGCGACGAGCTCAGGCCGAAGAAGACCAGCACGGCGATGATCCCGCCCTCTACCAGCACCAATCCGCCCGGGAGCGCCGGAATGGTCGTGAGCAGCGAGGCCACCAGGGCGATGAACACGATCTGCGCGATGCTCAGCGAGATGTGAAGTGGCAGCGCCTGGACGACCAGGAACAGGCGGGCCGACTCGGCCATCCATACGAGCACCGTTAGCCCAAGGAGGAGCGGGAGGCGGCCGGCGAAGGCGCTCAACAACCCGTGCTTGAAGCGAGTCGCCTGCGCACGAAGGCGTTCGGGGAGGAAGCGGGAGAGGCGTCCCTCGCTGTAGCGGATGACGACCAGGCCTGCGATCAATCCGGCGGCGATGATGAGCCCGACGATGAATGCGGGCACGAATCGCTCCGGGACAGACGCACGGAAGCTGACGAGGCCGCTGACCAGCAGCAGGCTCATCAGGACGAGGAAGTCGAGCGCGCGCTCGCTGAAGATGGTGCCGAGGCCCTTCGAGCCGGAGATGTCGGTCTGCTGCCGGAGCAGGTAGGCGCGGTAGAAGTCGCCCATCTTGGCCGGTAGCACGCAGTTGGCGAACCACGCCAGAATGATGATGTGGAACAGCTCGCCGAAGCGGTTGGATTCCCCGGTGTTGCGCAGCAATAATTCCCAGCGGACCGTGCGCACCACGAAGGAGAAATAGAAGGCCACCACGGCCAGCGCATAGATGAGGAGGTTGGTCTGGCGGATGGCGCGAAGGCTGGCGCCATAGTCGAGCGGAACGTGCGTAAGGACGACGAAGAGGACGACGGCAAGGATGGCGAACGAGATCAGCGTTCGGACGTCGAGCAAACGATCCCGAAGGGCCGACCGTTGGGCCGCCGCCTCCGGGGGAGGGGCGGCAGAATGCATCTCAGGTTTCAACATATCAGGGTCCGGCCGGCCGCTATCGCGCTAGTCGGCGATCTTCCGGCGGCGGATGATCCGTTCGAGTAACGGCATCAGGTGGCGAGGCTTGCCGCTGCCGCCGTATTGCCGCCGGACCTGCTCCTGCTCGCGGGCTTCGAGGATCCGGGGTACCCAGTCCGACTCCAGCATGGGCGATTCGCCGCCCTCCCAGGTCTTGAGGGAGAAGATCCCCTTCAGTGCGGTGAACGGGATGGCCAGCTCCTTGACCTCGCTCTGGTCGGGCGAGACCAGCGAGAGCGTGATGCCGTAGCGGGACGGGTGGAACTGGCGATCGCTGTAGCCGCGCAGCACCTCGTGGTCGACGAAGTGGATGGCGACCCGCTGGTAACGAGCAGTGTCGACCTCGCTCGAGGGTGCCCGCGAATCGAGGAGGACGTATTTGAGGCTGCTCAGCGGCACGAACGCGCTCCGGTTATTGGTGCCGAGGTTGTGGATGCCGGTTTGTACGTACGGCGTTTCGAGCTCCCGCTTCGGCGGGTCGCCGTGTAACGTCTCGCCGTCCAGGAAGCAGTAGATGGCGTGCGCCACGCTGTCCCGAATTGTAGGGCGAACCAGCGCTGCGGCCCACTTCCCTCGTAAACCTGAGTGCGTTTGGAGCCTTTCCTGGTCTCAGGAGCGGGTACAATCGCCGCTGCCTGGCATGGTCTACAGGGTCGTGGTTCTCGCGGTGGGGCTAGCCGTCATGTCCGTCATGACGATGCAGCCCGCGCTGGCGGATGGCAATCTGACGCTCCCCTTCGCCAACCCGAACCCGCGGATCACCTCGTGGATGGACCACCATTACCCGACGCGACTGGAAGACGGCACCATGGTCCGCTTCGATGGCGCCACCGGGTACGCCTACGACGGTCATCGCGGTACGGATTTTGCGATACCGTCGAATACGCCCGTGGTGGCCGCCGACGATGGCACGGTGATCTACAGCGAGTGGAGTGACAGCGGTGGCTGGGGCGTGGTCATCGATCACGCCTTCGACCGTACCGCCTACTTCCACAACAATCAGTTGTTCGTCTACCCCGGCCAGCGCGTGTCCCGGGGCCAGCTGATCGCGCTGAGCGGCAGCACCGGAAACTCAACCGGGCCGCACGTGCACTTCGAGGTTCGTGACCTGCTCGTTCCCTGGCATTCGGTCGACCCCTACGGGTGGACCGGGCCGGGCAAGGACCCGTGGCGCTGGGACATGGGCTACCTCTGGGCGAACAACCCGCCGGTGCCATTTCTGCTCCCGCTCGCGTTCGCGGCTGGGGCGCGCTGGAACTATTGGTACGGCGCTGATGGTCCGCCGCCACCGGTCAGCTGGCACTTGCGCGATGGGGGCCGCGGCCTGGCCGGTTACGCGGCCCAGTGGGACGCCGATCCTGGTGCCGGCGCGGCTCGTACGCAATCGGCCAGCGGCACGGCAGCGGTACCTGGTCCGGGATCTCACACGCTGCACCTGCGCGTCTTCGACCGGGCCGGCACCAGCGCCGACATCACCTACCTATATCTATACGACGTCGAACTGCCGAGCTCGGCCCTGCGCGTCGATCCGGCCACGTCGACCACGTTGAATCTCCACTGGTCCGCCAGCGACAGCCTCTCCGGCGTCAAGGATGTCGCGATCGAGGTCGCGGCCGGCTCTTCGCCCTATCGACCCTGGTTCTCGCAGTCGGCGGATCAGCCGCCTGCCGGCAAGCGCGTCGGCGCGACCCGGTTCTTCGGGGACGCCGGTACCCAGTACCAGTTTCGGCTCGCGGCGCGAGACGCCGCGAGAAATCCAGCGGCGCCCGTCGTTCTCAGCGGATCGGTGCCGGCCGCCACCGGGCTTCCGGCCACGGTGGCGGACCGCAGCATTCTTGGCCCGCTACCGGATCAACCCGACGGCGCGCCGCTGGTAAAGGGCGTCCGCCAGGAGCATCCGTCCGCCGGGGGCGCTTTGCTGTTGGGAACCGACGCGTCGACCCATGGTCTCGCCGGCGATCGCACCCTCGTTTCCGCGCCGCCCGCCTCTACCGCCGCCGCCGTCGACGTGGCCAGTCTGCCGTCCGGGCCGCTTCGACTGCTGGCCGATGGAACGACCTGGACGAGCACGGGCGCGGCCGGCCCCCGCTTCGCGGTTAGCTCCCCGGTACGGCTGCTTGCCGCGACCGACGCCACCCTGATGGCGGTCGCAGGGGACGGAACGATCGCGGGCGGCACCAGCGTCGCGTCGTCGTTGCCGGCAGGCGCGACGGTGGTCGATGCTGCCCTATTCCCCGGGAGCCACTCCGGTCTTGCACTTGACTCCACCGGCGCGGTGCACGCCTTCGGTGGCGCCGATGCCGCTTTGGCGGTGACGCCGACGAGCTGGACGTTGCCGGATCAGCCCGCGGCCATCACCCTGGCCGGCACCGCGCAGTCGCCCGCCGGGATCCTCACCGACGCTAGCGGTGACTGGGCGGTCTTCGGCACGCTGCTCCTACTGCCGGACGCCACCTTCGGCGGTCCCGCCTTCGACCCGACGACCGGCCTGCCGATCCGTTAACCCGTCGCGCGAAGCGGAGCGTCGAAGATGCGGCGGACCGCGCCGATGGCAAACTCGACGTCGTCCGCGGTCACGCCCCGATGGGTCACCATTCGCCAGCGATACAGCGAGGCCTGGTCGAGAAGGACGCCCGCCTGGCGGCACCGATCGATGAAGGCTGCCGCTGTTAGCGGCGGCTGGCAATCGCCGAACACCATGTTGGTCTCGACCCGTGCCAGGTCGATGGCGATCCCCGGCAGTCCTTGCAGCCCTTCGCCCAGCCGCCGAGCGTTGCGGTGGTCCTCGGCGAGGCGGTCGACCATCTCGTCGAGCGCGCACAAGCCGGCGGCGGCAAGCACTCCCGCCTGGCGCATCCCACCACCCAGCATCTTGCGCATGCGGCGTGACCGCTCGATGAAGTCTCTCGATCCGGCCAGCATGGAGCCGACCGGTGCGCTGAGTCCCTTCGAAAGACAGAACATCACCGAGTCGACGGGACCAGTCAGCTGGCGGACGTTGATGCCCTGCGCCACGGCGGCGTTGAAGACGCGCGCGCCGTCGAGATGCACCGGGAAGCCGGCATCGTGGGCGACGTCACTCACGGCGGCGGTCTGCTTCGGGCTCAGGCATGTCCCGCCCCGGCGGTTATGGGTGTTTTCCAAGCAAAGCAGGCCGGTGCGTGGCTGGTGGATGTCCGGCTCGCGGATTGCCGCGCGGACCTGCTCCGGCTGCAGGCGCCCATCCTGCGTCTCGAGCGGACGGAGCTGCAGCCCGCCGACAACGGAGGCGCCCGCGACTTCCGAATGGAAGATGTGACTCTCGCCTTCGACGAGCACCTCTTCACCAGGCTCGGTATGGCTCAGCAGTGCACAAAGGTTGCCCATCGTGCCGCTCGGGACGAAGAGCGAGGCCTCCTTGCCGACCATCTCGGCGGCGCGTTCCTGCAACCGGTGGATGGTGGGGTCTTCGTCCCACACATCGTCGCCAACCTCCGCCGTGGCCATTGCCTTACGCATCGACTCCGTTGGGAGCGTGAACGTATCGCTTCGCAACTCGACGACGCGCGTCATGCTTCCAAGGTTAACGCGCGGAAGCTATCTGCCCAGCTGGGCGTAGATCAGCGGCCTCGGGATGACGACCTCGGTGATCGCCACGTCGCTCATGCGCTGGATGGACACCTGGACGCGGGTCTGGAGGCTGCTGGCGGAAAGATCGGCAGCGGGGCCCAGTTGCTCGGCGTCACCAATCACCCGCAGGACCAGTGGGGTGCCAACTGCGTGGCCGGCAACCATGAGGGTGTCGCCCCGGCTCACCACCGGCGTGCTGCCGACGATGCGGTAGCCGTTAAGCGCAATCGCCTCCGCACCGGCATTCCGAAGATTGTTGAGGGCGTCCTGCAGTTCGAAGTCCATCACCGGTCCCTGGATCCGGATCTCGAGTCCCGGCCCGTGTACCGCAATCGCGCCATTGACCTCGCGCAAGGTGGTCAGCTCTTTTGAAAGCGCCTGGGAATCCGCGCCGCCCGAGGTGAGCGCCTGGTGAAGCTGCGTTTGCTGCTCCGCGAGGACGGCGCTCTGCTGGATCAGCTGGTTGTTGGCACGGTTCAGATCGTTGATCAGGAGCGCGACGCTGGTGTCGTCCTGCGCCGCCAGCGTGCGGGCCACCGCGGCCTGGGATCGAAGCTGGACCACGATCAGGAACCCGAGCCCGATCGCGATCAGGCTGACAATGATCAGCCGCTGCCTCCGCGCCGTGAGCTCACCCGAGCGGCTGAGCATACTTCACCAGGAAGGGGGCGTCGTAAACCGGGACGCTCAGGCGCGTGCTGCGCAGCCAGCTAAACCCCAGGCCGTAAATGCGGTTGCGGCTCTTCAGTTCGGCGAGCTGATCCGGGTTGCCAACGCCATTGGCGAGCGCCGGTGGATCACCGAGCGCAATCACGGTGTAGGGTCCGCTGAGCCGGCTGGCGTTGTTGACCAGGATATTGACGCCGGCGTAATGGAAGGCCGTGCTGGGCACGATGCGGTCTCCGTTGACGGAGATGGCTTCCGCGCCGCTCGCCCAGAGGACATTGACGATGTCCTGCAGGTCCTGATAGTGGATCGTCCAGCCCAGCGAATGATCGGCCGAGCTGTTCGGATCGGTGCCGTCGTGCAGCAGGACGGTCAGGCCGGGTCCGTGCAGCGGGGCAAGGCCGGCAACCGTCTTCTGCTCGTCGAGCTGCGCTTTGACTTCCTGGGCCGCGCTCGATCGGCGAGCGCTCTCGTCTTCGCCGGCTTTCACGTCCGCCTGCAGGGCCTGGACGCGTGCCTTGAGCACGCGGTTCTGGTCCTCCAATTGGTTGGCACTTTGTCGCAGCGCTTCAGCGCGGGCGAGCCGGTTGGAGGGAGGCAGCGGCTGGCTGCGGAACTGGGTTGCGGCAGCCCCCGCGACGAGGAAGGTCGCAAGCGAAACGCTTGCCAGGACGGTCATCCGCGGCGTCACGGTGCCGTGTAGTGTAATGGGTGCCGAGCGCCCAGTCAGGCCGATTTGGCCAGCGTGAAACAGGCAGGAGGAACCATGGCCCAGAAGGTAGAGGCGGTGCCGGGCAGAGGCGTCGCCGAGGCGATGCCGGAGTCGGCGAACCCGTGGACGATGGCCCAACAGCAATTCGATATCGCGGCCAATGTGCTGGGCCTGGACCCGAATATGGCGCGGGTGCTTCGCGAGTGTAAGCGCGAGCTGATCGTGACCTTCCCGGTGCTGATGGACGATCAGACCATCCAGATGTTCACCGGCTACCGCATTCACCACAACATCGACCGCGGTCCCGCCAAGGGCGGCATCAGGTATCACCCCGGCGTCACGCGCGAGGAAGTCAAGGCGCTGGCCATGTGGATGACATGGAAGTGCGCCGTCGTTGGCATTCCCTACGGCGGGGCCAAGGGCGGGGTCGTCGTGGACCCCAAGCTGCTCAGCCGGAACGAGCTCGAAAACCTCACGCGGCGCTACACGAGCGAGATCAGCATCGTAATCGGCCCCGACCGCGACATTCCGGCCCCGGACGTCAACACCAACGCCCAGATCATGGCCTGGATGATGGACACCATCAGCATGCAGGCCGGCCACTCGGTGCCGGCGGTCGTGACCGGCAAGCCGCTGGGCATCGGCGGGTCTGAAGGCCGCCCGGAGGCGACCGGTCGAGGCTGCATGCTGACCACGCTGGCGGCGCTGCGCCACCTGGGGATCCGCCCCGAAGACGCGACCGTCGCCGTCCAGGGCGTCGGCAACGTCGGCTACACCACCGCCAAGCTGCTGGCTCAGGCCGGCTGCAAGGTGATCGCGGTCAGTGACTCCAACGGTGCCTGCTTCAACGAGGATGGCATCGAGCTCGACGAGGTCGTCCGCGAGAAAGAGCTCACTGGCCGGCTGCGGCAGAAGATCTGCACCTTCATCAGCAACGAGGAACTGCTCGAGCTGCCCGTTACCGTCCTGGTGCCTGCGGCGCTCGAGAATCAAATTCACCGGGGCAACGCCAACCGGATCAAGGCCAAGGTCATTTGTGAAGGCGCCAACGGACCGACCTCGCCGGAAGCGGACGAGATCCTCTACAAGAAGGGCGTCTTCATCATCCCTGACATCCTGGCCAATGCCGGCGGCGTGACCGTCTCCTACTTCGAGTGGGTCCAGGACCTGCAGGAGTTCTTCTGGGACGAGCACGACATCAATGAGCGGTTGGAGCGGATCATGCTGCGGGCTTTCGACAACGTGCTGAAGGTGAGCCTGGAGAAGAAGGTCATGATGCGGACCGCCGCCTACGTGCTGGCGGTTGACAAGGTGGCTCAGGCGACCACGATCCGCGGCATTTACCCCTGACAGGTACGCGCTCGCCTTTCCACACCGGGGCTCGCTGATTAGAGACTACGAGGCCTGGCACCGCCAGTACGACGACCCGACCAGTACGCTGGCGCAGCGGCTGGCCATCGTTCAGGCTCGGTTGGGGCAGCGTCTGTTAGCGCTGCCGCCCGGTGCCATCAGCGTGATTAGCATGTGCGCCGGCCAGGGTCGCGACCTTTTCGGCGTCCTTCCCAACCACCCGCGGCGTGGTGATGTGACGGCCGTCCTCGTCGAGCTCGATCACCGCAACGTTGAAGTCGCCCGAGCGAATGCGGCCCAGACCGGCCCGAGCCAGGTCGTGGTGCTCGAAGGCGACGCGGCGGTCAGTGACATCTATGCGCCTTTTGTGCCGGCCGACATCGTGCTGGCGTGCGGAATCTTCGGCAATATCTCGGACCAGGACCTCGAGCGTACGGTGCACAACCTCTCGATGCTCTGCCGAACCGGAGCTTCGGTCATCTGGACCAGGCATCGCAACGAGCCTGACCTGACGCCGCGAATTCGGAGCTGGTTTGCCGAGAGTGGCTTCGAGGAACTGAGCTTCGACGCGATCGACAATGAATCAAAATCCGGGATCGGTACCGTCCACCTGGTCGGCGCACCGCTGCCCTTCCAGGCCGGTTTCCGTTTCTTTACGTTTACTCGCTAACTGCCAATCTGAGGTGGGCGACGTGGCCGCCGGTGATGCGCACTAACTCGTCTGGCGCGATGGGGAAGACGTGGCGTGGAGTCCCCGCTGCGGCCCACACGACGTCGTACCGGAGTAAGTCGCGATCGATGTAGGTCGGGATCGGCGCCGGGAAGCCGATGGGCGGCACGCCCCCGATCGAATACCCGGTCGCCTGACGGACCGCGTCGGCATCGGCCTTGCCGATCGGGGCGCCGCTGAGCGCGGCGAGGCGTTGCGTGTCGAGCCGGTTGACGCCGGAGACGAGGGCCATCACCGGCGCATCGCCGGCGAGGAAGACGAGCGACTTCACGATCTGTGCGACACTCGTGCCCACACTGGCCGCCGCCTCCTGTGCGGTTCGTGTCGAGGACGGAAATTCCTGAATTCGGGCGTCGACGCCGGCCGCGGTGAGCGCGGCCTGGACCCGCTGGGGCGCCGAAAGTTGCTGTTCCATTTTGGAGGCCATCCGTTATAATCCCCGAAAACCAGCTCGTTCTGAGGTACACGCATACCCTTTGAGCTCGACACGGCATCGGAGGCGACCTCGATGAGTGTGCGTGCGCCCCTGAAGCCCTCGCCGTTTGAGGCGGCCGACACCTTCGAACTGGGGCGCTTCAAGCGAGCCCGCCGAGCCTACGGCTTCGATGAAGTCGCGCTGGTGCCGGGTCGCGTGACCATCAATCCTGAAGAAGTCGACAGCTCGTTTGAGCTCGGCTCCCTGCGTCTGGACGTGCCGATCCTGGCGGCCGCCATGGACGGTGTCGTCGACGTGCGGTTCGCCGTCGAGATGGGACGGCTGGGCGGAATGGCGGTCCTCAACCTGGACGGGCTGCAGACGCGCTACGCGGATCCGACCAGTGTCCTCCGCGAGATCGCCGAAGCACCCCGCGAGCGGATCAACGCCTTGCTCCAGAAGGTCTACCAGGCGCCGGTCCGCGAACAATTGATCGGAGAGCGGATCACTGCCGTCAAACGTGCCCGGGTCCCGGTCGGCGTCTCGACCGTCCCCGCCCAGGCCCGGCGTCGGGCGGGTGTGGTGCAGGAGGCGGGTGCGGACTGCTTCGTGGTCCAGGGAACGGTGCTCACGGCGCGACATATCTCGCGGTCCTACGAGCAACTCTCCTTCGAGAAACTGTGCGCCGAGCTGTCCATTCCGGTGGTGGCCGGGAACTGCGTGGAGTACGAAACCGCGCTCGAGCTCATGCAAACCGGGATCGCCGGCATCCTGGTCGGCGTTGGACCAGGTGCGGCCTGCACGACGCGAGGCGTGCTCGGGGTCGGCGTGCCGCAGGTCACGGCGACCAGTGACGTGGCCGCCGCGCGAGAGACCTATTTGAGCGAGACCGGCCGTCGGGTTCAGGTCATCACCGATGGCGGGATGCGAGTCGGCGGAGACATCGCCAAGGCCTTCGCGTCCGGGGCCGATGCCGTCATGGTCGGGTCGATCTTCGCGGGGACGATGGATGCCGCCGGCGGCGGCTACCACTGGGGGATGGCGACACCGGACCCGAACCTGCCGCGTGGGACCCGGATCAAAGTTGGCCAGCGCGGCACCCTGCGCGAAGTCCTTCTTGGGCCGGCCCGCGTGGATGACGGTACCCAGAACCTGGTGGGCGCGTTGCGCTCGGCGATGGGGGTCTGCGGTGCGCGCACCCTGCGCGAATTCCAGCAGACCGAGCTCGTCATCGCCCCGGCAATCCAGAGTGAGGGGAAGCTCTTCCAGCAAGCCCAGCAAGTGGGCATGGGAACCTAGCGGTCGCCCGAGCGTCGACCCTCCAGCAACACCCTCGCGCCGATAATGTCCCGCCCCCGCTTGCGGGGGAGGGCAGGGTGGGGGCGCAAGAGCTGGTGCTGGTACTGGACTTCGGTTCGCAGTACAGTCAGCTGATCGCCCGTCGCGTGCGCGAGGCTGGTGTCTATTGCGAGCTGATCCCGGGGACCACGCCGTGGGATGCGATCCGCGATCGCAACCCCAGCGCCCTGATCCTCTCGGGCGGCCCGGCCAGCGTCTACGAGGACGGCGCTCCGCGCTGCGATCCGGCCGCGCTCAATGCCGGCGTGCCGGTGCTGGGCATCTGCTACGGCATGCAGCTCCTCGCGTATCAGCTCGGCGGCAAGGTCGCGCCCGCCGGTAAACGGGAGTACGGACCGGCGAGCGTCCAGGTCGCCGACCCCGCCGGCCTCTTTCTCGATCTGCCGGCGAGGTTGCCGGTCTGGATGAGCCACGGGGATACCATCCTCGAGGCGCCGGCGGGCTTTCGCCGGCTGGCGGAATCCGAGAACTCGACGATTGCTGCCATGGCCGACGACGCGGGCCGATTTGGAATCGCCTTTCATCCCGAGGTGATCCACACACCGCAGGGTCGGGAGATTCTGCGCAACTTTCTGTACCAGGTCGCGGGCTGCCGCGGGACCTGGAAGCCGGCCGCCTTCATCGAGCAAGCCGTAGACGCGATTCGCGCCCAGGTGGGGGACGGCCGGGTTCTCTGTGCGCTCTCCGGCGGCGTCGATTCGGCCGTCTGCGCGACGCTCGTGCATCGAGCCATTCCCGGCCAGCTGACCTGCCTGATGGTCGACAACGGTCTGCTCCGTCGCGACGAACGGCGTCGCGTCGAGGAGGTGATGCAGCGCCACCTCGGCATCGACCTCAAGGCGGTCGACGCCAGCGAGGAGTTCCTGGCCGCCCTACAGGGCGTCATCGATCCTGAAGAAAAGCGCCGGCGCATCGGCGCCACCTTCATCAAAGTCTTCGAGTCCGAGGCGGGCTCGCTCTCCGGCGTCGACTTCCTGGCCCAGGGAACGCTCTATCCCGATGTCATCGAGAGCACCAGTCACGACACCCACAACGCACACCGAATCAAAACGCATCACAACGTTGGCGGCCTGCCTGCCGACTTGCGCTTCAAGCTGGTCGAGCCTCTTCGTTACCTGTTCAAGGACGAGGTTCGCGCGATTGGCACGGCGCTGGGCCTTCCCGATGACATGGTGCATCGCCAGCCCTTCCCCGGACCCGGGCTGGCTGTTCGCATCATCGGCGAGGTCACCCGCGAGCGACTCGAGACGCTACGGGCCGCGGACTGGATCGTCGTCGACGAGATCAAGGCGGCCGGCCTGTACCGCTCGCTCTGGCAGTCCTTTGCGATCCTGACACCTCTCCAGAGCGTCGGCGTGATGGGCGACTATCGCACCTACGGCAACGTGGTTGCGGTGCGTGCGGTCCAGAGCGAGGACGGGATGACAGCCGATTGGGCACGCCTGCCCTACGAGGTCTTGGCGAAAATCTCGACGCGGATGGTCAACGAGGTGCCCGGCGTGAACCGCGTCGTCTACGACATCTCGTCGAAGCCGCCCTCGACCATCGAGTGGGAATGAAGGTCCTGATCGTGGGCGCCGGTGCGCGCGAGCACGCCCTGACATGGAAGGCTCTGTTGAGTCCGCTAACGGATACCGTTTACTGCGCGCCGGGTAACGCGGCCACGGCCGCGATCGCGGTGAACACGGGACTGCAGGCAACCGACGTCGACGGGATCGTGCGCTTCGTGTCAGAGCGAAACGTGAGCCTGACCGTGATCGGTCCCGAGGCGGCCGTCGCCGCGGGCCTCGCCGACCGCCTGGGGGCCGTGGACCGACTGGTCTTCGGTCCCACGGCCGCGGCTGGGCGGATCGAAAGCAGCAAGGCGTTTGCCAAATCACTGATGACGCGTGCCGGCGTACCTACCCCTGCCTACCAGGTCTTCGACGACTCAGCCAAGGCCAAAGATTTCGTGCGGGGCGAGCGCAGGGCCTTCGTCGTCAAGGCCGATGGGCTTGCCAAGGGGAAGGGCACGTTGGTCCCGCGCGACGCTGACGAGACGCTCGAATGCATCGACACCTTGATGCTGCACAAAAGCGTCGGCACCGCCGCCGACCGGATCGTGCTCGAGGAGAGAGTCGACGGTCGTGAGGTTTCCTTGATGGCACTGGTCGACGGCGAGCGCGTGGTGGCGCTCCCGCCGGCCTGTGACTACAAGCGGGCCCTCGATGATGACAAAGGCCCCAACACGGGTGGCATGGGTGGCTACTCACCGGTCTCGTTCTTCGGTCATGACGACGTCGAGCGCGCCCTGGATGCCGTGCTGCGGCCGGTGGTCCGGGCACTGCGCGAAGACGGAACGCCGTATCGCGGCTGCCTCTATGCCGGCCTGATGGTCTCCGACTCGGATGTGCAGGTGCTCGAGTTCAATGCGCGCTTCGGTGACCCGGAGGCGCAGGTGGTCCTCCCCCGGCTGGCCGGCGACCTCGTGCCGCTGCTCGAGGCGACCGCCCGCGGCGACCTGGGCGGTGTCACGCTGTCATCGCCAGAGCAAGCAAGTGTGGGCGTCGTCCTCGCTTCGCGCGGCTATCCGGGCACGTATCAGACCGGCTACCCGATCGATGGGCTGGGCCGCCTCGAGCCCGGGGTCCTGGCCTTCCATGCCGGAACGACCGCCGGTCCCGCCGGCTACGTGACCAACGGCGGCCGCGTGCTGACGCTGGTCGCGCTCGGCGATTCGATGGCGCAGGCACGCGATCGCGCCTATGCCAACGTCGACCGCATCACCTTCCAGGGCATGACCTGCCGCCGTGACCTCGCGTTGCGCGAGCTGGAGGCGCCGGCCCTGTCATGAGCGATGCGCCCCTGGTCGGTATTGTCATGGGTAGCGAGTCAGACCGTCCGACGATGCAGCGCTGCTGTGAGGTGCTCGACGCCTACGGCGTTCCGTACGAGGTGGTGGTCCGCTCGGCCCACCGTGACCCCGAGGGATGCCGAACCTGGGCGATCGAGGCTGAAGGACGCGGTATCAAGGTGCTGGTTGCTGCCGCGGGTGGCGCGGCGCACCTCCCTGGCGTGGTCGCCGCCTGGAGCGTCTTGCCTGTGATCGGCGTGCCCATGTCGGGCGGGGCACTCGGTGGGCTGGACGCGCTGCTCTCAATGGCCCAGATGCCGGCCGGGATCCCGGTCGCCACGGTCGCCATCGGCGATGCCGGGGCGAGAAACGCCGCGCACCTGGCGATGGCAATTCTGGCCCTCAACGACCCGGCCGCGAGGGACAAACTGGTCAAGCGACGGGAGGCCAACCGGTCGCCTAAGCCGTCCTAAAAACGCCGGAATACAATTAGCGCCGTGCCCAGGGTCTTGATCACCGAGACCGTGCTGCGCGACGCGCAGCAGAGCCTCATCCAGGGCCGCCTCAAGCTGCAGCACGCGTTGCCGATCGCCAAGACCCTGGACGACATTGGGTACCACGCACTCGATGCGTGGGGCGGTTGGACTTTCGCTGCCTCAGTCCGCGCACTGAAGGAAGATCCGTGGCAGCGACTGCGCGCGCTGCGGGCCGCGATCGTTAAGACGCCGCTGCAGATGTTGATTCGCGGCCAAACGCTGCTCGGACAGGCGCACCAGCCCGACGACGTCGTGCGAGCCTTCATCGAGCAGGCCGTCGAAGACGGCATTCGCGTCGTGAAAATGTTCGACCCACTCAACGACCTCCGAAACCTCGAGGTGCCGATTGAAGCGGCCCGGAAAGCAGGGGCGCGCGTCATCGGGGCGCTCGTCTACAGCCCGAGCCCGGTGGTCGACGAGGCCCGCACCGTCAAATCGGCGGGCCGGTTGAAAGCCATGGGCGCGGACTGGATCGGGATCGAGGATGTCGCCGGTATCCTGGCGCCGATCGACGCCCGCGCCTTGGTCAGCGCGATCGCGAGCGCCACCAAGCTGCCCGTCAGCGTCCATTCGCACTCCACGACGGCGCTCGCGCCGATTTCGTACTACGCGGCGATCGAGGCTGGAGCGAGCGGCATCGATACCGCCCTCTCAGCGCTGGCCTGG
>DATBYU010000029.1:0-28868 GCA_036513555.1 Candidatus Dormiibacterota bacterium | reverse complement strand
TCCACCTGCGTTTTGATGACGTACTCCAGGGCCCCGAGCTGGATCGCGCGCTTGATCAGCGTCGGCTCGCTGAAGTTCGACATCACGACGACCGGTGTGTTCTTCGTTTCATCGGAGGCCCGCAGCGTCTGCAGCACCAGGATGCCGTTCTGGCGCGGCATCATGACGTCGAGCAGGATCACCTGCGGCTGGACGCGGGTGCAGAGATCGACGCCAGACACGCCATCGTTGGCCACCTCGACCCGATAGCCGTTGCCGCGGAACAGCGTCGCGTAATAGCTCGCTGCGGTCTCATCGTCCTCGATGATGACGATCGTGCCAGCACTCGGCCCGCTGCCGGTGTCCGAGCTGGGGGTCTGAGGGTAGCCGACCGCGGGGGCCTGGTCGGCCTCAGCGTTGGCCGGCTCGGATTCGAAGACTGATGCCGAGGCAACCGAGGACTTCCACGGCGCGAATGGCTCCGGCTCATTGGCTTCGGCGACGGGCACCGCCGCTGGTGCGTCGTCGACGACCGGTTCGTCCTCCACGACAGGCTCCTCGGCCGTCGGCCCCTTGGCCGCGGTTTCCGTCGCAGGCGTCTTCTCGCCGTCCTCGGCGGGTTCCCAGCGGGTCGGGCGCCAGCTCCATTCGGCTGACGCCGGTTCGGGCTCGGATTGGGTTGGCGCCGGGGTCGGCTCCGCTTCGGCCGCAGCCGGAGCTTCCTCGCCAAAGAGCATCTCGCGCATCGATTTTCGCGGCGGCGCGGGTGGGGTGATGGGCTCCGGCTCCGGCTCCACCTCCACCTCGGCGGTCGGCGCCTCCGCCTCGACCGCAGCGGGCGGCACGTCCGCTTCGCTCACGGCCGTCGGAGTGTCCGATTCGCTCGCAACCGCCGGCTCGTCGGCTTCCTCGGCAACGGTCGCCTCCTCGGTTTCGGTCGCGGCGCTCTCCGGCTCCGTCGCATCAGGCACTTCCTCGACGCTCGGGCCGAAGGGCAACGACAGGGAGGGCGCCTCGGCGGGCGACTCTTTGACAGAACTCACGGCCTCCACCGCCGGCGCCGGCGGCGGGACGACCCTCAATTCGGGAGTGGTTATGACCGGCGGGATGGTGGGCGCGGGTGCTGCCGGGATCGGGGGCGCGACCGCGGGCGGTGTCCACCCGGTAGGCGGTAGCGGCTCCGACCTCGTCTGCACCATCTTCTCGAGGTTTTCCAGCACGTTGAAGTTGAAGCGTCGGCGCTTCGGTTTTCCGCGACGGCCAGCGTCCTGGGCGGCCGGTTCAGGAGCTGGAGCAGCCGGTGGGTTGCCGTACGGCGGCGCCATCGGCGGCCCAACCGGTGCGCTCGGCTGGGCGTTCGCTTGTGCCGGTGCGGTCTGACCGCTGGTCGCTGGAGCGAACGAGGGGTGCGAAAAGGCCGGCGCCTGCGGTGGCCCGAAGAAGCCAGGCGCCGATTGCGGCGGGGTCATCGGCGGCATCGCCGTTGGCTGCTGCGGCGGCATTGACGGCTGCGGCTGGTAGAACGGCGCCTGACCTGGCGACTGCGGAGGCATCGGCCGGCCAGGGGCGGCCGGAAAGCCCCACGGCGATGGTTGCTGCGGTGGCGCGCCCCATGGCGCGTTTGGCGGTGCGTACGGGGCGCCCTGTGGCGGCTGACCCACGCCCGCCTGGCCGGGGATCGGTGGAGGGGCCCAGCCCTGTGGCGAGGGCGGTGAGTAGATCGGCTGCGTCGCGATCCCGGCCTTCGACAATGCCGTGCCGAGGTTACGGGCGTACGAGCGTCCGCCCTTTACCGGCGGCAGACCCCCACTTTCAACGGGAGGCTCTTCTACCTGCAGGGTCGGAGCGTAGCGCCGCTGACTCGAGCTGGCCGGAGCCGACTTGGCTGCCGCCAGGTCCCGTTGTAGGCGTTCGTTGCGCCAGCGGGCGATCAGGAGCTGGATCGTGAACCAGCCCAACAAGATCCCCAGCAGGACGATGGCTTTGTCGCGGTTGGCAAAGAGGAGGTGGCTGAATGGCGCGAAGAAGTCCTGCAGGCCGCTCATGCCGGGTTTGTGACCCCATGCAGGCGGCAAGATATGGCAGGACAGGGGCGCTGGCTGGGCGCGGGCACGTTAGTAGAACGGAGAGTGGCAGAAAGGCTGTCACTCGCCCGAAGCGGAAGTTACCGGACCGTCACTCCGACGGTCAGGTACGCTCGGCGAGCCGGCGATACCCGTCTTGCAGCCACGGGATCAGCCGGCCGAAGTTCACGGCCCAGCCGATGCCGACGACGCGCTCGGTGAAGATGCGGGGATCCTCGGGATTCCAGTAGGCGTCGCGGAACCGCTTGAAGGTCGGAAAGCGAAAGTCATAGGGAACCCCCGCCACCCGCCCGTGCCAGGTGCGCTGACCCTCCGGCTTGCTCAGCTCCTGCGCGACCGCGGCCAGCGTGAGAAAGAAGACGGCAGCGCGCAGGAGACGAGTGATCCGCACCGATTAGCCCGCCTTTCGACCCTGGAAGCCCAGGCTGGGCAGGTCCTCGCGGAGGCTCTCCATCGACTTCGCGTAGACCCAGTGGTCGAGTGCGGCCTTGGAGAAGACCGTGCGTTCACCAACTTTCGTGAACGGAATGGTGCCCTTTTCGACCATCGAGTCGATCAAATCCGTCGGCACGCCGAGATAACTAGCGGCCTGGAGCGTATTCATCACATAGTTGACGCTGGTTGGATCGAAGATCACATCAAATCCTCTGAAGGCTGGAGTTTCGCTACCTATAATAAGTGCCGCGCTGCACGGCCCGTTCGTCTAGAGGCCTAGGACGCCGCCCTCTCAAGGCGGAGATCAGCGGTTCGAATCCGCTACGGGCTACTTAACCGAACACTAATCGAACGCCCCCTCTTGAATTCGAGGATTTCGTCGAAGGGGTGGTTAAGAACGCGATCGACCACTTTTCCTCGGTCGTTGATCACTAGCTTCTGGAAGAGCACCTGAACCCAGGCTTGCTTGCCGTTGTCATCGAGGCTGGTCCAGAGAGCCGGAAGGTCGCCGAGGATTACCAGAGCCTCGTCCAGTACGACGCGCTGGTCCTTCGCGTCCTCTTCCAGCGCCTTCAGCGCTTCGAGCTTGCTGAGCTTGACCTCCTCGTAGTCGGCCTTGAGGCTCTGGAAGTGCTCGCGGCTCACCTCGCCCGAGACCTATAGCCCCACGAGACGCTTGATCCGTTGGTCCTGCTCGCGGATGGAGGCCCGCATGGCTTTGACGGCCTCTGAGTGACCCTCAGGCGTTTCCTGCTGCCATCGTTCGACAATCGCCCCACGAAGCTCCTGAGCCGTGCTGCCACTAATGGTGAGCTGTTTGAGAACGTCGAGGAGGGCGGCTTCGGCCTTGGTCGTCGACAGGTAGATCCGCCGTCCCCGAATGGTCATGGAATACTGTACGGTGAGGGGGGGAAGACTCTATGAGAGGCATCCCTCTTGCCGTAGTTTTTCCAGCCTTGCTGCTGGTTGCCTGCGGTGCCCATCCGGCTACCGTCCCGCTTGCTGCCGCCTCCCCCTCGTGCTCCCTAGGCGCAACGTTGCCAGGGGCAGACCCGGCCTCAAAGGACAGCTTTCCCCCGGCAGCGCCGCCCCCCGCTGGGCTCGCGCCACTGAGCCAGGCCGCCGCCGTCGCTGGGGCCCGTCGGTACCAGGCGGCCAACCCACCGGACCTGAACGCACCGGTGGTCGCCGTCGAGGAGGGCTACGCCCAGGCGTGGCGTGACGCCGGATCAAGCTCAGGAGACCCGCGCATTGCGCCCGACCGCTGCACTTGGGTAGTGACAGTCACTGCGCCGATCGCCGCGCCCGTCGACGCGCCTGGCGGCGGGAAACTGCCCATTCATCCGCGCTACACGGTGCTGATCGATGTGGCTAGCTGGCGCATGGAGGAGCTAGACTCGCCGCCAGCCTAGGGAAAGTACCCGGGGCCTAGTGCTCGGAACGCATACAACCCTTCTGGAACCTGCGACTACGCTCAGGGGGTGGCCTGAACTACCCGAGAGCGCTTCCACTGCCAAACGCCCGTACACAGAGGTAGCAGCAAGGCGCTTGTCTTACAATTGTGATACGCTCTTCTGGATGGAACGGGCGATCTCGATCCGGCTGGATGACGATGCTCAACACGCCCTCCGAGTCCTGACGAAGTCAGGTCGAAGCCAATCGGAAGCGGTCCGGGAGGCGCTGATTGCCTTGGCGCGCTCTAGGCGCCGGGCCGACCTCGCGAATGAGGCGGAACGCCTGAACGCCGATCGGCGGGACCGAGCCGAGAAGAAAAAAATCGCCAAGATAATGGAATCCCTACGTGCAGCGGGGTGAAATTTTCCGACTTCGGGCACCGCGCGCCGTGCGGGGCCATGAGCAGGCTGGCCGGCGGTACGGAGTCGTTCTCCAGGCGGAGGAGTTGCTAGCCCTGTCGACCGTCATCATCGCGCCGACGTCTATTCATGCCCTTCCGGCCTCCTTCAGGCCTGAAGTAGAGATCGAGGGCACGCGAACTCGAGTGCTGGTCGAACAGATTGGCGCTATAGACCCCAGCCGCCTAGGGGACTCGCACGGTTTGTTGGCGCGCAACGAACTCAACGACGTTGACCGTGCTCTCGCCATCGTTTTGGGCTTGACCTACTAGGTCTCCCGCTCGCCCAATTCGGTTGTTCGGTTAGTGTCCGCCACGGGCTACCAGCAACCCGTAGCAGGGTGCTGAATCGTCGAGGCTTGCGGATGAGCGCACTCCGGTGTACAGCACCGCCCGTACGCGGTGACTCGATGTCTGGTCGCAGTTGAACTGTTTTGGGTTTCGGCGCCCACCCAGCCGCTTCACTCAGGCTCGCGTCGTATCTCTGCCAACCACGCCTGAGCCCCGTTGGAATCGATCGTGACATCGAACAACGCCGGTTTGATCAAGTCGATCGACCAGCCAACCGCGAAGGCGCTCCTCAGCTCCGCATTGGAAACCCGGCGGGGGCCCCAGTCGCCGGGCTGACGATCGCTGAAACACATCATGTAGTACATGCCACCCGGCCGAAGGGCAGAATGGAGGCTCTGGACAAAGCTCGGGCGTTGTTCGTCGTCGAAGACGTGGAAGACCCCACTGTCGGTAACCACGTCGAAAAGTAGCCCCAGTTGCTCGAGGTGGAGCGCGTCCGCGACCCCGAAGGTCGCCCTGATGCCGCGCTCTTTCGCCTTGGCTCGAGCACGCTCGATCGCAAGTTCGGCGATGTCGACTCCCGTAGCGTCAGCACCGTGCTGCGCCGCAAGCATTACGTGTTCTCCCGTTCCACAGCCCACGTCGAGGGTCCGCCCCATCAGCTTGCCGGCCTGCGCAAGCCGCACGAACTCGGGCTGGGGTCGGCCTATGTCCCAGGGCGGCGATCCCTCGTAGGCACTATTCCACGGATGTCGCTCGGCCACCGAATCAGCTTAGCCGCGAGGAGGAGCGGCTACGCACCTCCTGCGTGAGATGTCTGAGGCCGCGATTGGCACTCCGGAAGGCCAGGGCCTCCTTTAGCGCTTACGGACTATCTGGGGAGCCGGCCTCTCCCGGCATTGCCCCCACCGTGCCGAGCCAAGTTCGATTGTTCGATTAGTGTCCGCCACGGGCTACCAGACCACGTCCAAGCGTCCGCCATAGTTCTCCACAACCCGTCCGGAAGCGGATATTCTGTGTTCGAGAACGCCTCGCAATCGGGGCAGTGGCAGTGCTGCCAGGGAGGGACGTGATGTATCGCCACCGAGCCTATCAGCAGGTTATGTACGGACGCTTCAACGACTTCTTGAAGACCGTCGAGGAGCTGAACGCCGTTGCTCATAAACGCGGCTGGCCAGAATCAAGCGTATGGACTCCCGTTGTCGGCACTGGAAATGAGGCCGTCATCGAAGAGGAATATTCAGATCTAGCCTCCTTTGCCAAAGTCAGCTCCGCCTTTCAATCCGATGCGGAGGCAATGAAGCTCTTTCGAGGGATGGCGCCACTCGTCGTCCAGGGTTCCGCCCACGACGAACTCATCGAAATGGTTACCAAGCCTCTCGCCTGACCGCCACACAGCCAACGACGTCGCGGCATGGCCCTGTCTCTCGACGAATCACCCGAGGCATACGCCCCAAGGAGACCGACAGCGTCTGGACCGGGTTGTAGTGGCCTATGGCTCGCTTTTCAAACTCAGATGTTCGATTAGTGTCCGCCACGGGCTACTCCCCATACCCGGTTCATCGGCTGCGTTCCAGCATGGCCCTCGTCATTGCTCAAGCCCGGGGTTATCTAGTTGCGGACGCACCGCCAAAACGTGACTCAAGGTATTTGAAGAGCGCGCTGGTCCTGCTTCCTCGTCCAGCGCGCTCTTGAGCGCTTCGGGCTTTTCTAGCGTGACACCTTCCTGGTAGCAGTAAGCGCTGTCCTCCGGAGGCCGATACTCAAGCCGCCCAGGCAGCTAGCGACCCCGGCAAACAGCGCCAGTACCCACCATGGGGAACTCCCCTGGAGGGGACCGCCGCCAGTCTGCGCCAGGGTGCCAGTCGTACCTGTGCTTGTCGTACCGGTGCTTGTCGTACCTGGGCCAGTTGTCGTGCCAGTTGCACTGCAGCCGCCGGCCGGCATGCTAATGCGATTGGTGTCCATCGTCACCGCGCCGTTCCGTGCCAGGGCCCTACCCGGGAGAATGGTTGCTCCCGTAACCATCGTGATCGAGGTCAGGGCAACTATCGTTCCCTTGAACTGCGTTCCGGATCCGAGCGTTGCCGAGCTGCCGACCTTCCAATAGACGCCGCACCCGTTAGCGCCGTTAGTGACGACAACCCTTGAGCTGGTCGCCGTCGTGAGGGAGCTGCCCGTCCGGAAAATGAAGATCCCATTGCCGCTGAGGGTGAGCGTTCCCGTTAGTTGTGCCGATGAAGAGAAGGTATATACGCCGGGCGTGAGGGTCATGCCGCCCAGATCCCGGCCGGTCAAACTGCGGGTCGGCCGCCAACTCGCCAGATCGTTGTAGGCGGTCACGAGAGCGTCTTTGGCGCCACGCGCCACGGCGTCGGTCTTGCGCTGAGTAGAGGCTACCCCCGGCGGGAACCCCGACACTGCCGTACCGGGGAACAACCCGAGTCCGCCACTAATCACCGTTGGTCCGGTATTCGTGATAGCACTTCCGGCCAGAACGGCGAAATTTGCAGCCGTCCCCAAGCGCGGTTGGGTGGCGGCCAACGCCGCCATCGGCCATGCGCCAAGGACGAGGGCTGAGACGACGATTGAAAGAGCGATCACAGGCCGCTGGATCTTGTTCATTGAATTGTCCGCTCCCTTGGGTCCTGGTGGTCAGCAATACGCCGCGCCTGTAGACGCCGCGCCAAACTGCGAAAGGACTCAGAGGCGAACCATAAGAACGAGCTACATGATTTGTCGGTGAGTTACTGTAACCATATCACAATTGATGAGTTCGCTAATTGGTGGGTGGGACCGCCCGCCTTTGGCAGCTCTCGATCGACGCCCTGGGGGTCAGGCTGTCGTTTGCGTAAGCGCGGGGAGGAAGCGGTAGCCACGCCCTGGAACCGTCGCGATGAAGCGTGGTCGCCGCCAATCGTCCTGCAGTTTCGTCCGCAGATTACGGACGTGGCGGTCCACTACATTGCTCTCGGCCGCATAGTCGACGCCCCAGAGGTTGTCCAGGATCTGTTCGCGGGTCACGAGCCTGCCGGCGTTGGCCGCCAGCAGATACAGCAAGCTCTGCTCCAGCGAGGTAAGGTGCAACTCGGTCGAACCAGACCGCACGCGACGGTGGAGGATATCCACCTCCAGCTCACCGAGTCGTATGACGGGCGTGAACGCAATGGCCTCCCGATAGGTTCGCCGCATGACGGCCAGCGTGCGAGCGACGAGCTCCTCAGGCGAGAAAGGGACAACGAGGATGTCGTCGACGCCTCGGTCGAAAGCCGCCAGCTTGGTTTGCAGGTCGCCCCGCCGGGTGAGGGCAATGACTGGAATACGCCCGACCGGTGTCGTGGCCGCGCTGAGGCGATCCAGGAGCTCCCCTTTGCTGATATCCATGTCGATGATGGCGATATGCGGTTGCCATTCGCCGAGCATTGCCGTTGCCTCGGCCTCGTCCGCTGCGATGCGTGTCTGGAACTGGCCGTGACTGAGGGCAAGCCGGACAACTTCGGCGAGGACGGGTTGGCCTAGAACCGTCAACACTCGGGCCGGGGTCCGCAACTGGCGGGGATCAGTGCCCTGCATTTTCCGTTGGTGGATGATGGCTGCGGCCACCCTCTGGGGGAAGTATATGAAGTATATGAGGGAACTTCATGACAAGGCACGACCGGACTGCCAGACTGGCCTGCGAGGCCCGTGTTTTGGTATTTAACGCAGCTCTGGTGCAGCGGGTCGTCGACGAAATATGGAACGCTGGGAACCTCGAGCTCGCGGATGGGCTGTTCGCGCCAACCTACGTCAATCACGGCGGGCTAATCCCCGATCTCGTCCAGGGCCCCGAAGGCATCAAATTTAGCGTCGCGTTCTACCGTGCCGCCTTTCCCGGCCTCCATGTCGCGATCGACCACCTGGACGTCGACGAGGATGGGGTCAGCTTGTGTTGGACCGCTCGCGGACAGACTTCGGCTGATACAACCAGGGGTACGCTGACCGGCGAAACCCGCAGCCTCGTGGTCGACGGTCAAATCCTGGAGAGTTGGACCAGCTGGGACGCGGGACTCGCCCTGGAACGGTTGGGCATTGTCCAATCGGACCAAACGGCTGCGACGGCATGAGGAAAGCTCATGACTTGCCGATGTCCGAGGGTCACACTAAGTGTGGGTGCGCCGACGCACAAAATCGCGCATCACAGATGAGGAATCATGGCTGAGGTACTAGAACAGGAGACCGTTCGTCGGGAGACCACGGCGGCGCAGCCGGCGGCCTCGGCGGAGCCGTCGGCGTCGTCGGTCGGGACCAATCGGGTCTCGCGCACGTCGGTGACAACGGCTCACGTAGGCGACTACAACGATCGTGCGATTCAAGCAATCTGGTGGATTGTCGGGTTCGTTGACGTCATCCTGGCAATTCGCTTCATCTTGAAGCTGCTCGGAGGCTCAACCGTATCCGGCTTCGTGACGTTCATGTACGACGTCACCCAGCCGCTGGTCGCGCCGTTCCACGGCATCTTCAACACTACCGTCCAGGGCCGTTCGATCCTTGAACCCGAGTCGCTGGTGGCGATCGCCATCTACTCGCTGATCGGCTGGGGAATTGTCTCCCTGATTCGCATGATGAATCGGACGGGACACGCCGAAGGCGCGGCATGACCATACTGCATCTCATCGTCCTGATCCTGGTTGCCGCGGTTTGCGGCCTGATCGCCGAGCGCGTGATTAGTCGCTCCATGCCATTCGGTTGGATCGGGGCGACCGTGGCCGGTTTTGTGGGGGCCTGGCTGATGGTGGACGTCCTTCACCTCGTCATCTTGCCGACACTTTCAATCGAAGGGCTCCCGATCGTCTCAGCGATCCTCGGCGCGATCATCGTCGTCGTCTTGTTCAGCCTCGTGGCTGGTCGACTCGGAACTGGCCACGGCCGCAGCTGGGGCCGGGCTTAGGCTAACCGCGCCTCCGATCTATCGAAGGGCCGGTCGACGGAGATCGGCCCTTCACGAGCCGCAGCGGATCTGTCAGAAACCGACATGTTCAGCGTCTAGGAGAGTCAGTTGATCGGCGTCAGGCAGAACGTCCAGCACGTCGTGGCACCAATCGGATTGTCGTCACTCGCACACCGTCGCAGTCAAATCCGGCGTCGCCGCCATGGCCTCGCCCATGGCATCGCGAGCGGTGCCGGCTGGGGAGTCGTTCTGCTCGCGAGCGCGTGGCTCCTCCTGGCGGGCATCTTCGGACTGTTGAACGCCTGAACAGAGAGGGACGGAGGTATGCCCAAAGCTAAGCAGCTGACCGTTTGGGTCGAGAATCGTCCCGGAATGCTGGGAGAAGTTGGCTCCGCACTGGGGGCCAAGAAGGTCAACATCGTGGCATTCATGGCGACCGTCACTGAAAATCGTGGCACGATCCGGATGGTCGTTGACAAGCCCGCGGCGGCAAAAAGGGTCTTTGCGGAGCATCGCTGGGAAACGACCGAAGAAGAGGTTTTGATCGCCGCGCTTCCAGACAGACCTGGTGCCCTCGGAAAGATCGCCCACAAGCTGCGCGAGGCCAGCGTCAATATCGATTATGCCTACGCCGGGTTGGGGCCGAGCGCTCGGCAGGTCAACCTATATTTGGGCGTTTCAGATCTGAAGGTCGCGCTGATAGCCGTCCGCTAAACCATCCCTCAATCAGGGGAGCTTCACGACCCCTCAGAAGTGGGGGTCGCGCTTCCCTGAGTTGGCCGATGTCGGCAGCCGGCGCATCACGGACACTGAGAAGCTCGGTGACCCCCGACACAATCCGCCAAATTCGACTGGGCTTGCGGGTGGCGCGCCAGCAGCTCGATGATGGCCAGCCGCACTGGATCCACCTGCCCATCGCCGAAGCGCAGCTGCTGAGCTCGCGGGTGGAGATCCCGACCTATTGTGAAACCCTGCGTCACCAGGGCAGGCGACGGAGTGCTACCACCTTCCATGCGGTCGTCAACGTGCCAGGAGAGGCGGACCGCGTCTGGGTGGCGTGTGCGGAGTGCACCAGGCTAATGCTGGATGGTGTGGATGCCACCGTCGCTTGAGCGACTGGACTGTTGGATGGTCGACGATGCTATTTTTGGGGGGGAAGCGCTCACCGACCAGAGCGCGGGGAGATCCGTGCCAATCCGTGTACTCGTCGCCGATGACCACAAAGTGGTCCGCCTGGGGTTGAGGACGTTCCTCGGTTTGGACGCAGACCTCGAATTGGTCGGCGAGGCGGGCGACGGCCGCGAGGCCGTCGAGATGGTCGGACGCCTGGAACCCGACGTCGTGCTGATGGATCTGGTGATGCCCGAGATGGATGGAATCGCGGCCACTGCCGCGATCCGCCGGGACTATCCGGAGGTCGCGGTGATCGTGCTGACCAGCGTTCTCGAGGATGCGTCCGTGGCCGACGCCATTCGGGCGGGCGCGATCGGCTACCTGCTCAAGAACGCCTCCCTGCAGGACCTGCACCGAAGCATCAGAGCAGCCGCCGCCGGCCAGGTCTTTCTCTCACCGGAGGCGGCGGCCCAGCTGGTCCGCCAGGTGAAGGCTCCCGAGCGTCCGGAACCGCTGACCCCTCGCGAGATCGAAGTCCTCCGCCTGGTCACCCTCGGGCGCGCCAATAAGCAAATCGCGCGAGAGCTGGGCGTCGGGGAAGAGACGGTCAAAACTCACGTCAGGAACATCCTGAGCAAGCTCCAGGCAGCCAGCCGAACTCAGGCCGCGCTGCACGCGATCCGGACCGGGCTTGTGTCATCAACGAAGGAGCCGATGTAGCCAATTTCTCAGGCTGGACGCGTGCGATTGCGTGCGGTAGGATGGCCGCAAGGAGGGGGCCATGGCACAGGTAATGGCTGAGGTTCGACTCGCCGGGTCGCCGTTGCAGACCTACCGTCACGTGTGCGCGTTCTTCCGCAGCCCGGATGAGTTCTACACCGTCCTGCTGCCCTTCATCAAGGAGGGCTTCGATCGTAACGAGCGAGCGCTGCATATCGTCGATCCCAAGCTGCGGCAGGAACACGTCCGCCGGCTCGAGGGCGTCGGCATCGACACGGCGGCCGCAGAGGCAAGCCAGCAGCTGGAACTGCGGGTCTGGGAAGAGGCCTACCTTCGGGGCGGGCACTTCGTTCCGGACGCGATGCTCACGCTGCTCGAGGAGCGGCTCAGCGCCGGGCAAACGGAGGGATTCCCGCTGACGCGACTCGTGGCCACGGTGGAATGGGCCCTCCAGGATCGTCCGGGCGTCGATGACCTCATCGAGTATGAGGCGCGGGTCAATTACCTCACGGCCAGCCATGCCGATCCACTCGTGTGCTGCTACGACCTCACGCAGTTCAGCGCCGGCGTAGTGATGGACGTCCTGCGGACTCATCCGACGGCGATCATCGGCGGGACTCTCCACGAGAATCCATTCTTTGTGCCGCCCGACCAGTTTCTCCTGGAGCTCCACGGCCGCGCGCCAACAGCGCTGAACTGAGGTTCGCACGTTAACCGGCTGAGTTCGGACGGTGTCACGCCGGCGGCCAGTCTCTCAGTGGACGATGCCGCCGAACTCCGTCGAAATCTCCGTGACCTCGTCGCCCTGACCGCGCTTCCCGCGATCTGGCTCGGCCAATCGCCACAAGTCATCGTCGAGAGTTTCACCGACGCTCTCCTCCGGACGCTGCGCGTGGACTTCGTCTACGCGCGGCTGCCTGCAGCAGATGAATCCGGATCGCTGATCGAAGCCCTCAGCCTCGATCCTCGGGCCAGTGACCTGGCGGCATCGGGCATTGCCGGCGGGCTGCGCTCCTTCCCGTCATTGGAGGGCTTTGCGTTCCCGCCCCCGATCAGCTCGACGGGCGCCTCGGTGGGCCTGGCATCGGCGTCGATCGGGCCCCCCGGTCCGGCGTCGGGCATCGTGGTGGCGGGGATGCGACGGGACGATTTTCCTTCCAGTTATGACCGGTTGCTCGTCCGGGTCGGCGCCAATCAGCTGGCCATAGCACTGCAGGGGGCTGAGCTCCGCGCGGTGCAGGAGCGGCAACGTCTGTCTCGCGAGCTTCACGACTCGGTGTCGCAAGCCCTCTATGCGATCGTGCTGGACATCGCAACCGCGCAGCACATTGGCGCTGCCGACCCGGCACGGCTCGAGGCAATCCTTCGGGATGCGTACGGCCTTGCCGAGGCGGGACTTGCGGAGATGCGAGCGTTGATATTCGAGCTTCGGCCGGAATTCCTCAGCCAGGAAGGGCTGGTGGCCGCACTCCAAAGGCAGATTGCGGCGGTTCGAGCCCGGCACCAGCTTTCCATCACCATGGACGCGACCGACGAACCGGAGGCGGTCCCCGCAATCAAAGAGGCGCTATACAGGGTTGGGCAGGAGGCGCTCAACAACATCGCTAAGCACGCCGGCGCACGGGCGGTCGTGATCACGCTCGAGGCGAGTGCCGGGGAGCTCGTGCTGCGCGTGCGCGACGACGGCCGCGGGTTCGATGCGGGGAAATCCTTCCCGGGTCATTTGGGCTTGCGCTCCATGCGTGAGCGAGCCGCCTCCGTCGGTGGTGTCATTCTGATCAGCAGCGCGCCGGGCCAGGGGACCGAGGTGACCATCCGGGTTCCGCGCCGCGAGACAGCGTAGCGGCCTATCGCGCTGGGGAACCCTTGACGTCGAGCAGGATTGCTGTTTCGTTGCCGACCGTCCAGGCATCGTGTCCAGGCGGGATGACAAAGCCGTCGCCTGCCTTAATCTCCCCCTCCGAGCCATCGCGGCCGACGATTTTCAACCGCCCCTGGACGATGTAGCCCACATGCTCAACTTCGCAGCGATCGGTCTTGGCAATCGGCTTGACATCCGCAGACCATTTCCAGCCGGGCTCATAGTGCAAGCGGATGATGGTCACACCGCCGACGTGAACGACCTCCATCTTGCCATGGCCGAACGGGCGGGTTTCGTCGGGAACGTCGAGGCTCTTCGTATGAACCGCTTCCTTCTTTTCGGTTGTGGGGGCGTCTGCCATGGATGACCTCCTCGCTAATCAGAAAATTGATGTACGACCGCCGCTGATTCGCGCGCCTCGGCTTCGGCCAAGCCGGGCTGCTGATAAATCCCGATCAGATTTCCCGCGGGGTCGCGGAACGTTGCGACGACTTCGCGGGCATGCGGATCGACGTGATGCACGATCTCACCCCCTGCAGAGGCGACCGCTTTAACCGCATCGGCCGCGTTCGCAACCATGATGTAAACCATCAGTCCCGGCTCGGCGGCAACCTGCCGTCCGACGACCCATGTACCGCTGACCTCGTTGACGGTGTCGTCGAAGGCCGTCGAACCATCGCCTCTCTGTCGGGTCTGCCACCCGAAGGCACGTCGGTAGAACTCGGCCGACTGCTCAACGTCCGTCGCAGGAATCTCGATGTAGCAGATCTTGCCGGTTCGGTAATTGGGCGGCTTAATCGCTGTGCTCATAACGGGGATGCTAAACGAGTTGTTTCTCGAAGCAGATACTCGTGGGCGAGGTTGCGTACTCCCCCCAGCAATCGAGTTGCTTGAAGCCGGCGCGCCGGTAGAGGGAAAGCGCCGCATCCTGGTAGATGCCCGTCTCGAGCACAAGGCGCCGCACGCCCAGCTTCAAGGCGGCCGCCTCAAGGCTGGCCAGCACCGCTTGGCCGACTCCCTTGCCGCGCTGATCGGGTTCGACGTACATCCGCTTCGCCTCAGCCGTCGTCGGGTCGATGAGGCGGATGGCGCCACACCCGACCGCCCGGCCGTCATTGCGCGCGACGAGAAAGGCGCCACGGCTCCCTTCGAGATGTTCAGCCTTGAGGTTCGGTCCGAAGCGCTGCTCGGGAGGATAGAGCTCGGCCAGGCCGGCGTCCAGTGCCGCGACCAACCGTCGTGCGTCGTCGGAGTCGAACGGTTCCGCTGCGATGGACAGGCCGAGATCGTGCATCCCCAAACAGGATAGGTGGGGGCCAAATGTTAGTCAGCGCATACAAGACAATCCGGACGGAGGACAACCAGTTTTTGGGATTGTTGCACGTTTGCTTGCGAGTTGGGCTATGATGCCGCCATGAAAGCAACCCGACGACTCATGCTCGGCATCTCCCTCTCGATCCTTGTCGTCGGGGTGAACTCGATGGTGGCGCTGGCGTCCACCGCCCCGGGACTGGGGACGGCCGCGAGTTACGCGATTCTCGCGGGCACGCCCAACGTCACGAACACCGGCGCCACCGTCGTTAGTGGCAGCCTCGGCATATCGCCAGCGGCCGCGGTCACCGGGTTTCCTCCAGGGACCGTGGTGAATGGGACAATCCAGGCTGGGACCGCTGCAGCGGGTGTCGCCAAGAACGACCTGACCGCAGCCTATGGTGTCGCCGCGTCGTCACCCTGCAACTTCAACAAGACCGGCGTGAATCTTGGCGGCGGCTCGACCCTAACTCCCGGCACGTATTGCCAAACGACGGCGCCAACGCTGACCGGCGTCCTTACGCTCAGCGGCAACGGAGTATTCATCTTCCAGATCGGAAGCACGCTGGTCACCGCGCCCGGCGCAAGCGTCGTCCTCACCAACGGTGCGCAGCCCTGCAACGTCTTCTGGCAGGTCAGCAGTTCGGCCACCCTCGACACGACGACGAACTTTGTGGGGACCATCATGGCCCTTACCAGCATCAGTCTCAATAATGGGGTGATTCTCCAGGGACGCGCCCTGGCGCGGAACGGTGCGGTGACGTTGATCAACGATCAGATCACGGCGCCGACCAGTTGCAACGCGGTCACGGTGGCTGGCCCGACACCGGCCCCGACCGTCTCCGGAGCGCCGGCTGGCGGCGGTGGCCCGATGCAGAACGATAGCTTCCCGTGGATCCTGGCCCTGGTCGCCGGCGTCCTCGCTGGCGCTGGCGCCGTCGGCGCGGGTTTGACGATCCGAGGCGACCGCCGCCGCACCTAGTAGTCTGGACGGCGGGAAGGTTGGCGCGGACTTCAATGCTGTACGCATGCCGCGGCTCGACTGGTCGGCTGACGGCCGCGCTGATGGCGGCAGCCCTCCTGACTGCCTGCGCAAATGCCCAGGCGAGTGGCCAGCCGGCTCGCCACTCGTCTCCGGTGGCCGCGAGATCGGCCATGCCCGCATCGACGCGAGCCATCGAACCGCTTCCAGCGCCATTGTTCGATCCGAGCATCGATCTGCGCGCCGGCCCAGTCGACGTGCCACTCGAGCT
The DNA here is from genome assembly GCA_036513555.1 of Candidatus Dormiibacterota bacterium. Lineage (GTDB taxonomy): Bacteria > Chloroflexota > Dormibacteria > CF-121 > CF-121 > CF-13. The sequence goes on along the minus strand of DATBYU010000029.1, from coordinate 13,042 downwards.
TCGGCTGCCCTCGCTCCGGCTTATCGCCCCGGTGCTCGGCGTTGGGCTCAACTCGAAAAACGTGATGGACACGCCGATGGGTTCGGCCAAAGATTCCATCTGGCAGAAAGTGTTCTGGTATCGGGGCGGGGGGATTCCGGGCGACGCGACCACGGCCACGATCGCGGGGCACGTCGATGATGTCCTCGGCCGCCCGGCCATCTTCGCCCGCCTCAAGGATCTTCGACCGGGGGACGCCGTGGTCGTCCACGACGCACGGACCGGGCTCGACGTGGACTTCCTGGTTACCAAGATCGTGAGCTACACGCTGCAGCAGACCCTCGACCCGGCCGTTCTCGCTCAGATCTACGGATCCGGACCGGTCGCCGGTCAGGGGCCACAGCCGTCATCTGACAGCCTCACTCACCTCACGCTCATCACCTGTACGGGAAATTGGGTGACGCGGATGGGCACCTTCGATCATCGGCTGGCGGTCTACGCGGTAGGGATCCCGTCCGCGCCTACACCGGATCGGTCGCGGTCCTAACCCGACGCTGGCAGCCGGCGTTGGCGGATGCCATAAAGAGCCACGGCGGCCGCACCGATGCCCAGCGCCGTCGCGACCAATCCCCCAACGACGAAGAGCAGCTGGCGATTCGCAACGCCATACACGATGGCGCCTAGCCCCGGAAGGCCGACGACGAGGATGACCGCCACCGCAAGCCCCAGCGTGGCGGGCGTCACCCAGGTGGTGCGCAACGAGAGGCCGCCCGGTCGCGACCACATCAGCCCCATGAACAGGTCGGCCAGCGGCAACAACCGCAACTGCAAGGCATCGAGCGGGGGGGCATCCTTCGGCACGCGGGTCCAGGGATAGCTCACGGAGCGAATAACGTTAGTACGCCCCGGATTGATTCATAAACGCCGAAACTCATAGAATCCGCGCGCAATGATGCGGGTCCGCGGCATCCGGGTGGTCGCTCCCGTTTTGGCGTTCGTCTTGGCGGCGTGCGGCGCCGCCCAGGCGGCAACGCAGGCGCGCCCACCCGTTGCACGCGTGTCGCCCAGCCCGTCGACGTCGCCATCTCCTTCACCTACACCAACACCCCGTGTCGTTATCGACGCCGCCTACGTCGCCGCGGAGCTGGGCGTCGTCGAAGATACGATTCGGATGGCCGACACTCCGGGCGACGACTACGCCAGCCTGGGCGATCGTCAGCAGCACGCGTATCAACTCCTGGCCGCTCACCCCGACTGGGTGCCGGCGGTCCTCAACGCCGTTTCGCCAACGGCGCGCTCGGCGATCCAGGACAACCTCGGCGCGGCGCAACAGATCGACAGCCTCAACGGCGCACGCAGCTCGTTGCCGCATTGGCAGATCATCGCGCCGCCCGCGCCGGAGGTCCTGCTTGGTTATTACCGCGAAGCACAGCAGGCATACGGCGTCCAGTGGCAGTACCTGGCCGCCATCAACTTGATCGAGACCAATATGGGTCGCATCCGGGGGCTGAGCTCGGCGGGCGCGCAGGGGCCGATGCAGTTCATGCCGGCCACGTGGGCCAGCTACGGCCACGGCGACGTCAACAATCCGCACGATGCCATCCAGGCGGCCGGCCGCTACTTGAAGGCGCACGGCGCGCCCCAGGACATGAGCCGGGCGATCTACGCCTACAACCCCAGCAACCTCTACGTTCGCGCCGTCCAGCTCTATGCCCAGCAGATGTTCGCCAACGAGCGAGCCTTTCTCGGCTACTACAGCTGGCAGGTGTACGTCCAAACCACCGGCGGCGCGGTACTGCTGCCGGAGGGTTTCAGCGGCTAAGCGAGCGGCTCTCTAGCCGGGCGTCGTCAGCACTCGCGAAAAGAATCGGAAGGTTCGCTGCAGCGCATCGCCAATGGCCACCCGGTGTTCGGTCGTCCCGTAGCGAAGGAATCCATGCGGGGCATCCGGGTAGACGACGATTTCTTTGTCCGTTTTCAACGCGTCTTGAAAGGCTGCGATCTGCTCGGCTGGGATTCCGGGGTCGGCCCCGCCGAAGATACCGAGGACCGGGATCCTGATCTCACCCGCGAGCTGAAGCGGCGACAAGCGCCCTGGCTCGGCTCGGAGATGGCCGTAATAGGCGACCACACCCGCCAGCGCGGTCACTCGGGCGGCCGCAACATAGGCGAGTCGACCGCCCATGCAAAAGCCCCAGGCGGCGACCTTCGATGCGCCGCGCGCCAGGAGATCGTCGACGGCGGTCTGCATGTCGGCCAGGAATCGCTCGTCCGATAATTGCTGAGCTCGCTGTACGGCAAGCGCCATCGCGTCCGGCTTGGTGCCGGTCCGCTCTGGCGCCCGCATCGACTCGGGCAGCTGCCCCTGGCGGCCAAAGAACTCCACCATCGCCGCCGCCTGGCCGTGCTGGGTGATCCGTCGGGCCAGATCCTTGTAGAAGTCGGTGTATCCCCAAATGTCATGGATGATCAGCACCGCACCACGCCGAAAACCGGTCGCGGGGAGGGCAACGAACTCTCGCAAGTCCGCGCCATCGCCGGCCCGCAGCGTCCGCTCTTCTTCCCTGACCGCGGCCGGCGCCGGAGGACCGACCTCATCGCCCGGCGCGGTGCACATCCGTTCAGCCTATGGTCGGAGCCGTCTGACGAAGGCGGCGACACGATCCATGGCGGCGTCGATCACCGGAAGCAGCCCGTGCCCGACACCGGGAAAGGTCACCAGCTCTGCCTGTGGCAGCCGGCGAACCGACGATTTGAGCAGCTCGACACGGGCGAAGGGGTCGGATTCGCCCGATAAGAAGAGGACGGGGCAGGTGATCTTCGACCAGTGCTCCATGCGAAGGTCCTCGGGATGACCCGGACGGTGCAGCGGATAGCTGAGCAACACCAGCGCGGCATAGTCCACCTCGGTGGCTGCCATGCTTGCTACCCGACCGCCATAGGAATGGCCACCGGCGATCGATCCGGCTGGCACCTTTTGGACAAACACTGGCACCGCTCTCTCGGCCTTGCCTATGGGAAGGTCGATCGCGCTCGCCTTCAACTGGCGCTTCTCGAGCGCCTTGACGTAGGGCCGCATGCTGCTGGCGTCTCCCGAGGCGCCGTGGGCCAGGAAGATGGGTGGAACACTGGGTGATCGCGCTGGCACCCGCTAACATTAGTGCCCAACTCATGGCACGTGTCCCGCTCCTCGAGGATGAGCCCGCGGCGGCGGGGCGGCGGCAATGACGGTGCTAGCGCGCAAGCAAGGCGCTGCGCTGGTGATCCGCGACCGCAAGCTGGGCATCTTCACCGATAAGGGCTTTACGCCGGTCGATTTCAAGGTGGAGCTGGCAATGAAACTTGCTGCGCGGCTGCAGTACACGCCTCTCGTCCCGGCCCAGGAGATGGAGGAGCCGGAACTGCTCCGCTTCCTGATGGATACACGGCCTGCGTAGGACCGTTCGACGCGGTGCGTTGTTGTAAGCGATGACGCCCGAGACCGAGCGGCTGCTCGAAAGCGGCCGGCAGGCGGAGAGCGAAGGGAATGTCCGGGAGGCGCTGGTGCGCTACGAGGCCGCGGTCAAGCTCGCCGGCGCCGAGGCCCTGCCCCGGCTGCGGCTGGGAACCGTCTGCCATCGTCTGCGCGATTACGCGCGGGCGCGCGAGGTTCTCGAGGAAGCCAGTCGGTCCGATCCCGAGAACGCCGAGGTGGCCTTCCGTCTCGGTCTGACCTGCGACGCGTTGGGTGATCGCGAACAGGCACGCGTCGCCTACTCCCGAACGATGATGCTGGCCCCCAGCTCCTGGCAAACGTGGTTCCTGATCGGACGCGATCACCGTCAGCTGGGGCACACGGAAGTCGCGCGGCTCGCCTACCGCCGCGCCCTGAACGAATCGCCCGATGAACCCGAGATCCTGGCCGAGCTGGGCACCTTGCTCTGGGAGATGGGGATGCGCGACGACGCCTTCTCGTTCCTGGAGCGCGCGGCGCTGACCTGCCCGGTCGATCCAGGTTTTTCTCTGCAACTCGGGCTGGCGGAGATGGAGCGGGGCCAGCTGGCCGCGGCGCAGCGGCACGTGATGGGCGCCAAGCATCTGGATCCCTCGGACCGGCGCATCGACGTTGCACTTCAAGACCTTGCCGCCCGACGCCGCACCGCCCGCAAAGGCAAACGCGCGGCTTGATCCGTCAGCGCAAACAAAAGGCCGCCGGTGAGGGCGGCCATTTGTGGGGAGGAGGGGGGCTCGGGGATTTTCTGAACCTGATCGCAGCCTAGCAACGTCCCATTACGGTGACGCTAAACACCCCCCACCCTGACCCTCCCCCGCAAGGGGGAGGGACCCCATGGCTAGGCGCCCTGGCGCGCTTCGGCGTCCGCCCAACGAGGCGTCGCAACGTCGGCCGTAAGGACCTGCTCTTGCGCGAGGATCCTCCTCAGGATGGCGACCGACGAAGCATAGGTCGAGTCGAGGCCGTAATAGGAGAGGCCGCGCGCGCCCAGGGTGCGCGCCTGTGTGTAGGGCGTGTCTGAGGCATAATGCAGCACCCCGAAGTCGAAGGGCAGTTTGGTGAAGTTGATGTTCTCCCGCATCGGATAGCGCGAGGACTCCGCTGCTTCGTAGAGCGCATTGAGGTACGGCCCGGCCTCCATTTCCACCACGGTGTAGCTCTCCCGGTGATAGAAATCGAGATAAGCGCGGTTCTGCAGGAACGTACCGCGCACGGTGACGGCCCGCTGGTTGTCGAGCGCCGACCCGTAGACGAGGAACGGTGCCACGCTGTTGAAGCTGAAGCAATTGTCCAGCCAGTAGGTATTTTCGGAGTGCTCTTCGTAGACGACATTCGCGATCATAATGTCGCCGATGCTCGCGCTGAGGGTCGCGGCCTTACCGAGGACGTAGACGCCCCGAAGGGTGCCGACGCTTTCCGCCACTTCGCGCAGGACGTTGTAGGCGCCCAGTCCGAGGGGGTAGTTGACGTTGATCAGGATCGCGGGGCTGCGCTTCAGCCGGTCCGCTGCCGGCGTACCCAGTCTGGGGTCGAGGTCGCCCGCCACCAGCCGATCGAGGACGATGACCTGCGCCGCAACGTCGAGGCCAGCCTGGCTGGCAAGGAAAAAGATGCCCCGCTCCTCTTCCTCCCTCGTCCGATGTGCCCGCCGCTCCCCCGCCTCCGCGGATTGCGCGTAGTAAGAGCGCGCGGCGTAGTACAGAAAGTTGTCCCAGTTGCCGCGCGACTGACCTTGTCGGAGTTTGCGTAACTCGGGCACCAGTTCGAGGTTGTTGCTGCGCTCGGTGTACTCCACGATCTCCTGTTGATGGCGCCGGGCGGAGCCGCTCAACAAGTTGACGAGGCTGTGGGTATTGCTGGAGATGAAATACACCGGTCGCTCCTGGAGCCCCTCCCGATGCATCAGATCCTCGATCGGCTGCCACCAGCGACGGGTCGCCTTGACGTAGCCGATCTGGCTGCCACCAAGCATGCGCACACGGAAATCCTTTTCCTCGGCCTGGATGCGGCGTAACGGGGTGAGCAGGTCGCCCCAGATCTCGACCAATCGCAGGGCATCGTCTTCGGAGATCCCCATCCGCTGCAGGACCTTGAACTGCTCCTCTGTGCTCTCCGCGCGGCTCAGGTCTTCCGCGCTGAGGAGCGCATGCAGCTTGTTCCATTCGATCTGGAGCGCCACCAGCTGCGGGATGACATCATCGATGTCGGACGGGCTCGCGATGTAGACGGCGAGCGTCTCCTTGCCGTCGAAGTAATAGCGACGGCGGCGCCCGGGGGCGCTTTGCATTTCCCAGCGCTCAACGTCGACGTTGAGCAACCGCTTGAAGACGTCAGCCGATTGTCCCAGCACGATCCGCTTGACGGCGATGATGCTGGGCGGCAGACGGCGAAGCGCATAGATAAGCGCGCCGGTATCGGGTTCAGCGGAGCCGGCCTTTGGATGGAGGCTCGAGCCCATGCCGATGTGCGACTGCTCCAGCACCTTGAGCTTGGTGTCACCGGAGCTTCGCAGCAGCGTCCCATAGGTCCGGGTGTAGAGCTCGACCGCGTCGCGGCCGGGCCCACGATCCGGATCGGGATCGATATAAGCCATTGTGGGTATTATCCCGCGCCTTTTCGAAAGCATGCCGGTGACATAGGGTCGCTATTTACATGTTTTAACGAAAGTTATTTGCGGGGCGCGGGAATGGGCTCGTACCGTGGTCGCTGACCGACCAACCAAAAGCCTCGGAGGAGCCCATCCTGAGAATCTACCAAGCAATTCAAACTGAGACGCAACGCACCACGCTCCGAGTCATGGCCACCCGCGCGGACGAGGCCAAGCGCAAGCTCAGCCTGTACGCGCTCGACCGCGTCCTTTGGGCGCTCGAAGAGCTGAACCTGGCGGAGCGGACGACAGTGCCGGGCGACGTCGTGGAGCAGCTGCATGCTTTCGGCGTTCCGTATACCCGCGACGTCAAGATCCCCGACCTGATCGAGCTCGTGTTCACGGCCCAGGAGCAATTCATGAATGTCGAGCCCGAGGAGATCAACCGGGTCCCGACCATCGAAGAGCTCGAGGCCTACTTCGAGCAATCGCGCGTAGCCTGACGTAGCCGCCCCCGGCGCATCCTATAATGCGGTCACCTTTTGGGGGAGGTGATGCTGGCCAAGCGCCTCGACAATTGAACAGCGCCGACAGGTGGCTCGAAGTGAGCTGAAAAGGAAAGCCGGTGTGAATCCGGCGCGAACCCGTCACTGTAACCGGGGAGCCGTGGGCGAGATCCACTGAGGCCAACAGCCTTGGGAAGGAGCCCAGCGGCGATGATCCGGAGCCAGGAGACCTGCCTGTCGGGGACCACGACCCTCTTCGAGGCTGAGAGGGAGGTGCCAGGCATCTTCTCGATCGGCCTCCAGCACAGATCTGGAGGTACACATGCAACGACGTATCGTGGCGAGTCTCCTCGCCCTACCGCTCCTCTTGCTCGCACCGGTGAGCGCATCCGCGCAAACGACCGCGAGCTCCAATGCCCAACGAGCCCTGCAATGGCTGCAGTGCACCCAGCAACAGGCCAACGGCCAGATCGGCACGGGGGGCAATCCCATCGCCCGCTCGGCGGAAGTCGCGATCGGCCTGGCGGGTGCCGGCCAGCAAGCCTCCGCCATGCATGCGGGGACATCGTCCCTGGCCGACTACCTCAAGACAGCGACGACCACCGAGGTGGGCACCAACGGTGAGCTCCTGCTCGCCCGCGCCTCCGTTGGGGACGCTGGACCGATCGCAACGGTTGCCGCCCAGCTGCAAGCGGCAAAGGGCGTCACTGGCGAATACGGCACCGACATCTATAGTGATGCGCTCGCCATCCTGGGCCTTCGTGCCGCGGGTCAGACCGTAGCCGACGATGCGGTCGCCTTCCTGAAGGGGCAGCAGAAGGCCAATGGCGGTTGGAGCGCCGACAATGCAGACCAGTACGGCGAGGATTCGAACACGACCTCGCTAGTGATCCAGGCGTTGATCGGCACAGGAGTTGCATCCACTGACCCGGCAATTAGCAACGCGTTCACCTACCTGCAAAGCGTCTTCGGCGGCGGCGGCTTCGCGAGCTCGCCAGGAGTCGGACCTGATGCGAACTCCGACGAGCTGGCCGTTCAGGCCATCCTCGCGGGGCATCTTCAGTCGGATGCAGCCTGGCAGGCCAGGCTCGACCAGGCGCTGTCGTACCTCGCCGGACAGCAGGTCGCAAGTGGCGCCGATGCGGGGGCCATCTCCAGCCCATACAGCAAGCTGTTCGCCACGACGTTCGCGCCGGCCGCATTTCTCCGTCGAGCACTCACGGCCAAAGGTCTTTCCGAAAACGCGATCCCGCTCCTCGCCTGCCCGGCGGCAACCACCGCGACCGCGACGCCACACCCGACCGCCACGACGGCGCCCATCCTCGCGCAGACGGGCGGTGCTGTTGATGAGCGACCGCTGCTCGGGGGCCTCGCACTCTTCGCCGTCGGACTGGGTCTCGTCTGGAGACGGGGGAGACGCGCACGCAACTCGTAATTCGATCGGTGATCGGACTGGCATTGGCCGTTGCCGCCGCGGTTGCGTGGCAGGGGTCGGCGCATGCCCAAACGCATCGTGCCGCGCTTTTGATTCAGCACAGCTCGTCCTGGCCTGGACCGCACGTGCTCTGGAAATGCGTCGAGTTCGCACAGGAGGCGATTGGCGGACTGGCCCTGCTACAGCTGGCTGGCGTCAACTCCGGCCAGCCGCCCGAGATCTACGACTGGGGCGCTGGCGCATACACCGTGTGCCAGCTCGACCGTCAACCCCAGCCGATCCCAGATCGGTGTTTCGGCCCCATGTCGGGACCCAACTGGTCGGACTGGTCGCAGACCGCCAGCGGTTGGGTAGCTCGATCGGCGGGCGTCGCCGGGTATACGGTCAGGGACGGCGACGTGGAGGGTTGGAGCTACTCGGTCGGGAGAGGGTCGCAGCCGTCAGCGGTGTCGTTCAGCCAGATCTGTCCCCCGCCTCGAGCGCCGACCGCCACTGCACCGTCGCGGAACACGACCCCTTCCGCAAGCACCGTTGCGAGGACGACGCCGACGGCCGAGGCCACATCCACAGCCGCGCCCTCGCCCGCGATGCAGGCACTCGCCCCATCGGTCTCGCCGTCGGCCGGGACCGCGCTCGCCTCGACCGGGCCTCCGACAAAATCGCCACCGGGCGCGCTCGGACCGTGGTTGCTGCTCGTCGCCGCAGCGATCGTGCTGACCGGATTGGGCGCGTTGAATCTGCGACGGCGCCGGCCATGATCCGTCATCCGGTCGCATGGTGCGCCTGGGGAGCGGCGGCGCTGGCCGCCGCCTTCATCGACCGCAACCCATTTCTCCAGGCGCTACTCCTACTGATCGTGATCAACGTCTTCATCCCCTATCGCGCCGAACGCCGGGTTCGCGTTTGGAAAATCGGGCTCGCGCTCGCGGTGGTCCCCATTCTCTTCAGTGTCGCCCTCAGCAGGTTTGGTACGCACGTGCTGTTTACGCTGCCGGCGATCCCCATCGTCGGCGGTCGCTGGACGCTCGATGCCGCGGTGTTCGGCGCATCGACCGGCGCGGCACTGATGCTGACGGTGGCGATTTTCGCCGTACTGCAGACGACGGTGCGCAGCGCCGACCTGGTCGCCATCTTGCCGCGACCGTTCTACCGCGCCGGCACCACGGTTGCCCTTGCAATCGCTTTTGCCCCAAAGACCGCCGCGTCGCTCCAGTCGATCCGAGAGGCCCGCCAGTTGCGCGGGCAGCGCGCGGGCTGGCGTTCGGCGCCGCAGCTGCTGCTGCCACTACTCCTGACGACCCTCGAGCGGGGACTCCAGTACGGCGAGTCGCTCGACGCCCGCGGCTACGGCAGCCGCCGCCGGTCCCGCTACCGTCCCGTGCCCTGGGCTATGCCCGACCTCGTGGTAGCCGGCGCCGCGCTGGTGGCCGTCGCGGCGATCATGCTGATGCCCGCGCAGGCGTATAACCCGTATCTCGGACTGTGGCCGACCACACCGTCCGTGGGCAGCCTCTGTGCTCTCCTCTTGCTCGCGATACCCGCCATCACCGCCAGCATTGTTCGTAAGGACCATGCCGCTCATCACGCTTGAGGGCGTCACCTACTGTTATCCAGAGGCCGAACGGCCGGCCCTGGCGGACGTTTCGGCTGCCATCGAACCAGGCCAGGTCATCCTGTTGCGCGGCGCCTCGGGCAGCGGGAAGTCGACGCTGCTTCGGTGCCTTAACGGGCTCGTCCCTCACAGTACCGGCGGCGAGTTCAGCGGCCGCGTCATCGCGTGCGGGCTCGACACGCGCACGCATGCCCCTCGCGAGCTCGGAGCACATATCGGCTTCGTCTTCCAGCATCCGGACGCGCAGTTCGTGCTCGACGACGTCGAAGCCGAGCTCGCGTTTGGAATGGAGAACCTCGGCCTCTCACGGCCGTTGATGCGAAAGCGCGTCGAGGAGGTGATCGATCAGGTCGGCATCAACCATCTGCGCCGGCGACGCATCGATACCCTGTCCGGTGGCGAGCGGCAGCGCGTCGCGATCGCGGCCGCCCTGGCCGTGCACCCGCAGGCGCTGGTGCTCGACGAGCCGACCTCACAGCTCGATCCGCAGGCGGCCGAGGATGTCTTGCAGGTGGTGATGCGGCTGGTCGCCGAGCTGGGCATGACGACGCTGATCGCCGAGCATCGTGTCGAACGGATCGCCCCCTTTGTCGATCGGATCTGGACGCTCGACGCCGGGGTGTTGAAGGATCAATCCCCGCGAACCGCGCTCGCCGAGGGCGGCGCCCGACCGCCGGTCGTGGACCTGGCGCTGCGTGCCGGCTGGACCCCCATCCCGCTCGGCTTGCGCGATGCGCGCGTCTTCGCGCAAGGGCTGCCCAACCCCCCACCCCGACCCTCCCCCGCAAGGGGAGAGGGAGATTTCCATGAGGCGGGATGGGGGCCGGTTATCTGCAAGATCGAGAGCCTCGAGCATCGATACAACGGCGTGCTGGCGGTGCGAGGGTTGTCGCTCAGCGTGCGGCGTGGCCAGGTCACGGCGCTGATGGGGCGGAACGGATCCGGGAAGACCACGCTCCTCAAGCTCGTCGCAGGACTGTTTCGCCCGCAACGCGGCACCGTCTATGCCGAGGCCCGCGCGGCCTACGTGCCACAGGACGCCGATGCCCTCCTCTTCGCTGCCACCGTCGAAGACGAATTGCGCGGCCAAACGCCCGAAGTGGCGGCGCCATTTCATGCTTTTTTGCATCGCTATCCACGTGACCTCAGCTCGGGTGAGCGTCAGCAGCTCGCGATCGCGGTCGTGGCAGCGCAGGCGGACCTGCTGTTGCTCGACGAACCGACTCGTGGCCTCGACCCGCTGGTCAAAAAGGCCCTGAGCGGGTTCCTGCGCACCCGCGCTGGCGCCGGAGCAGGAATCGTGATCGCGACGCACGATGTCGAATGGGCGGCCCGTACCGCCGACCGCGTTCTCTTGATGGCGGAAGGCGAGATCTATGCCGACGGCCCACCCGGCGCCGTGCTCAGCGACTCACTCGTCTTCGCGACCCAGATCAGCAAGCTCGTGGGCCGCGGCTGGCTCCTCGCCGACGAGGTCCCCGTATGAGGCGGTGGGCGGTGGCACGCGCCGAGGATGCTGTCCTGCTGGCGCTAACCGGCGCCGGGCTCGTGCTCTTCTTGGCTCCGCTCCTGCTTGGGTCGCGGTTTCCGCAGCCCATCGTGCTGTTCAGCGCGCTGGTCGCCGTCTCCGCCGTGGTGGCACTGGCCGTCGCCCTGCAGACGCATCGCCTCTCGACCCGCCTACTCGCGGTACTGGCCGCCCTGGTCGCGATCGACGCCACGCTTCGCCTGGTGATTGTGATCGGGTTGCTGGGGTTCTCGCCGATCTTCTTCCTGGTCATCGCCGGCGGCTTCGTCATGGGCCCGAGCTTCGGATTCGCGAGTGGCGCGCTGACCCTGCTGCTCTCGGCCGTCCTCACCGCGGGCCTCGGCCCCTGGCTCCCCTACCAGATGCTCGCAGCCGGCTGGGTCGGCATGGGCGCCGGATACGTGGGACGGATCGGCGGACGCAAGTCGTCACCGAAGACGATCGCAGCGCTCGCCCTTTATGGCGGCGCCGCCGGCTTCGCCTTCGGTATCCTCCTCGACCTCTGGGAATGGCCGCTCCTGGTTGCCGCCGGGTCGTCGCCGCTCAGCTGGGCGCCCGGGATCGGGCTCGTGCCCATGGTTCGCAGATTCGGGGCCTTCTACCTGGCGACCTCGCTCGTATATGACAGCTTCCGAGCCGCGGGCAATCTGCTGTTGCTCGCGGTGTTGGGCCCTGCCGTGATTCGGGCGCTCGAGCGGTTCCGCCGCCGCTTCTTAACGGTTTGGGCCGTAGACCAGCCGGTCAGCGCGCAGGCCCCGGTTAAGATTTCGGTAGATGTCGGAACTCCCGCCTGAGATCGCGGTCGAGCCCGAGCCGACCGACGCCGATCCTCCGCCAGAAGCCATTCGCCCCGAGCGGCCGCGCATCTGGCCTGAGGAGCCACGCGCCCCGCGCCCGCAGATCAAGCGGCCGATGGAAGAGTGGCTGGCTGAATTCGACGAGCGGGTCAAGCAGGTCGACGCGCGTCCCCGCGAGCAGCCCAGCCGGCGGCGGCGTCCGCGCGGGCTGGCCCGAATCGTGCCCGTCGTGGCACGGCCGGAGCGGCCAAGAGATGCGGCCGGCGTTGAGACCGGAAGCCCATCGGCTCCGGACCAGCAGCGCCGTGGCCGCCGGCGTCGCCGCGGTGGCGGAGGCGGTGGAGGCGGCGATCGATCGGGCCCCGGTGGGCAGCCGCAGCAGATCCAGGGCCAGGCTCGACCTCAGCGCGGCACGCCTCGGGGGCGTAGCAACCCCCCACCCCGACCCTCCCCCACAAGGGGGGAGGGAGATGTCTCTACGGGAAACCCGCAACGGCGACCCCCCGCGGGGAACCGTCCACCCCGATCCTCTCCGCCCAGGGGGGAGGGCGATCTGCCCGACCAGCGACGGCGGCGGCGGCGCGGCCGGGGGCGAGGACGCGGTCCGCGACCGAACGGTCCGCAGCCGGGTGGCGGCCCGCCGAGCAGCGGGCCCGCGCCAAGCTGACCCCCCGGACGCCCGAAATCGCCGGAATAGAATGGACCCAGGGGGCGTTGCCATGAGTAGCGACTTTTCGCTTTTTGAGAGGCATCTCGATGCGTTGTATCGAAGCGCGCTGCGCCTCACGAGAAAGCCGGAAGACGCCGAGGACCTAGTGCAAGAAACCTATATGCGAGCGTACCGGTACCGGAATCGGTTCAAGCCGGGTACGAACGAAAAGGCCTGGCTTTTCACGATCATGACCAATGTCTTCCGCAACCGGCTCCGCCAACGGCCGGCACCCGAGGATCCCCTTGATACGCCCGGCGCCGATTTCTCCATATACGAGCAGATGCGCCGCGAAGGCATGCCGGTTCACCTGATGTCGCCCGAGGAGATCATCGTCGACCGTGGCTTCGGGGGCGAGGTCAAGCGCGCGCTCGAGGAACTGCCCGTCCCAATGCG
>DATBYU010000028.1:0-9066 GCA_036513555.1 Candidatus Dormiibacterota bacterium | reverse complement strand
ATGCGATTCCTCGGACCAAGCTATCGATATCTGATCCTCGGATACCCGCCCTTCGTCAAGCACCTGTTGGACGAGGGCGAGGCCGATGGCATGCCGTGGAACGCCTATCGCATGCAGGCGATGGTCGGGGGCGAAGGCATGACCGAAGAACTGCGCGACCATCTCCTGCAGCGTTTCGAGTCCGTTTACTCCGGATACGGCGCGACCGATATCGAGATCGGCATGGCAGGCGAGTCTCCCGCGAGCGTCGCGATACGCCGAATCGCACGGGCCCGGCCCGACTTGCGCCGTGCATTGTTTGGCGACGATTCGCGTTTGCCGATGGTCTTTCAGTACAACCCACTCATCCATTACCTCGAAGTCAACTCGCAACGCGAGGTCATCTGCACCATCAGCCGGCTCGACGTCCTGGCGCCGAGGGTCCGGTACAACGTCCATGACGACGGGGGCATCCTCGATTTCGGCCGCATGATGGCCACGCTCCGAGCCTTTGGGCTGGATCCGGCGAGCTTCGGTCACGATCCGGCCAATGCAGGACCCCGCGGCCCCTTACCGTGGGTCCATCCGGTCCGCCTTCCGTTTCTCTGGATCTACGGGCGCCGCGATGCGACGATCAGCGTAATGGGTGCCAACATCTATCCCGAGGACATCGAGACCATCATCTATAAGGATGGCCAACTGGCCGGCCGCTTGCACTCGTTCTGCCTTTCGGTGGTCACGGATTCATCGGCAACCCCGCGGCCCTGCATTGCGCTGGAGCTCAACGGCAACCTGCCGGACGATGCACTGTCGAGCGAGCGGCTCGCGGCGCAATTTCAAGCGGGGCTGGCTGATCTCAACCTCGACTACCGCGCGGCTCTTGGCGAATTTCCCACGGCCATGGTCCCGATGGTCGTGCTCTATGCCCGCGGCGAGGGGCCGTTTAAGGCTGACGCCGGTCGGATAAAGCAGCGAAGAATCGCCCAGATAACCCCGGGATCCGCGTCGGTTGGGTACTTGAAGTAGGAGCAATTCTCCGGCTGCCAACCGCGGGAGGGTGTGGGGGTCGGGGTAGGGTCGCACTCTTTACTGGCGCCGGCCATCCCGATTTATGCTGCGACACCCAGGAGAAGCTGCAGCCGACCGGGGAAATCCGAAAGCCGTGGCGCGACGTGCTAATCGGACCGCCGGCCGCCGTCGTGCCGGGGCAGGCGGGCCGCGCCGCCGCCGAGTTCGGATCGATCATCAGCGACGATTCATCGACCGCCTCGAACTGCGCGGCCGGGATCGTCTTGAGCTCGCTGAGCAGGCTGTCCGGCCAGGCCGCGTCCTCGGTGCCGCTGAAGTACCAGTTGCTGCCGTTGTCGGCCAGGATCAGGCCGTAGTGCTGCATGGCCAGCAGGATGACCTGTGCCTGGGCGCTGAAATGCGAGATGTCGTAGGTCGAGCTCAGGCGAAAGCGCGCGCCCATCGGCGGCAGCGATGGGTTCGCGGCCGCGCCAGCCTGGTGCCGCGCTGGCCAGAGGAAGCTCTGGTCCGTCTGCTGCGCTGTGAACCGGATCGCGTGCGTGATGGCGCCAGCCTGCACCTCGTCCCAACGAACCAACCCGGGAAAGAGCGGCAGCCCTGCGGCGTCGGCCGACGTCCAGCCGAGTGGGCGAAGTGCATTCGAACCGAGCGGAAAAATGGCGCCGGACCCGGCTGTCCAGGACGAGCCGCTGCCTGATAGACCGTAGAGCTCGTAGAGCGTGCACGTGTCCCGGTTGATGATCAGCGCATGGCGGTCGCTGCCGTTCTCGATCAGGGTGTCAGACCCCACCGGGTACGGGCCGGCGTCGCTCTCGCTCGCGTACTGAAAGGTCACCGTTACAGTCGCGTGCGTATGGTCGACGACGTTGTAGGGAAAGCCGTACGGAGGTCCCCCGAAATCCGGGTGAAGGTTGGTGGTCGACGCGGCCATTGATGCCAGCCACGCTGTGCTTCGCGCGTGCACAGGAAGCTTCGAAATGTCAGTGTTCCAAATATTGTCGGCGGGAAAGACCTGGCAGCTCGTGGCGGGCGGCGCGGCGGCCGCGGCGGGCACGGTGGCGGCGAGGCTCGCGGCGAGCAAGGCTATGAGAAGCAGCGAGGTTCGTGCGAAGCTGGTCGCCATCCCTTTGAGTAAGAGGCCTTGACTCCATGCCAGCAATCACCACGGAGTCACCAATTCATGACGAGATCGCTTGGTAGCACCTAGCTTGGCCTGCGAATGCAGGGAGCGCCCTTGAATCAGGAGCAGCGGCCGGCGACCTCACCGATCGCCGTCGAGACCTTCTGGAGCTTGTCATCGAGCGTGAGCAAAAAGACTCCCTTTGTGCTCCCAAACCAAAGGCCATGGCTATCTCCCAGCGGCGTACCGAACGCGACAAAATCTGAAGAGTTCGAGCCAGGTCCCGAATAGATCTGCTTCCCCACCTCTGGCTCAGTAACCAGCCAGAGCTCCTCTGCCGCTGACGTCGCGCCACTCGTCGGCAAGCTCACGGTCACGATCGGATGCCCCTGCCCGTCGACACCGATCGCACGAACCTCCTTCCCCGGCCGCCGAAACCAGGGCGAGACGACGCCTGTCTTGAGATCAAGGCGTACCACGCGGTCCTTGAAGAAGGCCCGAGCCATCGAGTTGTTGTCATAGCTCGGGGGAGGCTGGTCGCCGGGCGCCAAGTCCCCGTACCAGGCCGCGCCTCCGCCCACGTAGTCAATGGTTCGATTCTGCAAAACGACCTGATGCAGCGATCCACCTTGGGGGTCAAGGCGCCACAGACCCGAGTTTGGACCGTCCGCGTAGCCAACCGCGAATACGTAAATGCCCTCGGGCTCGTAGCCGATCACCGCATAGAAACCCTGGTCGTAGACGACCCGGTCCGCCGCCGAGGCCACGTCCACGATGTGAATCTTGCTTCGCGGACCGTTGGCGTCGGCATAGGACTCTGAATAGGCATAGTGGGAGCTGTCAGGCGAAACGGCCGCGACGCTGGCGGGTAGCCAACGGCCGTATCGACGTGTGAAGGTCGCAACCCCGGGAACCCCATATAAATAAGGCTGAGCCACCGACTTCACGAGTCCGTTGGCGGCCAGCTCTCCGAAAGCACCGTTCGGATCGATCGCCATAGTGGTGCCCGGGAACGTTACGAAGCCCGCTTTTAAGGTGCCGGTCGAAGGATCCGATGCGCCCTCGACGTGAACGAGCGGCAGCCTGCATGCGAGACCTGACGGGTTGCCTGCGATGGCCGTCGCCGTTGGTGATGAGGACGTCGCGGATGGCGTAGTTGCCGGGCCGCAGGCCGAAACGAGGACCAGTCCGAGAAGGAGCAATCGCTTCACCACGATGAGAACGTCCGTGACGCCAAGCCGTTACGACCCTGAGGCTACGAGCCGAACTTGAAGCTCGCGATTGCCTGAGCCGCGACACTCGTATTGGCGTCGCGCGTTTCAGGGGTCAAGGATAGAAACTGGATGGAGTAGCAGGCTCCGCCATGGGTGACCCAGACACCGGACATGTATGCCGGGTCAGCCCCGGTCGGAGTCATGTTGATCACATAGAGAGTTGTCTCAACTCCGTTTCCAAAACACCCTGCGCGGTCATTCCCAAGGGAGCGCCCGCGGTTCGTTCGAGAAATACTGTTCGGTGTCTGGCGCCCCAGCATTGCCCAGGTCATATCAGTCGCCCGGGTAATCAATGGAGTAGCCCCAGCGAGCACTGACGTAGGTTTTCCAACCTGACCGAGCCATTGGGCTCGGCGATGCGGGCGTGGTGGGAAGCGGTGTCGGGCCGATCCAAAGCCAGGTATCGCCGAAAGCTATCACGCGGCCGCCGCCGCCGATGATCAGTCCTCCAAACAAGACAACCGTCCGGTTGGCGGTGTCGTACGCCATGGCTGGCGCGCTTCTGGCCGGCGGGCTGGTGGGGCCATGCTGTTCGGTCCATGTCCGTCCATCCCATGTCCACGTGTCGCTCAAAACGCCTGCCGACGCTGAACCACCAAACAGCACGACCGTCCCGGTGCCATCGTCAGGCGCCATTCCCGCGAAATAGCGTGCTGGTGGACTCTGGGGCGACCGCTGGCGCACCCAATCGCTGCCGTTCCATGTCCAGGTATCGTTCTCAGGGCCGGCCACGCCAATCCCCCCGAAGAGCACAGCCTTGTTCGTGCCGGGATCGTAGGCCATGACCGCCATCTCGCGAGCGGGCGGACTATTTGCGGGATGCAGTTGCGTCCAGTTGTCTCCGTCCCAGATCCAGGTGTCGTCGAATGGCCTGCCGCTTCCGCCACCAGGCGCGGCCGCGTGCCCGCCAAACAAAACAATGGCCTGCCGGATTGAGTCGTAAGCAATTGCGGCTCCGTCCCGCGCGCTGGGGCTGGTGGAAGGATGCCGTTCGATCCAGGTTCGTCCGTTCCAGATCCACGTGTCACCAAGCAAGGTCCCTGGTGTACTGCCTCCAAAAAGCACCACCTCCTGCCTGGCTGCGTCATACGCCATGGCTGCCTTCGATCGCGCCGGCGGACTGAATGACACCAGCTGTTTGAACCAGCCGCGCCCGTCCCAAGTCCAGGTGTCACGGACATCCCCTCCGAACAAGAGAACCTGGCGCCGGGCAGCGTCGTATGCCATGACGGCTTCTCCGCGCGCGCCCGGTGCCGGCGCCGGGTTGACGGCGAGCCATCTCCCCGAAGGAACGATCGTGGCTGAGGGAGTCGCGCTTGGGGTTAGCCTGACAACCGGGGCTACTTGCGTGTGCGAATGACGCACGATGGCTACGTAGAAGGTCAGAGCGCCTACGAACAGTAATCCAGCACTCGCCGCAGCGATCTGCCAGGCGTGGGGGCGCGATTTCCGGGCTTCGACCGCTGCCGCAAGCCTGGCACGCAGATCGGGTGATGGTTGGGTAGCCAGGAGGCGCCGCTCGAAGGCGCGACGAATCTCGCGTTCAAACATGGCCATGGCCGGGCGCCTCCTCCGATTGAAGATCCGCACGAAGGCGATCCAGAGCTCGGTAAACGCGCGCACGCGCTGCCGTCATCGAGATTCCCACCACTCGGCCCACCTGTTCGAACGTCATGTCCATGTGGAAATGGAGAAGGAGGACGAGGCGCTCCTCCGCATTCAGCCGGTTCAGGGCGCTATCCAGGTCAAGAGCGTCAACGCGTAGATCTCCAGGCGAAGCCTTGGCCCGCAGATCGGGCACCTTCAACACCGACCACCAGCGACTACGACGGATGCTGCGGCACTGATTCGCCACGATGCTGAGGAACCAGGGCTCGATGGCAGACCGATCGCGCAAAGTCGGCAGCTTTCGCCAGGCCTTGATGTATGCCTCCTGGAGGGCATCCTCGGCGGTGGTGGGGTCATTTAGCATCGTGATGGCGAGCGCGAAGCCGCGGTTGATCAATGGCCCGATAGCCTCATCGAAGGCAGGCAGGCCGCGATCCGCGCCCATCTACCAGTTAGACGCCGAAAGGGACGGCAATTGTCACATCCCGGATCTCGCCGCTATGGCGATGGCTGGGTCAAGAGGGCAGGGTTGGCAACTTCCCTGGCTGAGATCGCCAAGGAATTCAGCATAGCTTTAAGGCGCCTGCACGCCGCTATACCCGCGTCTTGCGCTCACACTCGACAGCGAAACCTATCCGGGCACAATCCGTTTTGAGGAGTATGCGAGTCGTCGGCGTCCTCTTACTCGCGCTCCTAGCCGCTTCCTGTGGCGATCCCTCCGGCGCGCCCGCGCCGCACTTTGTCGTCGCCCCTCCGAACTACAAATCGGCTGTCACTCAAGCGTATGCATCTAACCCTGACGCCTATGCGGCAGTAATCGATGAAGTCGGCCTGGGCCCCAATGAATCTGTCAACTACTTGGTCACCGCCCAAGCATCCGCCGATTACCAGTGCACCGCAAACGCACCAAACACACCCACCGGCTTCCAGAGAACCGGCCCGAGCCAGTATGTGACCGGGCTGGTCAGCGCCACGGGTACGTTTCTGGCAGACCGAACCGGTGAAGTCAACCAAATCCTGTTACTCACGGCGCCTGCGGCCCCAAACCAGACCTGTCCGGTCGGCTATCAGCTAAGGCCGCGGCGTCAATCGTTCATTACGGTTAGGGTTCTAGACCGTGGCCACCAGCTGCACGAGGCACTCCCTGACGTGACCGGCGAGGCATAAAAGGGGCAGGTCGAAATATCAAGAGCAGCGGCCAGCTACCTCCCCGACTGCCGAGGAAACCTTCCGAAGTGTTCCGTCGGGCGTGTACAGGTAGACGCCTTTCCTGCTCCCAAACCAGACCCCATTGCTATCCGCCAGGGGAGTACTAAACCCCACGAAGGCTGGCGAGTCGGAGCCTGGCCCCGAGTAAATCTGCCGCGCGACTCCAGGTGCCGTAATTAGCCAAAGCTCCTCCGATGTTGACGTCGCTCCGTCTATAGTCGAGCGGGCGCGCACGATCAGGTGCCCCTGGCTGTCAAAGCCGATCGCGTCAACCTGCAGACCAGGCCGATGGAACCAAGCCGTGCTGACTCGACTCATAAGGTCGAGTCGCAAGACCCGGTCCATTGGGAACATCCCTCCAGGAGCTTGATCGCCCGGTGCCACGTCACCGGTCCAGGCGGCATTCGCGCCAACCAGATAGAACATCTGATTCGAGGTAGCAATCGCTCGCAGCGATCCGGAGGTAGGGTCGAGCAGCCAAAGGCCGTGATACCCCTCGCCCATCGGGCTGGTCTGGGCGAGATAGATGCCCTCGGACTGGTAATCGATAACCGTGTAGAAGCCCTGGCTGTAGACGATACGGTCCGCCCCGGAAGTGACCTGTACCACATGGATTCGGCTGTTCGACGCGGTGTCGGTCGTGGAGGTGAACTCCCAGTACGCATAGTTGGAGCTGTCCGGTGAGACGGTGGCCAGGCTGGCTGGTAGCCAACGGCCGTACCGGCGCGTGTACGTGGTCGTGAGGACAAAGCGAGACCCATACAGGAACGGTTGGGCGACCGACCTAATCAGCTGGTCGCCGAAGGTTTCGAAGGCACCCTTTTGATCGACAGTTAAGTTCCCGGAGGGAAAAGTCACAAATGCACCTTGACGTTTGCCCGACGAATCGACCTGGGCGATTGGCAACTTGCAGGCGAGACCTGCTGAGGGGTTACCCGTGCTCGCAGTTGCTGAGGACGCTGCCGTTGGATTGCTCGCCCCGCTTGTTTGGGCCGCCGGGCCGCAGGCCGAAACCACCACCAGTCCGACGAGGAGTAGCCGCTTCACAAGGATAAGAACGCTGAGGCCGGAAAGCCGTTACGACTGGTCGACCAGCTCCGGGCCGACGCTACGACCCAACCGGCCAGTGATCCACCACCAGCCCCTTCATCGGAAAGTCACGGGGATTGCCGGTCGCCAAGCGCGCTCCCACGCCCACGGCGGCTGCTGCCACGAGGCAGTCGGCCTGGCTCAGGGTCACGCCGCGACTGGCAAATTGGCGCCGCCACCGACCTGCCTGTTCCCCCTGGATCCGTCCTAGCGGCGCAACCCGAAGGCCGTTCAAAAGGCGAGTAACGCTGGCCTCCTCGCTCGGCTTCACTCCACGAAAGAGTTCCTCCACGTTGATGGCGCACGTGTAGGGGCGGTCGCCGCTAGCGCGCAGGTGACGGATCGTGGCCGAAGCCGGACGCCCGCGTAGGGCATCGATGAGAGCCGTGGTGTCGAGGAGAACCCCGCTCAATGCCGTGTCAACCGACTCTGCGGCGATCTCCCCGCCGCTGTGACCGGACCCAACCAGCGGGATCGCGGTCCCAGTCGTGCTCCGAGTTCTGAAGTGAGCCAAGCGCGGCCTCGATCTCGTCCCATCGCCTCTGGTCCTCAAGCGCCTGTCGGATTGTCGCTGCGATGAAGGCGCTCCGCCGCCGCCGCCCGACCCGCGAGTCGAGGGCGTCGATCAATTCATCCTCCAAGCTTATGTGCAAACGCATGGCCACAGCTTAGCACACAGACATTTCCTCGCTACCGCCATGGTTGCCAAGAGGCTGCGGTCGTTCCGTGTCCCCTTCTCATGAAGAACAACCCGCGGTCGAGGCTACCCCAATCGTTGTTTGAAGGCGATGGCTGGGTCAATTGGTCAGAGTTGGCAACTCTCCTGTCCAGCCTCGGGCACCGACTCGAAGCGCCAGTACGACTAGTCCTCACCCAAATTAGGGGCTGATCTGCGGAGCCTGCCCGCAGGCATCGGACTGTCCCGTCAGCAGTTTGGCTTTGCTGAGAACATGGACGCCGAAGGTCCGGTACCGGAGGCCAGATCGGAGGCAACCCAGCGGCCGTTTTCGCGGGCCAAGGTGACGGTGAAGTTAGGCGGTGGTGGTCCACGCTGGATGACAACTGTGACGCTCCCATTGGCGTCTGCGACCGCCGACAAGACCTGGGGAGCTCTATTCAAGCCGTTCTGGGTGCCGGTGATGTAATCCTCGCCGCAGCCAGTGGCGTCGCCGCCGAAACCGATGCTGGTCAGGTGATTGAGACCGGTTATGACCGCGGCGGAGAAGGGGCAGTCAGCAAAGTTGCTAGCACGAGCGGAACATGGGAGCCAGACTTCTGGCGTTTGGCCGGGGACGGCATAGAAAATGGTGAGGGCGGCGGTGGTGGCGGCGGCCACGTCCGGCGTGGGTGTCGGGCTGGAAGTAGCCGCGGTAGTGATCGCTCCGCAGCCGGCCAACACCACGGCCGCCGCCGCCACGAGCAAGGCGGCGAGAAAGCCGGGTGTGTGATCCGGGCGATCCGTGCGGGTCATGCTTGGGGAACGCCAGTACCAGCCAGTTGTTACGAACCTTGCGATAGTCGGCTCGCCCAGTCATCGGCTCGCCTCTACCGACCGATGCCTCGTGCTGGGATTAATCGCCCGAGGGCTCAGCCGCATCGAAGGCAATGGCTGGGGCGCCAGTGTGCGAGTTCACCACATAGTGGACAGATGTCTCAAGACATGCTGGACACCTACCGAAAGGAGGTGCCGGGATGGGATTGGAGCGCTATGTGGTCGACGCGGTGCTCATCGAGAAACGCAGCCCGACCGAAATCGCC
>DATBYU010000027.1:0-3975 GCA_036513555.1 Candidatus Dormiibacterota bacterium | reverse complement strand
CAGGCAACGGGCGCGTTTCGTTAGGTTGGGCGTCGCAAAGATTGATAAACCTATAGTGCGATGTCGCTCCCAGGACAGGTCGCCGTCGGCGCGCGCCTGAGCGGCGGCCTCAACTCACGACTCAATCAGTTCATGATCCTCACGGCGTTTGTCGGCTTCCAGGCGCTCGATTCCCTCACCACCCATCTCGGCCTCGCCCTGCAGCACCAGGAGCTGAACCGCATCATGGCGCCCCTGATCGCGACCCAGGGGGAGCTGGCGGCCTACGCGGTTAAGGGCACCGCGGTCGCCGTGTTGCTCGCCATCCTGATGTTGATGTACCGGCAGAAGCCGCTGGTCTGGCACGCCTACCACGTCGCCGCCTGGCTCACCGCGCTCGGCGTGATCGCCAATCTCGTGCAGCTGTTCTAAGGCCCTCACTCGACCGCCAGCACGTATGGGTAGAGGGCCTGCTCGCCGGACTGCACCTCGACCGACGCGGCCGGGAACTGTTTGACGATCCAGCCGCGCAGGGTTTCCCGTTCCTTCTCCGCCGCATCGACGCCGGCGTAAATCGTCACCGTGCCGACCTTGGCCGCGTCGATGCGTTTGAGGACGGCCTGGACCACCTTCTCGGGTGAGGGACCAGCCTCCACGATCCGGTCGTCGAGCAGCCCGATGACGTCGTTTTCCGCGATCTTCAAGCCGTCCACCTCGCTCGCCCGGACCGCGCGCGTCACCTCGATGGTTTGCACGGAGCCGAGCGCTCGCGACATGGCGGTGGCGTTGGCTGCCAGGTCGGCGCTGAAATCGAAGGCGAACAGCGCCGCGATGCCCTGCGGCAGGCTGCGCGACGGGACCACGCGAACGTGTTTCTTCGTCAGTTCCGCGACCTGTTGCGCGGTCATGATCACGTTGCCGTTGTTGGGGAGCAGCAAGACGTCGCTGGAGGGCACCGACTCGACCGCGGCCAGGATGTCCTCGGCCGACGGGTTCATCGTCTGGCCGCCACTGACCACCGAGTCGACCCCCAGGCTTTCCAGGATTCGCCGGAAGCCGTCGCCGCTGGCCACCGCTACCAGGGCCAGGTGCTTGGTGCTGGCGGGACGGCGCACACTCTCGCCCTGCAGCCGATGGTGCTGGGCGGACATATCGTCGACCTTCAATCGGCTCAAGCGTCCCACGCTGCTGGCATAGCTGATGACCACGGCCGGCTCCTGAGTGTGGACGTGGACCTTGATCGCGGCGTCGTCCCCGACGACCAGGGCCGACTCACCATGGCGAAGGATCTCGGCGCGGACGTCGTCCACCGCCAGGTCGGCGCCGTTGATGATGAACTCGGTGCAGTAGCCCCAGCCCATCGTCGGCGCTTCGATCGGCTTGGGCCGAGCATGCTGGGTCGCGGGGCGCTCGAAGGTCGCGATCGCTTCGCCGGTCATCCGCTTGAGGAAGCCTTCGAGAATGAGCTGCAGCCCGAAGCCCCCGGCGTCGATCACGCCCGCCTGCTTGAGAATCGGGAGCTGGTCGGGGGTCCGTTCGACCGCCTCCGCGGCCGCCACACAGGCGGCTCGCACCACCTCGGTGAGGTCGGTACTCGTAGCGGCCTTCGCCTCGGCCCCCCGGGCCGAATCCCGCGCCACCGAGAGCATGGTGCCCTCGGTCGGCTTGATCACCGCCCGGTAGGCCACGTCGGCCCCAACGCTAAAGGCGTGTGCCAGCCCCCGAGCGTCGACCGCGGGACTCGTGCCGATGCCAACACTGAAGCCGCGGAAGATCTGCGAGAGGATGACGCCCGAGTTGCCACGCGCGCCCATCAGGGCACCGTGACTCGCCCGCTTCGCCATCAGTGAAAGGTCGGCGGCGTCGAGGTCGCGGATCTCGTCGACCGCCGATTGCAAGGTGAGGAGCATGTTGGTGCCTGTGTCCCCGTCAGGAACCGGGAAGACGTTGAGCGCGTCCACTTCGTCGCGGTTGACCGTCAGCCAGGCCAACGAGCCGAACAGGGCCTCTTTGAAGAGACGGCCGTCGCATTCGATGATGGGCATGATCGCGGCGCCGGTCAGGCTTTGGATCTCAGCTGCCGCCGCTCCCGCTGACATGGATTCCCTGGACGTTGACGTTGACTTCCACCACCGGGAGGCCGAGAGTGCGCTCGACCGAATAACGTACCGCGTTGCCAAGGTTGTGCGCGACTTCCGAGACCCGGGTGCCGTACTCCACGATCACGTAGAGCGAGACGGCGATCCCGTCCTCGCGTACCTCGACCTCGACGCCCCGATGGACCTTATCGCGGTGAAGCCGCTCCGCCAGGCCGTCCCGCAGTCCGCGGGCGGCCATGGCGACCACGCCATAGCAACCAGCAGCGGCATGGCCGGCGATGGTGGCGACGACATGGCGCGACACCTCGATCCGCCCGAGGTCCCTGGCCTGGATCAGCGTCCTCGGTGGCTTCCCGGTTCGTTGGGGGTTGGCCTTCGTCTTTGAGTCCATCGTGTGCTAGTATGTGACGCTGATTTCGCCTCAATCATACGCGATGATCCGAGAGGCGCCCAAGCAAACCAAACCATGGCACAACGCTGCGCAATCTGCGGAAAAGGGCCCCAGTACGGGCATCACGTGAGCCACTCGAAGGTGCACACGAAGCGTCGCTTCATGCCCAATCTGCACAAGGCGCGGGTCATGATCGACGGCCGTTCGCAGACCGCATTGGTTTGTACCCGCTGCTTGCGCACGCAGGCCAAGTCGGCCTAGTTTCCGCCCACCTCGGTCACGGCGCTAACGGCACCGGCGTGGCCACGAGGCGATACCCACAGCTCGACGCTGGCTCCTGGACGAAGCCAGGAATGAGCAGCACTTAGCTCAGCGTCCGACAGCACCAGGTAATAGGTGCCGTCGCCCCGCAGGGCGATGACCCGGCCCTGGAGCCGCTCGACGACGCCGACGACCTGCTTGGGTAACGCGGTATAGCTCTGCGCGCTCAACACGGCAAACCAGGTAGTCACCACCACGCCGGTCGTGGCAATCGCCAGCAGGATGCGCCGACCCCAGGGAGCACCCTGCCAAAGCAGCGCGTAGAGCAGCCAGGGTAAGACGATCGCCACCAGCGCCAGGCTCGTCTGCGACTCTTGCCAGATGTTGGCGGCATATTCCCGTTGCGTACTGTCGGTCATATCGGCCCCTGACGTCATGAAGGCGGGGACGTGCAAGGCCACCAGGAAGAGGGCGATACTCACCACCAGCGTCAGCGCCACCCGGCCAAAACGGACGTCGGCGGGGAGTGATCGACCGTTGATCCGCAGGGAGCGCCGGACCGCAGCCGTCACAACCTAGTAACTGGCGGGTCGATCAGTTTACGGCACCGCCGAAGAGGAGAGCACCATGCAGAAGCCACCCCAGATCCTTCCGACCAGGCTCGAGGAAGCCCAGGCCCCGGGAATCCGCTATCGGATCGACGGCGAGCTGGTGCCGGTCTTACACACCTGGCTCGACGGGAGCGTGCCCATCTACTTCGAACATCACGTGGTGCTGTGGAAAGACCCACAGCTCAACATCGGCATTCGGGCGATGAAGGGTGCCTTCAAGCGGATGGTGGCAGGCATGCCGATCTTCCTCACCGAGGCCCAGGGTCCGGGCGAGATCGCGTTTTCCCGTGACGGCGCCGGCCATCTCTTTCCGCTTCACCTGATGCCCGGCAAGGCGGTGCTGGTTCGCGAACACCAATTCCTGGCGTCAACCGGCAACCTGGACTACACCTTCAACCGGGTCAAGGGCGTCAGCAATATGCTGCTGGGCTCGACCGGGTTCTTCGTCGATCGCTTCAGCGCCTCACACCAGGAGGGCGTGCTCTGGCTGCACGGCTACGGCAACGTCTTCGAGAAGGAGCTGGCCCAGAACGAGCAGATCGATATCGAGCCCGGCGGCTGGATCTACCGGGATGAAAGCGTGCGGATGGACGTCCAGATGTTCGGACTGAAGACCGGCATTTTCGGCGGCGGT
>DATBYU010000026.1:0-3904 GCA_036513555.1 Candidatus Dormiibacterota bacterium | reverse complement strand
GATCACGATCGACTACGGCGAGCTGGAGGATGCGCGGTGGCTCGATCGCCAATGGCTCCTCTCCCACACCGACGACGACTCGTTTCGAATGCCGCGGCTCGATTCAATCGCCCGCCGGCTGATCGAGGACTGGCTGCACGGCCACATCGACATCGCCGCCTCGTAAGGCTCACTGCAGGACGGGAGTTTCACCGTGAAGCGGGCACCGCAGGCCGCCATCAGCGCACCAAAAAGTTGGGTCGGCGATCGGCAATTTTTCAAATACAGCGAATCTGCAGCAAGATCTCGCCAAAAGGTTGAATAGGCCGTCATCCGCACCTTTTCCGCCCAGCCGCGGTCCGTTCCCAGAGCCGCCATCGGCAGGGAATGTATAATGTCAATTCAGCAAATCTGTGGCGACCGGTGGGTCAGGTCAGCGAAGCGACGGGACGCCAAGCTCGATTCCGCGCTCGGCGCAATAGCGGTCGATAATGCCCGGCGCGCCAGAGAGATCGGCGAGCGCCACATAGGTGTCAGGTCTGAGCAGGTATAGAGCATCGCGGGCCAACCCGGCCGCCTCGTGCTCCGATCGCCACTCGAAGACGTGCAGCGGAACATCGTGGTCGGCGCACCAGGCGGCGAGCTCGGGGCTGGCCGTTCCATAGACGTGGATCTGCCAGGTCACGGACGTGAGGGTTGCGAAGTTGTCCCTTCCATCGATCGACACCCACGGAAGTCGATCACCGCCATGGACATGACCGGCAGAGCCGGCACTCAGCGGACAGCCGCGATAGTTCAGGGTGATTTGGGAGACCGTCCGAAAAATGAACTCGCGAACCAGCTCGAACGAGATTAGCCGAGGAAACAGCACGGGTGCGACGCGCGTGCGCAGGATATCGGCAATCCGACCTTCTGCGGTGACGAAGCTGAACACGCGATCGGTAGTCGCGACCAGACGGCGGGCGAAGCCGATCCGCTCCGCCTCATAGCTGTCGAGCAGCCTGTCGGGTGCGCGGCCGGCCAGGACCGCCACCAGCTTCCAGGCCAGGTTGATGGCGTCGCCAATCCCGGTGTTCATGCCCTGGCCGCCGGCGGGGCTGTGGATGTGCGCGGCATCGCCCAGCAGGAAAGCGCGGCCCTCGCGGAAATGCTCTGCCACTCGGTGATGCACATGATAGGTCGAAAACCAGTTGACTCTCCGGACATCGACCTTGAGGTGTTCGATCGCCCGATTGCTGACGTCCTCGAATCTGAGCGTATCGGCACGACCGGCTCGCTCGTCACGCACGGTGCCGATGAGACGCACCCGCCCTTCTCCAGCCAAGGGGAAGACCGCCAGGAAATCGGCCTCGTCGAGATCGGCGTGCAGCTCGCCATCGACTGCAGGGCCGGCCGCTTCGACATCGGCGACGTAGAAGATCTGCCGGTAGGTTCCACCGGGATAGCCCACGCCGATCGTTTCGCGGACGATCGAGCGCGCGCCATCGCACCCGGCAATGTAGCTTGCCTCGCAGACGTCTTCATGACCTTCGGGCCCACGAAGGTGGGCGGTGACGCGATCGCTCTCGTCCGTGAAGCCGATCAGTTCAGTTCGCCGCTCGACCGAGACGCCGAGTTGCTCGAGGCGCTCGATCAGAAGGCGTTCATGCTGGTCTTGGGGAAAGATCTGGAGGAAGGAATACGGCGTCAGGTCCGAGCCGACCGTCTCGAACGGCAAGCGCGCCGCCGGCTCGCCCTTCACCCAGAGATTGACTGCGGGAACCTTGTGGCCTCGCTCCACAATGGCGTCGGCGAGATCCAGCTGTCGGTAGAGTTCGAGCGTCCGCGCCTGAACCGCCAGGGCCCGCGAGGTGGTCCCCGGCTCGGCCGTCTTGTCGACGATGCGCACCTCGGCGCCAAGCTTGGTTAGCCAGAGCGCCAGAACCAGACCCGTGGGGCCAGCGCCGATGATCAGAACATCGCTGCCAGCCACTCCGTCCTCCATTCCCGTGAGACCAGCGTCGCGGCTGAGCCGACCACTCGCGTCGCGCTCTCGACGCGTGAGCTGTTGAATCGTAGCGCCGATCACCGGGTGGCGTGACTGCCAACTGCTGTGATCGTGATATGCCCCATCGTCGTATCGGCCTTGGCGCCATGCCAGTGGCGTTCGCCGGCCTTGATGTGCACGACATCACCAACATTGATCTCGTGCTTTTCACGTTCGGTTGCCACCATGCCGGAGCCTGAGGTCACGACCAGGATCTGGTCGCAGTCATGGGTATGCCATCCCGTGGTGCAGCCCTGGCTGAAGTTCACCACGCTGCAGTTGTAGTTCGCGGAGTCCCCAGGCTCGATGATGGTCTGACGCGACCGGGAAACCGGCCCGGTCCACCCTGCGATCCGCTCGGCGCCTTCCATCGGGACCTTCGGTATGTCTTGAAGCGTGACCACCTTCATGATGACCCTCTCTCATGTTGATGGCATTCAAGCTACCTGAAATCCGCAATGGGGACCAATAGGTTTGGGGCCGTTCCTGTATTGCCGATACGAAGTGACCTTTGCACGCGCTAAAGGATCGCGAATACGTAACTACGAGCCTTTGCTGGTTGGTTTAGTAACATAATACAGGTCTCCAGAAATCCCCCACCCCACAAAAAGAAGGCCGCCAAGCGTACGCCGGGCGGCCCACATTTGCTTAACGATTATCGGTTCTTCAGCCTGAACCGTGACGATAATTCTGCCTCAGGCGGGCTGGATTTCGCTTACGAGTCCCTCTGGGAGGTGAATCACGTCATCGTCGATCAGCACCGTCTTCCTCGCACCATAGTCCCCATCCAGCATCACCTTCCCGCCTTTCGTCACCCTAATGGAGGCGGCGGCGTGTTTCGACGTGTAGGTCAGAAATTCGCCGTGGGGAGTTGGCCCGTCCCAATCCCCGTCGTCGAGATCAACAGTATCGAAGGCCACGACACGCACTTTCTCATCAGCCATGATCGACTCCCTTAGAAATGAGCCTGCGGGGTGCAGGCTCTTGCACGGCAGAGGCGAGGTCTTTAGCGGCCAGGGTCTAACCAGCCGCTCGTCGTCCTGCCATGCTCGGTAGAAATACTTCAGTGACCGAACGAGTTATGTGATCTAGTTCACACCTGTGAAAGAGTTTTAAAAAATCTCATCTGGCCGGCGCAGGGCGACCAAACCGCAGTGTTCAATGCCGAACCTCGGTGTCTGCGGGCACATCGATCAAACTTTCAACGGCACTCCTCTGACCCTGGCTTAGCGGCGCGTCGCTCGCAGCGAGAAGGCGAGCGGCAGCCAAGGCCTATCGGGCCAGCGCCATAATCCGTCGGCGCCTCGTACCAGCACGTCGAACATGTGCCAGGTCACCGCGTCATGTTCGTGTAGCCAGTCGAGCGTCATACCCGCCTCGAGCAGGGCGGAGATGACGTCGCCCAGCGGATGCACCCAGGTATAGGTCGTCGCGTTGACCGCTGTGGCGGTCTCGTCGATGTAGTCGTGGGCCTCTTCCATCACCACCGGTTCGCGCGAGAAATAGGGCGCGAAGTATCCGGGCCTCCCATCGGGCAACCGGGCAGCGTCATCGAACACCATCGCGGCCGGGTGCGCCTCGGCGAGGTAGAGCGAACCGCCGGGCTTTAGGAAATGGCAGACGATCTCGGCCCAGCGGTTGATATCCGGCAACCAAGAGATGGCACCCCAGGTGACGAAAACCATGTCGAAAGCTGCCCTTTCGGGGATCGCCGCCGGTGCGTCATAGAGGTCCGCCTCCACGAAGCGCGCCCGATCCGCGAGGCCCAGCTCGCCGGCAAGCCGGCGCGCGGCGTCGATTGCCGGTGCGGAGAAGTCCAGCCCGACGACCGTGGCGCCGCGCTGCGCCAATTTCAGGCTGTCGGAGCCGAAATGACATTGCAGGTGCAGAATGCGGTTG
>DATBYU010000025.1:0-6062 GCA_036513555.1 Candidatus Dormiibacterota bacterium | reverse complement strand
AGGGAGGTCCCGGGGCCGAAGATCTCGACGACCCCCATCGCTTTCAGCTCGCGGGCGTCGTCCTGAGGGATGATGCCACCCCCGAAGACCACGATATCGGTGGCATTGCGCTCCTTGAGCAGCTCGAGGATCCGGGGGATGAGCGTCATGTGGGCGCCGCTGTGCAAGCTGACGCCGATAGCGTCGACGTCTTCCTGGATCGCCGCCTCGACCACCATTTCGGGCGTCTGCCGAAGGCCGGCGTAGATCACCTCGACGCCGGCGTCGCGCAGGGCGCGTGACACCACCTTGACGCCCCGGTCATGTCCGTCGAGACCAACTTTGGCGGTCAAGACGCGCGCGGTCATTGCCTGGTCACGTAGAGCAAGACGAGGATCAAGACGGCAAGGCCCGCAATGATCCGTCCCAGCAGCGAGAAGCGCATCCGGATCATCTAGAAGAGGATCGGCTCCCGGTAGACGCCGAAGACCTCCTTGAGCGCGGCCATGATCTCCCCCTCCGTGGCATAAGCCTTGACGCAGTCCAGCAGCGGCGGCATCAGGTTATCGCTGCCGCGAGCAGCCGTCTTCAATGCCTCGAGGCGATTCTTGACACTCGTGTTGTCGCGCCGTCCTTTGAGCGCTGTGAGCCGGCGCACCTGGTCCCTCTCGGTCTCCGGCCCGATTCGGAGGGTCGGCAGCTCGCCACCCTCGCCGTCTTTGTAGGCGTTGACGCCCACGATGATCCGCTCGTTGGCCTCCAGCTTGCGCTCGAACTCGAAGGCGGCATCGGCAATCTCCCGCTGGAAGAACCCGTTTTCGATACAGCGCAGCACCCCACCCTGCTCGTCGATGCGATCGAAGTAGCGCTGCGCGCCGCGCTCCATTTCGTCGGTGAGCTGCTCGATGAAGTAGGAGCCGGCCAGCGGATCGATGGTATTCGCGACGCCCGTCTCGTGCGCGAGCACCTGCTGGGTGCGCAGCGCAATCTGCGCCGCCCGCTCCGTCGGGAGCGCCAACACTTCGTCCATGGAGTTGGTGTGCAGCGAGTTGGTGCCGCCGAGCACGGCGGCCATGGCCTCGTACGCCGTCCGCGTGATGTTGTTCTCCACTTGCTGGCGGGTCAGGGAAACGCCGGCAGTCTGGGTGTGGAAGCGCATCATCCAGGACTTGGGGTCGCGGGCGCCGTACTTGTCCCGCATGATCGTCGCCCACAGCCGGCGCGCGGCCCGGAACTTGGCGATCTCCTCGAAGAAATCCATGTGTGAGTCGAAGAAAAAGGAGAGCCGCGGGGCGAACTCGTCGACCTTCAGTCCGGCCTTGATCGATGCCTCGACGTACGCCATCCCGTCGGCCAGCGTGAAGGCGAGTTCCTGGGTGGCGGTCGAGCCCGCTTCCCGGATGTGGTAGCCGGAGATCGAGACCGCGTTCCAGCGCGGCATCTGACGGGCAGCGAATACGATCGTGTCGACCACCAGCCGCATCGACGGCTCGGGCGGGAAGATGTACTCCTTCTGCGCGATGTATTCCTTGAGGATGTCGTTCTGCAGGGTGCCGCCCAGTTGCGCCGGCTTGAGCCCTTCCCTCTCTCCAACGGCGATGTACATCGCGTAGAGGATCGCCGCCGGCGAGTTGATCGTCATCGAGGTGGTGATCTGGTCCAGCCGGATGTCACGGAAGAGCATCTCCATGTCCTCCAGCGAATCGATCGCCACGCCGCAGTGGCCGACTTCGCCTTCACTGAGGTGGTCATCGGAGTCATAGCCCATCAAGGTCGGCATGTCGAACGCGACAGAAAGACCGGCCTGGCCCTGCGCCAGCAGGAATTTGTAACGACGGTTCGTCTCCTCCGCCGACCCGTAGCCGGCGAACTGCCGGATGGTCCAAAGCTGCCCGCGATACATCGAGGGATAGACGCCGCGGGTGTAAGGAAATTCGCCCGGGTAGCCAAGCTTTTCCTCGTAGCTCCAGTCGGCGAGATCATCGGGCGTGTAGAGGGGTTCTACCGGTAGCCCGGATATCGTCGTCGCCGTTTCTTTTGCCCGCTTCCCGCTGCGGTAACGGGCGGCCCAGTCGTCGCGAGCCGTCTTCCGGCGAAGTGCCATCAGCTGCCTCCTTGGGGCGCCCGCTGCCGGAGGACCTCCTCCGCGAGGGCGTACGGGTTTAGTTTCCCATTCTGGTTCTCGCGCAGCCGCCGCCCAATCGGCGTATCGCCGTCCAGGACCCGCTGCGCCTCGTCGCGCGCCCGCTCGGCCACCAGGGCAACCACCTCCTGCTTGAGGCGCTGCCGCCGGCGCGCCGCCAGCGTGCCGCTCTCCTTCAGGAACGCCTGGTGCTCGAGCACGGCGTCCCAGACCTGCTCGATCCCTTCCTCCTTCGCCGCCGAAGCCATGGTGATCGGTGGCCGCCAAGCCTGCTTGGGGCCCAGCGCGATGGCGTCCTGGATCAGGCGACGCGCCTTCTCCGCACCACCCAGATCCGTCTTGTTGATCACGAAGACATCGGCGATCTCGAGGATGCCAGCCTTGATCGACTGGACGGCGTCGCCAGACTCGGGCATCAGGACCAGGAGGACCGTGTCACAGATCGTCGAGATCTCGAGTTCCGACTGGCCGACCCCGACCGTCTCGACCAGGATGACGTCCCGGCCGTACGCATCCAGAAGATGGATCGCTTCACGGGTGGCGGCGGCCAGTCCGCCCAGATGGCCCCGGGCCCCCATGCTCCGGATGAAGACGCCCTTGTCGAGGGTGTGACGTGACATCCGGATGCGGTCGCCGAGGACCGCTCCGCCGGTGAACGGGCTGCTGGGGTCGACCGCGATCACCCCCACCGTCTGCCCGCGGTCGCGGATCACCTTGACGAGGGCATCGGCCAGGGTGCTCTTGCCAGTCCCCGGCGCCCCGGTCAGCCCGACCAGGTAGGCATGGCCGGTGTGGGGCTGCAATTCGGCCACCAATTCTGTCGCCTGGGGATCGCGGTCCTCGGCCAGGCTGATAGCCCTCGCCAGCGCCCGGACATCACCGGACAGCAAGGCGCCGGCCAAACTCATCTCGAGATCAATCGTAGCAGTGCGGGTTTTGACGAAGGCCCTCACCTCTATGCCGATTTGACAGCCGCGGGGCCCATGTGCAACTGTTAAGTTGCACATGGATGACGCCGTGTTCGTCGCGCTCGCGGATCCGACACGCAGGCAGCTGCTCGAGCGCCTGGTAATGGGCCCCGCGACCGCGACGGGCATTGCCGTGAAATTTCCAGTGACCCGCCAGGCTGTCGTGAAA
The DNA here is from genome assembly GCA_036513555.1 of Candidatus Dormiibacterota bacterium. Lineage (GTDB taxonomy): Bacteria > Chloroflexota > Dormibacteria > CF-121 > CF-121 > CF-13. The sequence goes on along the minus strand of DATBYU010000025.1, from coordinate 2,803 downwards.
CACCTTGGCGCGCTCGAGGACGCGGGGATGGTCGCCAAAGAGCGCCACGGACGTGAGGTCCACTACCGCCTGGAGATCGCGCCGGTGGCCGAGGCGACCGCGTGGCTCACGACCCTTTCGGCACGGTGGGAGCAGCGTCTGCTGCGTCTCAAGCGCTACGTCGAGGAGGAATCATGAGCGAATCAGGGCCCGAGATCCGTCACAGCGTGTTCATCCGCGCGCCGCGCGAGAAGGTGTGGACCGCGCTGACGACCCCCCAGGGACTCGACGGGTGGTGGGGGACACGCGGGAGCGAGATCGACCTACGACCCGGTGGAAAGCTCACGCTCCGTTGGCGTGGGTGGGGAGCCGAAAGAGATATCAACGCTGATCGGGACTGCCCCATCCTCGAGGTGGCTCCACCAAGGCGCTTCGCCTATCAATGGGGCGAAACGGCCGATGCGATGACCACGGTCGAGTTCGACCTCGAAGAGCGGCCAGGTGGCACGCTGCTGCGCCTCCGGGAACACGGTTTCGCGCCCACGGCCAAGGGTCGGCAGTCCTTCGAAGGGAATTCGCTTGGCTGGGGCGAAGCGGCGACCCTCATCAAGTTCTATGTCGAGCACGACGTTAGTTACTGGCCACACACGGAATCAATAGAAAAGAAAGGAGTCAGGCAATGGCAACCGAAGTAAAGGAATCGCTGCACGAGTTGCGCTTTCCCGGCGAGTCGGACGAGTATCGACGCGCGCGCGACGAACTCCTGAAGGCGGAGATCGACCTGCGCCGGCAGATCGAGGCCGTGGCCGCGCAACGGCGGGCATTGCCGCTCGGCGGCGTCGTGCCGCGCGACTACAGCTTCGAGGAGTGGGACGCCGGCACAAACGGCGCACGACCGGTCCGGCTCTCCGAGCTGTTCGATGAGGGCAAGGACACTCTCTTCCTCTATAGCCACATGTTCATCCCGGGCAAGGCGGGGCTGCCGCTCGAGGAGGGCTGCCCGTCGTGCACGTCGATCATCGGCGCGATCGACGGCGAGGTGCCCGACATCACACAGCGGATCAATTTCGCGGTCGTGGCCAGGGTGCCGATCGAGCGCTTCCGTGCGCACGCGAAATCGCGGGGCTGGCGGCACGCGCGCCTACTCTCCTCCGCCAGCAATACCTACAACCGTGACTACCGGGCCGAGACATCCGACGGTAGCCAGCATCCGATGACCACCGTCTTCGCGCGCCGCGACGGGAAGATCCACCACTTCTGGAGCAGCGAGCTGTACCTGGTTCCCCCCGATCCCGGCCAGGACATGCGCCACGTCGACTTCATGTGGCCGCTGTGGTTGATGCTCGACCGCACGCCCGAGGGTCGAGGCACAGACTGGCGCCCCGAGCTCGACTACTTGGCACGCGAATAGTCAATGGAGAACGAGCTACCGCGTCGCCGGCGCCGGGAAGGTCTTCAAGGTGAAGTCGGAGCCGAGGACGACCGTGACGGTCGGACCGCTGGCGGGCGCGGCCACGGTCGTCACCACCCCGCCGAAATAGGCCTGTAACCAGGCAACCGTGGTCGCCGCGCGGCCGCCGGAACCGTCCAGGATCTGGGTCTGGGTAACCGGTTGTGGTCTCGCTGGACCGAGGCTGGCGTTCCACCCCTCGGACTGGAGGAGGGCGGTCGTGACGCTCGCCGGTGTGCCGGTACCGTAGGGCAGCCAGTAGCGGCGACTTCCGTCTTCCAGCTGCACGGGGACCTTCGCCGCCAGCGCCAACCTGTCCGGGAGGGCCATGGCCACGAAGCGATGCAGCGCGCCGTAGGTTGGGTCCAGCGGTTGCAGGATGTACTGGCCATTGCTGCTAAAGCCGCTGCGAAGCAGGTTCGATGTGTCGATTGCGACTCGGCGGATGTCCTGGTCTTTGACCCGCCCCGCGAGGTCCGCGAGCTGCTGCATCTCACCCGGGCGCAGGTTGGTCCGGACGTTGTCCTGGAGCGCCCCCAGCAGTGACATCAGTTTGGGGATCATGTTCAGGGAGAAGATGCGCTGTCGCACGGCCAGCATGACCAGCTGCTGGCGGCGCGATCGGTCGAAGTCCGAAGTCGTCTCGCGCGACCGCGCGTACTCGAGCGCCCGCTCGCCGTCGAACTGCTGCCAGCCGGCATCGATGTGGACGTGCATCATGCCGGTCGACTCGCCGGCCGGGAAATACGGATCGTCCAGCGTCGTCGGGACGTCAACGCGAACGCCGCCGACCGCGTTGACGACATCGCGGAATGCCTTGAAGTCCACCCCGACCCAGTAATCGATGGGTTGACCGGTGACCTGCGAGACGGTTGCCGCCGCCAGGTCACCACCGCCGGTGTCCGTCTTCCAATCGCTGCGGACATTCGGGTAGTTCTTGTGATCGGTCCCAATGGCGTAGGCACTGTTGAGTTTGCCCATCATGTACCCGTTCCGGGGCAGGGCCGGGATCTTGACCCACAGGTCGCGGGGCAGCGACATCATGATCGCCTCGTGCATCGAGGGCTGGATCGACACGAGCATGATGGAGTCGGTCAGATAGGGCCCGTCGTGGCCAGGTCCGCCGTAGCCGAGCAGCAGGATGTTGATGCGCTGGTCGTGCTTGATCTTCCAGCCGAGCGACCCCGGTTCGTCGCTCTGCGCGTGAACGAGCGTGATCAGGTCTTGCGGCTGGGCGCGCGGCGAGATGGTATGGATGGCCGACCAGACGCGAAATACGCCGAATCCCGCGACCAGTAATGCCACCCCGGCCATGACGGCCAGTGCGGTGCGGGCATAATGCCTCACCCGTACTGGGCCGAGCGCGGCGGACGC
>DATBYU010000024.1:0-30316 GCA_036513555.1 Candidatus Dormiibacterota bacterium | reverse complement strand
GCGGAGGCCACAGCGGTTGCCGACGTGGACGCCGAGGCGGAAGGCGACGGCGTTGGCGTCGGAGATGGCGTCGGGCTGCTCTTGGGCGTAGCCGTAGCGGAGGGCGTCGGCGTCGCCGCCGGCACACAGTAGCTCGGAGCGGGCGTGGGGGCGAGCAGGGTCAGGTTGGTCGGCGAGCTGGCCTTGCCACCGCCCGCGAGCAGAAGCGCCGCCGGGACGACCAGCAAGCCAAGGATGACGGTGACCACGAAGGCAAGCGCCCCCCATTCCTGGAGCCAGAAGGCCCGCGACGAGTTACGGATCAGGGCTCTTCGTCCGTCTCCGGTTGGGGTTTGTTGCGCGTGTTAAGGATGCGCACGAAGTCCTGCGCCCGCGCCAGCGCCTTCCAACGCTCGGGGAAAAAGTCCTGCGCCACGACCTGCTTCGAGGGCAGCTGAAAGACAGTGACGCACCACTTGTTGAGGGTGTGCGACACCTCGACCTCGAAGTCGCCCTCGGTATTCAAATACCGAACGACCCGGTCCTCGTCGGATCTGCGTCTCCCTGAAACTGCCATGTCTGGACCCAAATGCGGTGTCGCTAAAGCCATTCAACGGACCCCTCATTATAGGCTCGGAAACGGCCCGGCGGACGGTCAGACGGGGTTGCGCCCGTCCAGGCTTTCCAGGTAGCTAAGCAGCTCCTCGCGGAGTCCGGGCCGCTCCAGGGCGAAGGCGATCGAGGTCTTCAGGAAGCCGCTGACAGTGCCCACGTCGTAGTAAGTGCCCTCGAATTCGAGTCCGAGGACCTGTTCCTGTTGGGCCAGGGTTCGGATCGCGTCGGTCAGCTGGATCTCGCCGCCGACCCCCTCGTGGGTGGTTTCCAGGATGCCAAAGATCGATGGCTTGAGAATGTAGCGCCCCAGGATGGCAAGGTTGGAGGGCGCCTTCTCGGGATCCGGTTTTTCCACCATGTCGACGACCTCGTGGATTCGCCCATCGCTCTTCCCGACCTTGACGATCCCGTAGCGGGAGACCTGGTCGGGCTCGACGCGTTGCAGGGCCAGGACCGATGCCTGGCGCGGGCCGAACACGTCCATCATCTGTTTGATCGCCGGCGTGTGCGAACGAATGATGTCGTCGGCCAAAAAGACGGCAAAAGGCTCGTTGCCAACGACATCCTTGGCCATCAGTACGGCGTGGCCAAGCCCCAACGGTTCTTTCTGGTGGATATAGGTGATGTCGACCAGGTCAGAGATCTTGCGGACGAGCTGGAGCTCGCGCGTCTTGCCGCGATCCTTGAGATAGTGCTCCAGTTCGAACGAAATGTCGAAGTGATCGACGATGGCACGCTTGTCGCGGCCGGTCACGACGATGATCTGGTCGATGCCCGCGGCGACGGCTTCCTCGACGCCGTACTGGATGATCGGCTTGTCGACGATCGGCAGCATTTCCTTCGGCTGCGCCTTGGTCGCCGGGAGGAAGCGCGTGCCCAGTCCGGCAGCAGGAAAAACAGCTTTGCGAATTGGAGTCACGATCTAACTCTACCGCTTGGGCTTCTTCGCCTTCTTGCTCGCCGACTGATCGCGGAGCGCCATCTGGATTCGCTTCACACCCGCATTGTCGACGACCATCTTCGGTGGCCTCGCCTTGCGCTCGCGCGCCCGAAGGCGGGCAGCTTCCTTGGGTGAGAGGTCGTCCTCGCCGCTCATAGCGCGAGTTCGGCTCGCGTCGGCGGTGGACCGCCCACCAGATTGGCAAAGTAGCCGAGCGGGAGGCCGCCACCAACTCGCGTCCGCGATAGCTGGAACAGCTGGCCGGCGGAATGCCAGGTCCCGGACAGGGTCGAGACGGCGGTCTCGAAGCCAAGACTCTTGGCCTGCGCCATGTCGTACATGTTGAAGCTCCCGTAAGGGTAGGCGAAGTCGAGCACGGGGTGCCCGAGCAGCGCCTCCAAGGTCAGCTTGCTTTGTTTGATCTCCCAGCTGGCGCGGCTCGGCACCTGCGCCGCCAGCGCGACGTGGTCCACGGTGTGCGCGGCGATCGTGAATCCCATGCCATCGGCGGCCACGATCTGGTTCGGCGTCATGTATCCGCCCCATCCCATGCGCCCGCTGATGACAAAGCTGGTGGCGGTGAAACCGTGGCTCTGCAAAATCGGAACCGCGGTGGAAAAGAAGTCAGCGTAACCATCATCGAACGTCAGGACCACAGGTTTTGACGGGAGCCCGCTGTGCTTCTGGATGGCAACGACGGCCTGGTGCAGCGGGATGACATGGAAGCCGTGGTCGGCCAGGTACTGCATCTGGGCCCGGAACGCTGCCGGCGGCGTCGAGAGACCGAACCCGACCTGGTCGCGCGGATTGGGATTGATTCGGATGTAGTGGTAGTAGAGGATGGGTACGTAGGTCACGGGCCCGGTCGGGATGGGGGCTTTCTTGACGACCAGCTCGCCAAGGAAGGGAGCCGGCGTCGGGCTCGGCGTCGGCCGCAGCGGATGCGCCACGATGAAAGCACCGGGATCGTCGTCGTCGTCCGCCGCGGCGCGCGCCACGATCGCGATGGCCGCTACCGGGGCCTGGCGTGCGATGCCGGCGCCCGGCAGCGCCGCCGCAATCACGAAGATCAGCAGCAGGATGCCTCCCCGCATGGCGCCACTCGTCCACGGTCCCATGGCTGCCGATGTAACGGCGAAATCCGCCGGGGGTTTCGCTGGCTAGCGAAGGGCCGCGATCGCCGGCTTCACGGCGCCCCGCTGGCGCCAAACCGCGAGGCCGAGGACGCCGAGTAACACCAGGGCGGCGCCACCCACGACCGGCGTCCACCTGGGGTCCAGATTCCCGAGCCGCCGGTTCATCTCGGCCTCCAGCCGAACCCACCCGGTGGGCGCGGGACCGGCGGGGATACCGAGCGCACGGATCAGCCGCCGCTGCAACCGGTCGCGACGGGCCGAGGCCAGGGTCACGCGAGGAAAGCTGTCGTTGAGGTAGGAGATCAGGGCGAGTGACGCCGATTGGGGATCAGGCGCACCATCGCCACCGGCTTGCGCAAAGACAACCCGGTCGATCGCGCGGGCCAAGGCGTCGATATCGTCGGGCCGCGGGTTCATCCTCGCTTCTCCTGTTCGCTGAGCCGCCGGCGCAGGCCGTGGACGGCACGAAAAAGCAGAAGCTTTACGGCGCCCTCGCTTCGGTTCAGGATCACGCCGATCTCCTTGTTTTTGAGCCGGCCCTCGAACTTGAGCAGGACGGCCTCTCGCTGGTCGAGTGGCAACTTCTGCACCGCGCGGTGGAGTTCATCGCCTTGCTCCCGGCGCAGCCAGACGCGCTCGGGATCGTTCTCGCCACTGCCCGCGATCGGATCGGGCAGCTCGATCCAGGGCGGCCGGCGCCGCCGCTTGGACATCAGGTTCGAGGCGACTTTGTAGAGCCATGCTGAATATGGGATTCCTCGCCATTCGAAATCGTCGAGGCCCTCCAGCGCGCGCTGGAACGTCTCGCTCGCCAGGTCCTCCGCCTCCTCGCGCCGGCCCGAGTGGTAATAGCAGTACGAGTAGATCTGATCGAAGTAGCGGTCGTAAAGCGCAGCAAACGCCTTGCGGTCCCGCTTGGCGGCTTCGATCAAGCGCGCCTCATCCTGCAACTCCGCCGCCGAACGCTGGGTCACGCGGTTGACCTACCCATATATGTGCCTTCCGTGGTGAAGGTTACGCGATCACCCCAACTTGCTTACCGACCGTGGCAAAGGCTTCCAGCGCCCGGTCGAGCTGGGCGTCGGTGTGCACGCTGGTGACGATGGTGCGGATCCGCGCCCGGCCCTCGGCAACCGTCGGGAAACCGATCCCCTGGGCAAAAACGCCCAGCTTGAAGAGGCGGTCGGAGAAGTCCATGGCGACCGCTCCCTTGCCGACGATCACCGGCGTGATCGGCGTCTCACTGGCACCGGTTTCGAAGCCGAGCCGTTTGAGGCCGTCTTTGAACCGGGCAGTGTTCTGCCACAACCGGTCGATGCGCTCCGGCTCGGCGAGCAGCACGTCGATCGCCGCGATGCAGGCCGCCGCCACGCCGGGCGGGTGCGAGGTGCTGAACAGAAATGGCCGTGCCCGATGGATCAGGAAATCCCGAACCGTTTGCGGGCCGGCCACGTAGCCTCCCAGGACCCCGATCGCCTTCGAGAGCGTCCCCATCTGCAGGTCGACCCGCCCGTCGAGGCCGAAGTGATTGACCGAACCGCGACCGTTCTGACCGAGGACGCCGCTGGCGTGCGCGTCGTCGACCATGACCAGCGCGCCGAACCGATCGGCCCGCTCGACGATCGCCGGCAGTGGCGCGATGTCGCCGTCCATGCTGAAGACGCCGTCGGTTACCACCAGCTTGACGCGCTTTTCCCGGTGCAGCTCGAGGTGACGCTCGAGATCATCCATATCGCGGTGTTTGAAGATCGACCGCTCGGCCTTGGACAGCCGGATGCCGTCGATGATCGAGGCATGGTTCAGCTCGTCGCTGATGATGACGTCGCCTTCCTTCACCAGTGACTGGAGCACGCCCAGGTTCGCCGTGAAGCCGGATTGAAGGACGAGGGAGGCTTGCGTGTGCTTGAATTCGGCAAGCCGGCGCTCGAGATCCTCGTGCACCGTCATCGTGCCCGCGATGGTGCGCACGGCGCCCGAGCCAGCGCCCCACTTTTCCGTCGCTTCGATCATGGCGGCCTTCAGCCGGGGATGGGTGGTGAGGCCGAGGTAATTATTCGACGACAGGTTGAGGACCCGCTTGCCGTCGACGATGACCTCAGTGTCCTGGGCCGAGCCCAGCACGCGGAGCGGGCGGAACAGCCCTTGCCGGCGCAGCTGGTCCAGCTCGTCTGCCAGGAACTGGGTTTTCTTTTCCGTGATCATGTGATCCTCCTAGCTACCGTTGGGCAGCAGCACGACTTTCCCTGAACGGCCACTCTTCATCTGGGCCATCGCCTCTTGAAAGTCGTCGAGCGCGAACCGGTGGGTGATCAGCGGCGATACGTCGACCTTGCCGGTACTGAGGTATGCCGAGGTGCGTTCCCACGTATCCCAGATGCGCCGGCCAAAGATGCCATAGATCGTGATGCCTTTGGTGACCACAAGCTCGTTGAGGTCGAGCGTGACTGGCTGGTCCCCGATGCCGAGCAAACTCATCCACCCACCGCGGTGGAGGACCTGCAGGCCTTGCTCGATCGCCACTGGGTGACCCGACATCTCCAGCACGACATCGACGCCGACACCACCGTTGATCTTGCGGATCGCGGAGACCGTCTGATCCGATGGAGCGAAGACAGCCGTTGCGCCCATGCGTTCGGCGAGCTCACGCCGGTACGGGTTGGGCTCGACAGCGTACACAGCCGCCGCCCCCTCGGCGCGAGCAATGCCGACCGCGCAGAGGCCAATTGGGCCGAGTCCAAAAATCGCGACGGCGTTGTCCTTCAGTGGACCGGCCGTGGCGGCATGGACGGCATTCCCGAATGGTTCTTGTAGCGCCGCAATTTCCGGAGTCAGACCCGGGGCGTTCCGCCAGCAGTTCTCCGCCGGCAGCAGTACGTAGCGGGCGAACGACCCGTCGCGGTCCACACCCAGCACGCGGACGTTTTCGCAAAGGTGATACAGACCGCGCTGGCACTGGCGACAGGTGTGGTCGACCACGTGGGTCTCGGCGGCGACGAACGTGCCCGGGATCAACTCCCGCACCTCCGACCCGGTGGCGACGATCCGGCCCGACATCTCGTGGCCGAAGACCCGCGGCGGATGGATGTGGCGGCGGGCCCAGTCGTTCCAGTCGAAGATGTGGACATCGGTGCCGCAAATCGAGGACGCGGCCACCTCGATCAACACGTCCTTGCCCTTCGGTTCGGGGATGGCGACCTGGTCGATCTCGGCGCCCGGACCGGCGGTGGCTTTCACCACGGCCGTCATGGACGTCATGGCCTACATCTTACCGGCGATCAAACCCGTATTCTGAAGGTCGAAATTCGTCCAGGAGGGTGCCATGCGAGCGTATGTGCTCATCAACGCGTCGGCGGGGAAGGCCATCGAGGTGTCGAAGTCGCTTCAGGGCGTCAGTGGGATCGCCCTGGCGGACGCCATCACCGGCGAGTACGACGTCATCGCCCAGGTGGAGGCGCCGGACGTGGCCGGCATCGGCTCCATCATCGTGGAGAAGATCCAGAAGATCGACGGCGTCTTCAAGACCGTGACTTGCCTTGCGGTTCGCTAGCCGCCGCTCTGCGAACGGCTGACAGCGGCCGCGGCCGCCGCTCGCCCTTCGCAAGCTGCTGACGGCGGCGCACCCTCCGGACTGCTCGAGGGCCCGGCCTGCTGCGTCTGAATCGGTCGTAGATCGGCCGGCGTAAACGCCTCGGCCATTCCGGCCCAGAGCCCATCCTTCAAACGCACCATCTTAGGTTGAGCGGCCCGGCCCCTCTGCGGCGCTCCGGAGGGCGACCCGCGCCGCCTCGCCGCTTGCGCCCGTTGACAGTTAGCGGAGTTGGCCGTAGGCCCGGTCGACGGAGATCGAGAGCAGTAGGCGCTGGTCTGCGACCATGGCGGCGTCGTATTCTGCCCAATCCGGGTGCTCGCCACGGACCTTGCGGTAGTAGTGGCGGAGCGCCTCCGCCAGCCCCTCGCCCTCCACGAGCTCGGCGGCTCCCTCGGCGACGAGGTATTCGTAGCGGTCGCGACCCTGGACATGCAGGCTGGCGCGCGGATCCCGCTGCAGGTTGTGTGTCTTGGCGCGCGTCCGGGTCACCGAGATCTTGATCCGCCCGTCGTCATCGAGGAAATAGAGGATGTTCGAGAGTTGTGGGCGGCCGTCGCGCTTGATCGTGGCCAGGATGCCGTCGTGGCGCACCTTCAGGAACTGCCGCGCGCGCTCGAGATCGATCATCCCAGGAAAATGCTACAGCCGGCGCCCGAAGGCACCGGCTGTATTGAAAGTCAGCTTAAAAAGCTAACCTACTTCTTCTTCGACGACTTCTTCGCGGCTTTCTTCTTTCCGCCTGCTTTCTTCTTTGCGGCCATCCGGGCTCACCTCCTTCTTAGCAAGATTCCCCCGGTCGGCCGCTGTGACGCCGCCGCCAAACGCGCGTGAGCGCCACGGTTAACGTGGACGCGCGGGCGCCGGCGAGGCCGGTAACCGGAAGCAAAGAGAGGAGAGAAAAATGAGGGGAGCGACGGCGCGTCGCAATCGACCCTCGGTGTCCACGATGCCACGCGTCGGCACTCATCGATGTGGCCCGCGGAGTTTTTTGAGTGTTGCCCTTCTTCAGGTCCTCGCCCTGATCGACGCGACGATCAGAGCGCGGCTCAGCGCTCATTAAGTGCGACCATAGCATGAATCGAGCCGCTTTGCATACTCTCGGCCCAATTTTTTTCGCGCGGGGCGGCGATAATGGCCCGCTCGCGGGTCAACGAAGAGAATTTTTCAGAATTTTTCCGCGCTTATGGACAGCGACCGCCATCACAGCAGGTTTCGTAGTAGAGGCCGCATCCATGACAGCGAAATTTGCGTCCGTCCCATATTGTTGAGCCTCCACAGGGACATTCCGGACCTTCATGCGACCATTGCGGATGCCGCTGCATCGTCTGCGAAGGTCGAGAGGAAGAGACCACGACGGTCTCTTCCTCTGTTTTGCTTATGAGCAACCGCTCGTGCTGCCGCAGTTGAGACATTTGTAGCAAGTGCCGTTGCGGATCATGATCGAGCCGCAGTCGGAGCAGGCCGGCGCGTCCTCCTGGCCCACGAAACTGATCTTGATCGGGTTCGAATCCGCCGGTACCGGCTTCACAGGGGCTGCCGCCGAGGCAGGCGACGCCTCGATCTCGATGACCGGGTCGCGCCGCACGATGCCGATCGCTTCCTGCTGCGTGCCGCTCAAGAATTTGGACGCGAGCCAGCGGAAGATGTAGTCAGTGATCGACTTGGCGATCGGGATTTCCGGATTCTTCGTAAATCCAGATGGCTCGAAGCGGGTGTGCGCGAATTTCTTTACCAGGACCTCGAGCGGGACACCATACTGGAGCGCCAGCGAGATGCTGGTGGCGAAGGCATCCATCAGTCCGGAGATGGTGCTGCCCTCTTTGGACATCACGAGGAAGATCTCGCCCGGCTGGCCGTCCTGGTAGATGCCGACCGTGATGTATCCCTCGTGACCCTGGATGTCGAACTTGTGGGTGATCGCCCGCCGCTCGTCGGGCAGTTTCCGGCGCACGGCACGGGCAGGCTCGGCCGCAACCACCTCGCGGGTCGCCGCCGCCTCCGTGGTCGCTCCCTTCTTGCTGTCGAGCGCCGTGTTCAGCGGCTGGGAGCGCTTGGAGCCGTCGCGGTAGATAGCGATCGCCTTGAGGCCCATCCGCCACCCCTCGAGGTAGACCTCCATGATGTCCTCGGGCGTGGCGTTCTCCGGCATGTTGACCGTCTTGGAGATGGCGCCGGAGATGAACGGTTGGGCGGCGGCCATCATCTTGACGTGCCCCATGTAGTGGATCGTGCGCGAGCCCTTGGCCGGCTTGAAGGCGCAATCGAAGACCGCCAGGTCGTCGGGGCGCAGGTGCGGGGCCCCCTCGATGGTGTCGTTCTCGTCGATGTACTGCAGGATCTCGGAGACCTGAGCCTCGGGGTAGCCGATTCGGCGCAGCGCGATCGGCACCGTCTGGTTGACGATCTTCAGCATGCCGCCCCCGACCAGCTTCTTGTACTTGACCAGGGCGATATCAGGCTCGATGCCGGTCGTGTCGCAATCCATCATGAACCCGATCGTCCCGGTGGGCGCGATCACGGTCGCCTGGGCGTTACGGTAGCCATAGAGGTCGCCGAGCTGGCAGGCCTTGTCCCAGGCATCCCGGGCGGCGCTCAGCAGCGGGAGCGGCACGTGGGCCGGGTTGATATGGTCGACCGAGTTCCGATGCTGGTCCATGACGCGCAGCATGGGCTCGCGGTTGATGGCAAAGCCGTTGAACGGACCCTTCTTCTGAGCAATCCTCGCTGACTGCGCGTAGGCCTCGCCCGTCATCACCGCGGTCAGCGCGGCTGCCACGTCGCGACCGGCATCGCTGTCGTAGGGCAGGCCTGAGGCCATCAGCAGTGCGCCAAGGTTCGCATAGCCAAGCCCGAGCGGCCGGAAGTCCTTACTGTTCTTGGTAATCGCCTCGGTCGGATAGCTGGCGTTGTCAACCAGGATCTCCTGGGCGGTGATCAGTACCCGGCACGCCTCGCGATAGGCCTCGACGTCGAACTCGCCGCGCTCGTCGAGGAACTTCATCAGGTTGATGGAGGCGAGGTTGCAGGAGGTGTCATCGAGGAACATGTATTCGGAGCATGGGTTCGAGGCGTTGATCCGGTCGGTGTTGGGGCTCGTGTGCCAGTGGTTGACCGTGGTGTCGTACTGCAGTCCCGGATCGCCGCACGCCCATGCGGCGTCGGCCATCATTCGCATCAGGTCACGGGCCTTATAGGTGTCCATGATCTGGCCGGTCGTAATGGCGAAGGTGTGCCAGTCAGCGTCCTCCTCCACGGCCTTCATGAAGTCGTCCTTGACCCGGACACTGTTGTTGGAGTTCTGGAAGAAGATCGAGCTGTAGGCTGGGCCGTTGAAGGACGGGTCGTACCCACCTTCGATCAGCGTCCACGCCTTGCGCTCCTCCTCGACCTTGCAGTTGATGAACTCGACGATGTCGGGATGATCGGCGTTGAGGATGACCATCTTGGCCGCTCGGCGGGTCTTGCCGCCGGACTTGATGACACCGGCGAAGGCGTCAAAGCCCTTCATGAAGGAGACGGGGCCGGAGGCCGTGCCGCCACCCGCGAGCAGCTCGCGCGAGGAGCGGAGTGGCGAGAGGTTCGAGCCGGTGCCCGAGCCGTACTTGAAGAGCATGCCCTCGGTCTTGGCCAGGGTGAGGATCGACTCCATCCGGTCCTCGACCTTATTGATGAAGCACGCGCTCAACTGCGGGCGCTGCTCGATGCCGGCGTTGAACCAGACTGGACTGTTGAAGGCGGCTTTCTGATGCACCAACAGATGCGTCAGCTCATCGCGAAAGATTTCCGAGGCTTCCGGCGTCGCGAAGTAGCCCTGCTTGTTCGCCCAGCCATGGATGGTGCGCACTACCCGCCCGATCAGCTGCTTGACGCTGCGCTCCCGCTCCGGCGTCCCAATGACCCCACGGAAGTACTTCGAAACGACCACGTTGGTGGCGACCTGCGACCAGGTGGTCGGGATCTCCACGTCGTGCTGCTCGAAGACGATCTCACCCTTTTCGTTGGTGATGACGGCCTCGCGCGTCTCCCACTGCACCTCGTCGAACGGCACGACACCCGGGCGTGTAAAGTACCGCTTCCAGGGGAGGCCGTTACGGTTGCGCTTCGAGGTGCTGGCGGGGGCTGCCGCGGTCACGTTGGGTCGGTCGGTCGACGTCTTTTGGGTGGATCGGGCCATCGATGAACCTCCAAAGGGTGGGGTGGAGAGCGGCCCACATCGTATGCCGTAGGATGAGGACTGTCAAGCAGTTTACCACAGCCTGTAGGGTTTTCTGGTGGCCCCGGACACAACATATGCCCGTATCGGCGCGGTGCTGATCTGGGGCGTCGCGCTCTGTTTGGTGGGCGTGCTCCTGCTTCGAATCGCCATTCGTGAAGGCCGTCGGGCTGCCCTTTTCACCAGGGCGTTCTGGATCACGTTTCCCGAGTTCGCGCGGTATCGGCGCAAGCGCGTCTGGCCGGCCCTGCTCGGCCTGGCCGCCGGCATCCTATTTATATGGGGCCTGGTTCTGCTCTTCCAGTGGCTGCTGGCGTACTACGCCGCCCTGCTGGGCCACCCATTGGGCTGAGGCTAGCTCGCCAGCTCGCGTTTGCGCTGCTTGATGCGCTCCCCGGCGTTCAGCACGCGCTTGCGCATCCGGATCTCTTTCGGCGTCACCTCGACCAGCTCGTCGTCCTCGATGAAGTCGAGGCACTCCTCGAGTGACATCTCGCGCGCCGGCACCAGCTTGACGGTCGCGTCTTCGGTCGAGGCGCGCATGTTCGTCTTTTGCTTCTGCTTGGTGGCGTTGACGTCGATATCGCCGCCACGCCGGTTGAGCCCGATGATCATGCCCTCGTAGACCTGGGTACCAGGGCCGATGAATGGCTGACCACGCTCCTGGACGCCCTGCAGGCCGTAGGCGACGGCCATCCCGGTCTGGCTCGCGGTCAGCACCCCGTTGCGCGTCCTCGGCGGTAGCGTCCGCCACCGCTCCCAGCCCACCAGCCGGGTCGACATGACGCCAGTCCCTCGGGTCAGCGTCAGGATCAGGCTACGCAGTCCGATCAACGCCCGCGTCGGCGCCAGGTAGGTCAGCCGGGCTCCGCTGCCGGCATCGGTTCGCATCGACTGCAGCTGCGCTCCACGGGAGCCGAGCGCCTCGGTAATGGCGCCCACCGAGTCGAGGCTGCAGTCGATGATGCACTCCTCCACCGGCTCGTTTCGTTGGCCGTCGATCTCGCGCGTGATGACCGCCGGGCGCGACACCTCGAACTCGTAACCCTCGCGCCGCATGGTCTCGATCAGGATCGCCAGGTGCAGCTCGCCCCGGCCGCTGACCTCGAAGATGTCGGCCGTTGCCCCATCGGCGACCTTGAGCGCCACATTGGTTTGTAATTCGCGCTCCAACCGCGCCCGGAGTTGGCGCGAGGTGCTGCTGGTGGTCGCCTCGCGACCGGCGAAGGGCGACTGGTTGACAGAGAATTGCATCCGCAGGGTCGGCTCGCTGACCTCCAGCCGCGGCAAGGGTTCCGGATGCTCGGGGTCCGCCACCGTGTCGCCCACCGCGATATCGGGTAGGCCTGAGATGTACACGATCTCACCTGCCGACGCGGATTCGGCGGGGCGCCGCTGCAGGGCTTCGACCGTGAGCAGGGTGGTGATCTTCTGGCGCGGGCCGATGCCGCTTTCGCTGCAGCGGACCACGTCCTGGCCCGGCCGGATCGTGCCCCGGGTGATCCGGCCGATCGCGAGCCGCCCGATGTGATTGTCGTGATCGAGGTTACTCACCAGCAGTTGCAACGGACCCTCTCGATCGCCCAGTGGTGGTGGAATGTAGGTCAGCAGCGCATCGAGCAGCGGCTCGAGGGTCGTTCCCGGATGGCGCAGGTCCACCGTCGCCGTCCCCGTGCGCGCGTTGGTGTAGATGACCGGCGCGCTTAGCTGATCGGAATTTTTGGCCAGCTCGAGCAGCAAGTCATGGGTCGCCTCCACCGTCTCCGCCGGCCGCGCGTTGACGCGGTCGATTTTGTTGACGACGATGATCGGCATGAGGCCGAGCTCGAGGGCTTGCCGGAGCACGACTCGCGTTTGCGGCATCGGACCTTCGAGTGCATCGACCAGCAACAGGCAGCCCTCCGCCATGCCAAGCACGCGTTCGACCTCGCCACCGAAGTCGGCATGGCCCGGCGTGTCGATGATGTTGATCTTCACGCCGTGATACCGAATCGAGGTGGTCTTGGCCAGGATGGTAATGCCCTTCTCACGCTCCAGCACGTTTGAATCCATGATCAGCTCGCCCACCTGCTCGTGGGCGGCAAACACATGCGACTGCTTCAGCAGCGCATCGACCAGCGTGGTCTTGCCATGATCTACGTGCGCGATGATCGCGACGTTGCGCAGGTCATCCCGACGAGTGGACTTCATTCGACCCGCTGATCCTCGTGCAGCTCTCGGTCGATCTCGGCCTGGTCGCGCTCGCTGCCGGCAGCAGCACGATCGAGCCGTACGCGCTGCCGATCCAGACTGGCCGCCGAGCGGTCGAGGGCAAACCGGGACCGCTCGATCTGTTCACGGGCGGTTCGGATGGCGTCGATCGCCGATTGCTTGCTGTCGGGGCCCTCGAGCTCCACGAACCGGCCGTGTACGCGGATCCGTTGCTCCTGTTGCTCGATCGCCCACTGCCGGTCATCGAGGACCCGCTCTCTGGCGTCGGCCTGATGCTGCCGCTCGTCGGCAAGCCGCTCGCGCTGGTCGGCCAAGCTCTCCCGCTCGTTCGCCAGCCTGTCTCTCTCATCGGCGAGCCGATGCCGCTCCTCCACGGAAGGCGCTCGTTCCACGGTCACGTTACGCGACTCCTTCGCCGCGCCGGCTTGCCGGCTCCTGGAGAAAGTCCAGCACGAGCCGGTTGAACCGGTCCGGTTCCTCCATCTGCGGCGTGTGGCCACTATCGTCGAAGATTTCGAGGCGTCCATGGGGAATGCGATGCATCGCCGCCCGGGCATGACTCGCCGGAAAAATGTGGTCGTGGCCGCCCCAGATCAGCAGCGTCGGCATCCGCAGTTCAGGGAGCCGGTCCTCGACGACGACGCCATCGCGAAGCTGCCGCATCCCGGCGATCGAGCGCAGGGCCGACAGGTAGGCGGCGCGATATTCGGGGGTGGCGAGCAGGGTACCGTGGTTTAAGATCCGCTCATCACTCCAGATCGTGTCCACCCGGTTTGGACGCTTCAAGTACCAGCCCCAGAACCGCCGGATGACCGCCGGGTTCATTTGTCGTAACGCCCGCGCCGTGCCGCGGAGCGTCAGCTCACCGAGACCCCTGGTCAGCAGGATCGAATAGGCGAGCACCCGCCGCGGCGCGCCGACGCCAAGCGCATCGACGAGTACGAGTCGCTCGACTTTCTCCGGCGAATCGAGGGCCAGGCCGAGCGCGACGCGCCCGCCCATCGACACGCCCATAACGGCCGCCCGCTCGATGCCTTCCGAAGCCATCAGGTCCGACACCGCGCGAACGAAGAGCTCGATCGTATAAGCGAGCACCGGTTTGTCCGAGCGGCCAAACCCGGGCAGGTCGATGGCGAATACCCGATGATGCGCGGCGAGCGGCTCGAGATTGTAAAGGAACTCCACCGACGCCGAGCTGCCGAGACCGTGGACGAGCACCAGCGGCGGGCCACTGCCTCCGCAGAAGTAGTGCAGATTGACTCCGTCGATCGTCACGGTCTTGCTTTCGAACGAGGGGAACGGCTCGGCCACGAGTTGAGTTTATCGGCGTCGACGTTACGCAGAGCGGGTCGAGACCGGAGCAGCGAACCCGAAATAGGCCAGCACGCCGCCCGTCACGAGGTGAAGCGCGATGTCGCTGCCGCCGATGTAGAGCAGCCCGAATGGGTTGGCGACACCGATCCCTATGAGGCCAAGCAGCAACAGGATCACGCCGGCGATCTGACAGAACGTCTTCGAGTTGGGCAGACTGCTGGCGGCGGCGAGGCCGCTGATGCCGATTACGACATGAACCAGGTTGTGCACGAGGTTGACCTTGAAGATGCCCAGCAGCTCGTGGTTGAAAAAGCCGAGGATCCCGGCCACGAGATAGATCGCGCCGAAGACGCCCGCGACGGCCTGCACGGTCGATCGACTACCCATTGGCGTGCCGGTCCCGCAACTCACGATAGGCGCGCTCGACCCGAGCGGCGGCGTCGCCCTGCAGCTCGGGGAGGTTGATGGCGACGTTCCCGAGCGCTCCGCTCAAGCCGGTCTGTAACAGCTCGCTCCCAACCGCCAGGTCCGAGGCGGTCATCTCCCAGGACCTACGGCTGACCTCGGGCAGGAGCGTGATGGCGCGCGACGCCACCGTGGCCGCCTCGAGCGGTACTTCGGCCGCCCGTTGGTAGGCTCGGGCCATCGCCTCACCCTGTGCACCGGACTTTCGAGCCTCGATCACGGCCCGGTAGGCGGTGATGTCATCCTGGCTGAGCTCGAGCAGGCGCGCGGCGAGTTGATCGAGTTCCGGCACCAGGCCGGTGAGCACCGCGCCGTCCTCCTCCGTTTTCGCCTTCCTGGCACTGAGCTTTGCCACCATGCTCACCAGCGCCGCGCCCAGGGCAGCCGCCAGCGCGGCGGCACTTCCCCCGCCGGGCACCGCCGCGGTCGATGCCAGGGCCGTAAGGTACTCGCCAACGGTCTGGTCTCTCACCGACGTCATTCCGCGGTCCACACTCGTTTCTCGAGGATCTGGTCCATGCGGAACGCGGGTTCGACCACGGCATCCTTGATCACGCCCACCGCCGCCGCCAGCGGGACAGTACCGACGATCTCCGACGCGTCGACCTCGACCCCGCGGCGTTTCGCCTCGTCGCGGATCGTGGTGAAGACTTTCCAGATGTTCGTTACGCGGTAGTCGGTGAGGTTCATCGACACCTGGACCAGGCCGCGGTCGGCGAGCGCGAAGCCGAGAGCCTTGACGTTGGGCAGACCACCGGAGGAGGCGCGGATGGTTTTTGCGATGTCTTTGGCGACCTGCAGGTCGGTTGTCTTGAGGTTGACGTTGTAGGCGATCAGGGGAATCCGCGCCCCGACCGCCGTCGCCCCGGCTCGGGGGTGGATCGTGGGCGGTCCTTCGTCCGGGGCGCGGTTCGCGTCGCCGATGTGCTCGAGCAAATCCTCGAAGCCTCCCTGGCGTACCTTTTCCAGCTCGCGGCGCTCGGGCCGAGTGGCGGCCTCGGCATAGTAATAGACCGGGACTCGAAGCTCTTTCCAGAGTCGCGCGCCGAAAGTATGGGCAAGGTCGACGCAAACACTCATCGGCAGGTCGGCGAACGGAACGAAGGGCACAACGTCGGTGGCACCCATCCGTGGGTGTTCGCCGCGGTGCTGCCGCAGATCGATGCGTTTGGTCGCAACGGAGGCGCCGGCCATCGCCGCATCGACCGCAAGGCTTGGCTCGGCGACGAAGGTGACGACCATCCGGTTATGCGCGGCATCGGCCTGGACGTCGATTACGCGGGCGCCCGACGCCTTGATCGCATCCGCGATCTCGGTGACGACCTCCAGCCGGCGACCCTCAGAGAAATTCGGGACGCACTCTACGAGGGCTGCCAGACGACGCCTCCGGCCACGGTCGTAATGACGCGATTCACGCCGACATAGTAGGGAATGGCTTCCGGCGTTTCGACGTCCAGGACGGCGCAGTCCGCGAAGCTGCCCGGTTGGAGGCAACCGGCGACCCCGTCGAGCTTGAGGGAATGAGCGGCGTGCACGGTGGCGCCGGTGAGCACTTCCAGCGGCGTCATTCCCCACTGGACGCAGGCCAGGCTCATCGCGTGCGGCAGGCTTTCGGAGTTCGACGTCCCCGGGTTGAGATCGGACGCGATCGCCATCGGCAGCTTCGCCTGCCGCATCGCCTCGATCGGTGGTCGCGGTCCGTGGGTCGTGAAGTTGGCGCCAGGGCAGAGCACAGCCACGGTTCCCGCCGCAGCGAGCGCCCTGATTTGCGCCGGTGTCGCGAACTCGAGGTGGTCAGCACTTCTCGCTTTCAGCTCTGCCGCAATGTCGGGACCTTCCCCCGGCGCCAGTTGGGCCGCGTGGACCCGAAGCTCATAGCCGAGCGCCCGGGCGCGCGTCAGGATGGCGCGGGTTTCCTTCGCCGTGAAGGCCGGCGCCTCACACCACGCGTCACAGAAGACGGCCCACGGCGTGAAGGCGGGCAGCATCTCGTCGATCAGCGAGCGCACATAGGCATCCCGATCGATCCCGGGCGGCGGAACGTGGGCCCCGAGGAACGTCGGCACCACGCGCAAGGGCGTCCAGCCTGCCAGCTGGCGAAGAACGTCGAGCAGCTTCGCCTCGTTGTCGAGGTCGAGGCCGTAGCCGGTTTTCGCCTCGATGGTGGTCGTCCCGTTGGCAAGGAAACGGTTGGCCCGGCCCTGCGCGAGGGCGAGCAGCATCGGTCCATCAGCCTCGCGCGTTGCTCGGACGGTTCGCGCAATGCCACGCTCGCCCGACTGCTGCGCCGCGTAGGGAACGCCGCTCACGCGCTCTAAGAACTCATCGGCGCGCGAGCCGGCGAACACCGGGTGGGTATGAGCGTCAACCAGGCCGGGGATGACGCATGCCCCCTGGGCATCGAGCAGATCGCCGTCGAGGGTCACCTGCGACTCGAGCTCGCGGTCCTCCCCGACCCAGACGACATGCCCCTCGCGCGCCGCCAGGGCGCCGTTCGGGATTCGCCCGAGCGGATCGTCAGTCGTGCCCACCATGGTCGCGAGCAGACCGGCGCGGCGAAGAGCGAAGTCGGCGCGGATCAAGTGGCCCGGTCGATACCGTGTTGGCGTGCGAACTCCACGGCGATCTCGTAGCCGGCGTCGGCATGGCGAATCACGCCCATCCCCGGGTCGGTGGTCAGGACGCGCTCCAGGCGATCTTGCATCGCCGGCGTGCCGTCGGCGACCACCACCATGCCCGCGTGGATGGAGTTGCCGATGCCAACGCCGCCGCCGTGATGAACCGACACCCAGGTCGCGCCGGCTGCGGTGTTGACCAGCGCATTGAGGATCGGCCAGTCGGCGATCGCGTCACTGCCGTCACGCATCGCCTCGGTCTCGCGGTAGGGCGACGCCACCGAGCCTGCGTCGAGGTGATCGCGCCCGATCACGATGGGTGCCTTGAGCTCGCCGGCTTTCACCATTTCGTTGAAGCGCAGACCGACCTTCGCGCGCTCGCCGTAACCGAGCCAGCAGATTCGGGCGGGCAGGCCCTGGAATTGGACGCGCTCGCGCGCCAGCTGCAGCCAGCGGTGCAGGTGCTCGTTGTCAGGCAGCGTCTCCATGACAGCGCGGTCGGTCCGGTAGATGTCCTCCGCCTCGCCGCTCAAGGCGACCCAGCGGAATGGGCCCTTTCCCTCGGAGAACAGCGGTCGGATGTAGGCAGGGACGAAGCCCGGGATCTCGAAGGCATCCGTGACCCCCGCCTCGAGCGCGAGGCCCCGCAGGTTGTTGCCATAGTCGAAGGTCTCAACGCCCTTCTGTTGGAAACCGAGCATGGCTCCGACGTGCTCGCGGACCGAGTGCTTGACCATCTCCATGTATTCCTGCGGATCGCGTTCGCGCAGGTCATTGGCTTCGTCGACGGTCAGCGGCGCCGGAATGTAGCCGCGCAGTGGGTCATGCGCCGACGTCTGGTCGGTCACCACATCGGGCGCGAAGCCGCGGCGCAGGAGCTCCGGGTAGATCTCGGCGGCGTTGCCCACCACGCCGATCGATGTCGATGACTTCGCCTGGCGAGCCGC
This sequence comes from Candidatus Dormiibacterota bacterium, assembly GCA_036513555.1. Taxonomy (GTDB): domain Bacteria; phylum Chloroflexota; class Dormibacteria; order CF-121; family CF-121; genus CF-13. The sequence goes on along the minus strand of DATBYU010000024.1, from coordinate 12,292 downwards.
TTCGGCCCAGGCAATCGCCTCGTCGAGGTTTGCGGTTGCCTTGTCGAGGTAGCCCGTCTTCAAGCGGCGCTCGATCCTGGTGGCGTCCACCTCGACGCAGAGCGCGATGCCCTCGTGCATCGTCACCGCGAGCGGCTGCGCGCCGCCCATGCCGCCGAGCCCGCTGGTGAGAACAATTCGGCCGCGCAAGCTGCCGTCGAACTTCTTTGCGGCCAGCGCGCCGAAGGTTTCGTACGTTCCCTGGAGGATGCCCTGGCTGCCGATATAGATCCAGCTGCCGGCCGTCATCTGCCCGTACATGATCAGGCCGAGCCGCTCGAGCTCCCAGAAGTGCTCCCAGGTGGCCCACCGCGGAACGAGCAGGCTGTTGGCGAGCAGCACTCGTGGGGCGTACTCATGGGTTCGGAAAATGCCCACCGCCTTCCCGGACTGCACGAGCAAGGTCTCATCGTCCTTGAGCCGGCGCAGGGCGGCGACGATCGCGTGGAATGAGGGCCAGTCACGTGCCGCCTTGCCGGTCCCGCCGTAGACGACCAGGTCTTGGGGCCGCTCGGCGACGTCGGGATCGAGATTGTTGCAGAGCATGCGCAGCGCTGCCTCCTGTGGCCAGCCGCGGGCGCTGAGCTGAGTGCCGCGAGCAGCGCGAATTGGGGTGGCGACCGTCATGCGGGCGCCATCTTCGCCAGTGTGCCGCTGCGAATCAACTCGACGGCAGTGCGGATCTCTGGCTCGAGCACGCGGTCGTGGTCGAGGTATGGCACCCGGGCGCGGATCGCGGCATGCGCGGCACCGGTGAGGCGCCCGGGCTTCAGCGGCGCCAGCAGGTCGATGCCCTGCGCGGCTCCCAGCGCCTCGAGCGCGAGGATGGTCTGGGCATTGATGGCGACCTGGCTCGCGCGCTGAGCGCTGTGCCAGCCCATGCTGTTGTGGTCTTCCTGGTCGGCCGAGGTCGGCAGCGAGTGGACGCTGGCGGGCGTCGACAGCAGCTGGTTGTCGGTGACGAGGGCGGCCGCCGTGTACTGCAAGAGCATGTAACCGGAGTCGAGGCCGGAGTGGCGTGTGAGGAATGGGGGTAGCTCGGAGAGGAAGCCTGTCAGCATCCGAAAGAGCCGCCGCTCCGAGATGCTGCCGAGCTCGCTGAGCGCGATGCCCGCGGTGTCGAGGGCGAGCGCCAGCGGCTCGCCGTGGAAGTTGCCGCCCGAGAGCACCGCCTCGTCCTCGGCGAACACCAGGGGATTATCGGTTCCCGCGTTGAGCTCAATGTCCAGCACCCGGCGAAGGTAATCGATCGCGTCGGCGCAGGCGCCGTGGACCTGGGCCGCACAACGGAGCGAGTATGCATCCTGGACGCGGTCGCAGAGCACGTGCGATTCCGCGATGCCGCTCCCTTCGGTCAGAGCGAAGATGCGGGCCGCCGACGCCACCTGCCCGGGATGGGGGCGGACCGCATGGATCCGCGGATCGAATGCCGTGCGCGAGCCGCGCAGCGCCTCGACGCTGAGCGCCGCCACCACGTCCGCGGTCAATAGCAGGCGCCGAGCATCATGCAGCAGCAGGCTGGCCGCCCCGGTCATGAAGTGTGTCCCGTTGAGCACGCTGAGCGCATCTTTCGCCTGCAGTTCCACGGGCTCGATTCCGGCGGAGCGAAGCGCCGCCGCGCCGGGTTTCCGCTCGCCCTTGACCAGCACCTCGCCCTCGCCGATCAGCACCAGGCCGACGTGGGCCGACGGGGCCAGGTCACCGCTGGCACCGAGTGACCCGGTCTGTGGCACCCAGGGACAGATGTCGTGGTTCAGCAGGTCGACCAGACCCTCGGCGACGCGGGGGCTGACGCCCGAGGTCCCCTGGCAGAACTGGTTGACACGGACGAGGATGCCGGCGCGGACCAGTTCCTCGGACAGCGGCGGCCCGACGCCGACGGCATGGCTCATCATCAGGTTGCGCTGCAGCTGCCGGGTATCGGCGGGAGGAATCCGGACGTTCTTCAACGCCCCGACCCCGGTCGTCAGCCCATAAACGACCCGGTCCTCGCGCACCAGGCGATCGACGAGGTTGCGGGCGGCCTTCAACCTCGTGATGGCGGCGGGGCCGAGCGTGACTCGCTCGCCGTCGCGCGCGACCGCCACCACATCGGCGGGGCGCAGCGACTGGCCGTCGAGCGTGACTGACAAGCTGCGCCCATGTTACCCAGCGGCAACCGTGAGGAATGATTAAACCCACAGGCGCCGATGTGCCGCGCGACCGCCGCCGCCGTAGAATTGGGTCGCTAATTTTGGCCAAGACCATAACCCCGCCGGGGCGAGGAAGCGGGGAGATGACCCGCGCGTCCGTCGGACGCCTGGCGCTGAGCACCCTACTCGCCCTAACGCTGGGTAGCTGCGTCATCCCGAGTCCTGGTGTCGCCAAAGCGACGCCTTCAGCGTCGCCTCTCGCCATCACCAGCCCGACCCCCCCGAATATCACGCCTCCCACCAACCTGGTCCGGCCGGGCACGCTCACCTTCCTCTCCGACACCACCTACCCGCCGCAGGAGTCGATCGACCCGGCAACCCAGCACGCGGTCGGGTTCGACATCGACATCGCGAAGGCCATCGCCGCCAAGATGGGCCTCGCGGCGACCTTCCAGACGACCAACTCGCCACAGATCGTCGGCGCGCTGCTCGGCAAGAAGGGCGATGCGATCATCTCGGCGCTCCAGATCACACCGGACTTGCTGCGACAGGTGGCGCTCGTCGCCTACTTCCGTGCCGGACAGGCGATCCTGCTGCGCAAGGGCGACACATCGGGCATCGGCGGCATCGGGGACCTCTGCGGAAAGAAAGTTGCGGTGCAGGTGCAAAGCCCGGAAGAGAACACCGTCGACGAGGCGAACGGCGGAATCTGCAAGGACCTGAAGATCAACAAGATGGTCTTTCCGACCGACCTGCAGGCGGTGCTCATCCTAAAGCAGCGGGGCGTCGACGCCGCGCTGGACGACTCCCCGGTCGCCGCCTACTTCGTGAAACAGACGCCGGACCAGCTGGAGCTCGCCGGGCCACCCTTCAAAACCAACCCGGAGGGCATCGCGGTCGATCCGAAGAATGGCGAGCTGCTCAAGGCGATTCAGCAGGCGATGATGGCGATCTACCTGGACGGCACGTATCGCCAGATCCTGACTGCCTGGAACCTGCTGGACGGTGAGATCCCAGCCTCGCAGATCGTCGTCAACGCCAGCCCGACGAGCTCCTAGCGGCGGCCGGCGACCTCGGGCGGCTCGACCTTCCAGTCCGCGTCCTCTTCCGGGACGGCGGGGCCGACGATCCGACGGTGATAGGTTTCGATGCGGATGATGCCGACGATGGTGACGGCCAGCGCCAGCCCGATGCCCAACAGTGCCTGGCCGCGCGCGGTGGGAACCGAGAGCGTGGTGTCGGAGAAGGCGACGCCCTGCACCAGGTTGAGGACGATGCCAGTCAAACCGCCGACCGCGATCGAGGCGAGCACGATGGCCGCCGCCAGCCGGGCCAGCAGTGATTCCGTTACGCCGAGCGCGAGCCACCGGTCCCGAGCCATCACGGTGATCGCCCCGAAGGCGAGGAGGAGCAGCAGCAGTAAAAGGATGGTCTCGATCAGGCCCACTCGATAGCCCTGGACCTCGGGTAGCATGGCGTCTTCATCGTAGGCCGACGGGAAACGCTTAGCTGGCGAAGCGTGCCTGGAGGGCGACGAGCTCCGCCTGGGCATCGGCCATGGCACGCGATGGGGTGACGGTGCCCAGCACCAGGTCGTGGAGGTGCCGCTGCAGCACCGACGAAGCCTCGACGTAGTGCACCAGCTTGGGACGCGGCCGTGCGTTTGCCAGGTTGGTCAAAAAGACGTTGATTTGCGGATTTGCCTTGCGCATCTCGGCTGAATTCTGCAGCGAGGTCCAGATTGGCAGTTCGGCGGTTCGTGGGGCCTGGACTTCCGGGCTGGTCAGATAGCGGAGCCACTCGACCGCCAGCTCCGCGTGTGCACTGTTGGCCAGCACGCCAAGGCCCAGGAAGCCGCTGACGGAGGCCGCCGCTTTGCCGGTCGAGGCCGCAGCCGGGATCGGGGCAACCGCCCCCTGCCCGACGATGCGCGAATAGGTCGAGTCGTTCATCGCCCCCCAGACGAAGTTCCAGTTGGTATTGAACGCTACGCCGCCGGTGAGGAAGGCCCGCATCGCGTCGGGCTCGGTGCTCGCGGCACTGTCCGGCGCAACGAGGTGTTCGTCGATCAGCTGGCGCATGAACGCCGCGGCGCGCTGGGCCGGCTGCTGCTGGAGCAGCGGCTTACCGTTGGCGTCAAACAGGTCGCCGCCGAACTGCGCCGTGAGCCGGACGAAGTCCGACGTCAGGCTCTCATCCTGCGCCCAGGAATCGACGAAGGGCGTGAGACGGCGGCGGATCGCCGTCAATTGCGCGTACCAGTCCTCGAGCGTCTTGGGAGGCTCGCTGAAGCCCGCGGCCTGTAGCTGGCCCTTGTTGTAGTAGAGGCTTTGAACGTTGAGGATGTGGGGCATCGCCCAGGTGGTGCCCTTGTACGAGAAGGCGTCTAACAGGCTGGGCAAGAGGTCGGAGCGGGCATCATCGGGGATCTGGTCCTTGAGGCTCAGGAGCTGCGCCCGGCTGGCAAACTCCGGCACCCAGACCTGGTCGAGGGCGACGACATCGTAGGGCGATGGCTTCGATAGCCCGGCCGCCAGGATGCTCTCGTAGAGCTCGCGGTAATGCGCGGTCTCGATCGAGACGAAGACCTTGTTGTCGTGCAGGCTACGGAACTTGTCGGCCAGGGTCTGCAGGAGCGCCGGGTCGTACCCAACCTGGTCGAAGAGCAGGGACCGGATGACGGTTGCCCCGGGTGGCGGTGTCGGTGCCGTGCCGCTCGACCCGGTTGCGCAGGCATCCAGCAACGAGGCCAGGGCGACGCTGCTGCCAATTCCCGCGCCGAGGCGCAGGCCGTGGTCGAGGAAGGATCGCCGGCTGTACCGGCGTGACAAAACGGAGCCCGTCTCGGCCACGACGCTTGTGAGGCTATCAGCGGTCTGTTAACAGGCCCGTCGGGTTCAGGCGGTGCCGGGCGACAATGCCGTCACGGCCGAGTAACAAGGGTCAGACCGCGGTCGGGTCGCGCCGTTCGAGTGAGCGGCCGAGCTCGGCTTCATCGCGCTCCAGCTGCAACTTGCGATGCGTATCCCACAGGGAGGCGAGCCAGATCAGTAAGCCGAGCGCTAGAGGAATCAGGACCGCGCCTCGCGGGCGCGGTTCGGGCAAGTTGCCACGCGAACCGTAGTCCTGGAACTCCGCCCAGCCGATGCCGTTGGCCTGCACCAGGAACAGGGCGAAGGCCAGCGCGGCCAGCCAAAGGCGTCCCCTCCCCGTGTACATCATCCGCACGAGTCCCATTCCCGGGACCGCGGCGAATGGCCACACATCTCGCGGCCGGCTCGGCCCCGCGTCGCCCGCCGCCTCGACCGCCATCCCATCCACCGTGACCACGAAGGCCAAGAGCGCGACCGCCCACCCCTCGCCGAGGAGGTCGATGGGAAGAAAGGGAAAGCCGGTCTTTGCAAACGCCGGCGTCAGCAGCTGTCCACTGACCCACGCAATCCAGGCCGTAAGCGCGCCCCCAGCGATCAGGATCGCCGGCACGCGGTAGCGGTGGAGCCGGTGAACCTGGACGACGGCCAGCGCCGCGACAACGACGAGGGCCAGTGGGGACTGCCAGCCAAATCGCTGCGGCCACTGCACCGGAGGAATCGCGGTCGACCACGGAGTCAGCAACGCGGTCAGCAGCAGGCCCCCGATCAGGAGCTCACGTTCAGACCGACCGGTCCGCGTGAGAACACCGCCGCCGAAGCGCTGCAGGCCTCGAGCAAGCAGCGACACCAGCGCGAAGCCCACGCAGACCACCGCGAGCACGATGAAGATCCCGGCGTTCGCGTTGCCGCGCATCAGTGCGAAAGCGCCGACGAATACGGCGGCCAGTGCCAGCAAGCCCCGGACCAGGGGACCGACTCTGGCCGGTTTTGGATCGAGCCACGGTGGGGGTTTGGAGGACATCGCGGGACCCAGTCGGCAGTCTACGCGAGAGCGCGCGCACTCCATAGAATCGCCTTACCCACATGCTCCCTATTCGCGACTACAACCCGCCGCGCCGCCGGGCCCTGCTCACATGGGGGCTGATCCTGATCAACTTCGGCGTGTACTTTTACCTGGCTCAGAACCCGGTGATGGATGAGAACGCGATCGCGCGCTACGCCGTTACCCCGGCCGATATCACAGCCGGACGCCACCTGAGCACCCTGATCACCTCGCTCTTCTTACATGCCAACCTGCTGCACGTGGGGGGCAATATGCTCTTCCTCTGGATCTTTGGCAACAACGTCGAGGACAAACTTGGGGAGCTGAAGTTTCTCGTCGTGTATTTCGCCGCCGGGATTGGCGGGAGCCTGCTCCAGATCTTCATCACGCCCGACTCCACTGTCCCGATGCTGGGGGCGAGCGGCGCCATCTCCGGTCTCCTGGCCGCCTACGTTCTCTACTTCCCGCGGGCCCGCATCCTGACCTTTGTCGTGCCGTTTTTCATTTTCACCCTGCCCGCCTACGTCTTTATTGGCTACTGGATCTTGCTGCAGGCCCTCAACGCCTTTCTCAACATCGGGGCGATCGGCGGAGGGGTCGCCTTCTTCGCCCACGTTGGCGGGTTCGGCACCGGGCTGATCCTGGCCCTCCTGCTTCGCCCAAGGGAGCACGCCGATCCGCACCCCGGCTACGGTGGTTACCCCTAGCACCAGGACGCGGGATCTGGTCGCGCTAGCGGGCGTACTGCCGGATTCGGCCGTTCTCGACGCAGAAAAGGTGGTCGGACACGGGGAAGGCGGCCTCGCGGTGCCGCTCCTGGACGTCATGGCGCAGCCGGCCCATCAACTGGGCACGCTCGCCGGCCGCGATCAGCGAGCCCCGCTCCGGAACGCCTACAACCGGGATATCTTCGAGCATCTCTTCGAGCCAGGCCCAGACCTCGGGCAGCAGCATCAGCGCTGCGCCGTACGGTCGGGAATCGACGTAGCTGAGCATCAGCATCTGGGCGCGACCGTTCTTGTCGGTTTCCAGCCCGGTGAACTTCATCCCGTTGCGGAACATCAATGCCAGGTTGGTGAGCGCGATCACCTCGACGTGGTCGCGGCCGACGTTCCATGCGGTCAGGTCCTGGGGCAACAGGTAGCGCATGCCCTGCGCGTAATGGGCGGCGTATGTTACGACCATGTCGCCGAGCATGCGACGGTAGACAACCGGGCCGCCTGCCGATTCGAGGAAGCTCGCGGGCCGCAGCACCGGGAGGATGAGCGGCGCCCCAAACGTTGCCTCGCTGTCACACTCCTGGTCGAGCCGGCGCAACCGCGACGCAAAGAGCCGGTCGAGCGCCGACGGTTGCTCACGATACTGCTGGTAGAAGCTGTCCAGGTTGAAACGCAAGTCGCTTTCCTGGACCCGGCGAATGATCAATTGAAACGGCTCCGGCCCTTTCTTGACCGTCCAGCCCGGGCGCAGCGCGGTCAAGCGCTTCAACACGTGGTTCTGGAAGTCGTGGGCATTCATCGTCGTCTGCTGGCCCATTGCGGGTGTAACGAGGTCCCGAAGGTAGGCTTGCAGGCCGTTGCTTGGGTGTCGCATGCCGCTTAGCCGGTGGTTGAGCGGAGGCCGGCCGGGGCTTAGAGACCGGGTCGTAAAGGCCTTACAACAGGCCCGCGACGGTGACGCGGACGGCGCGATCGACACGATTGCTGAAAGGTTTTCCGAGGCCCTGGGGGAGCTGCAGTCGCTGCGGCAGGCGGTGGATCAGGGATGGCTGCGGCTCGCCGCGCGGATCGCCTACCGCGCCGCCGACATGTCCGCCGCGGCGGATTTCGCACAGCAAGCTCTGGCGCGCGACGAGGATGCTCCAACCTGGAATCTCCTCGGCCGGCTGGGCGTGTGGCTCGACCGCAAGGATGCGGTTGCGGCGTTTGCGCGGGCGGCCGCGCTTCAGCCGGATGTCTTCCTTGTCCCTTACCGGGTCAAGCGCGACCGGTTCACCCGGATGGCCGAAGTGGCGCTCGCCGGCATCCCGGAGACCTTTCAGGAGCAGCTGACCAACACCATGATCGTGGTCGACGACCTGCCCGATCTCGACGCCGTCCGTGAGGGCGAAGATCCTGATTTGCTCGGGCTGTACGAAGGTGCCACCGTGCTCGAGCATGGCCTACCGGAGCGCATCGTTCTCTACCAGCGCAACCACGAGAACATCGTGGCCGACGAGCGGGAATTAGCCGAGCAGGTGCGAGAGACGATGCGCCACGAAGTCGGCCACCACTTCGGCATGGAAGAAGACGAACTGCCGTATTAAGTCTTGATCGGAAACGGGTTCCCGGAGGGGGGAAGCGCGAGTGTGCCGCCTTGGTCGATAGTGGTCAGTGCCGCCACGAAATCACTGAACCCCTGCTGCGGGTCGTAGCCGGTCAACGACTTGTAGGTTGCCCCGAGTGTCGAGCCGCCCGCTCCGCACAGGGTGGTCCAGTCGAAGGTGAGCTGGGCATGCAGGTAATAAAGGAAGAGGTCGCCGCAACCAGCCGCGATCTGGTCCGTGTCACCCGCGGAGTTGTCGTTGACGTAATCCCGGTGTCCCTGGGCCCACCAATCCTGCTCGGTGGGGTTGAACTCCTCGGCGATCTCCGGATGGCGTTCGAAGGCCAGCACCCGCGAGAGCGCCTCGCCGTTGGTGAAGGCGCAGTCCCAGCCGTTGTTGATGGCGGCCTGGAAGACCTCCACGATTTCCGCGGTGAGGAAGCCCGGCGCACGGACCGGGTCGGACAGCACGTGCACGTCAGTGCCGGCGCAGGTCAAGTGGTACGCGCCACCCGCGTTGGGATCGGCGTAAACGTAGAAGGGCAGGCCGGGTGGGGTCAGCCCGCCGAACCATACCTGGGTCGCGGCGTAGTCCGCCTCGGCGCTGTCAAGCATCGCCTTCGCGGCCGCATCACCGGACGGCGTTCCATCCGAGAAGACGATGAAATTCTGCGTCTGCCCGGCCTTGGCCTGGCCGAGGGCGGCCGGATGCCGCTGCCGGTGAGCCTGGACGGCGCTCGTCGGGAGCGTGATCCCGGGAGGCATGAAGACGCGCGCAGGTACCTTTGAGCCGAAGAGGCTTCGCAGCATGATGGTCGCTTACCCTACGCCTTTTTCTTCGAGGCCGCGCCGGGGGCTCGCTCGATGCGAAAGCCGATCCGGACCTGCACCTGGTATTCGGTCAGACGGTTGTTCTGAACCACGGCTTTCGAATGCACCACCTCGACGGTCTCGATGCCGCGAACCGTTTTTGCCGCCTCATTAACGGCCTCACGGGCCGCATCACTCCAACTCTCCTTCGAGGTCCCGACCAGCTCCAGGATTTTCAGTACGGCCATCCTTACCTCCTATAACCCGTAGAGTCGCTTGGCTGCGGCGACGATATGGCGCGCTGAGATCTCGGCCTTATCCATCAACTCCACCGGCTTCCCTGAACCCGGCAGTCCACGCACGGCAAGGTGGACGATGCGCGGCGGATCCATGTCGGCGGCCAGCGCCTCCATCACGGCGGCGCCCAGGCCGCCCTCTGGGTAATGGTCCTCAACGACCACCAACCGGCCCCGCGTCAGTGCCGCCGCCTCTTGAAGCGTCACCTTGTCGACGGGCTTGACGCTGTAGAGGTCGATGACGCGCGTCTTGATGCCCTCGCCTTCGAGCTCGTCGGCGGCCGCGAGGCAGTTATGCAGCGTCACCCCCGCCCCGATCAGGACGACCCGGTCGTTGGGGTCGCTACGGATCAGCTTGGAGCCGCCAATCGGGAACTTGGTCGCGTCGTCATAGAGCACGGGATACGCGCCCCGGGTCGTGCGCATATAGCTGATGCCACTCTGGTCGGCCATCGCCTTGACCAGCTGAGCCGTCGACGTGGCATCGGAAGGGTACAGCACCGTTGAGCCATGAACGGCGCGCATCATGGCCAGGTCCTCGAGGGCCATCTGGGACGGGCCATCCTCGCCGATCTCGACGCCGGCGTGTGATCCCGAGAGCCGAATATCTGCCTGCGAGATCGCCGCCATGCGGATGAAGTCGTACGCACGGGACAGGAAGGCGGCAAAGGTTGACGCGAATGGGATGTAATGCCGCACGCTCATGCCGACGGCGGTGGCGATCAGCTGCTGTTCCGCGATGAACATCTCGAAATAGCGGTCAGGGTAGGCCTTGGCGAACTCCTCGGCGAAGGTCGAGTTACTCACCTCGCCGTCCAACGCCACCACGGTCGGCCGAGCTCCGAGCGCCTTGAGCGTGTCGCCGTAGGCCTTGCGGGTGGCGACCTTCTCCCCCTTCTTATAGGTAGGGAGGGTGACCTCAACCCGCGCATCTTTGATGGCAGGTTCGCCCGGCTCCGGCTTGAGGCCGTCGACGCGCAGGTGGCGGATGCCGCCCAGCTCCGTGATGGCGCGCTCCGCCATGTCCGGCGGGAGGGCCTTGCCGTGCCAGCCGTCCTTGTTCTCGATTTCGCCGAAGCCCTTCCCCTTGATGGTGCGCGCGATCACGACCGTCGGCTTGGCGGTCGCCTCCCGCGCTTGCTGCAAGGCCTCGTCGATCTGCTCCAGGTCATGGCCATCGATGACGACCGCCCGGCAGCCGAAGGCCTGGACCCGATCGCGGTAGACCTCGGTCTGCCATTCGTACTCGGTGGGTCCCCGCTGGCCAAGGCGATTGACGTCGAAGATGGCGGTGAAGTTCGAAAGCCCGTAGTAGCCGGCCTTGTCGAGCCCTTCCCAGATCGAGCCTTCCGCGAGCTCGCTGTCGCCGGTAAGGGTCCAGACGTGATAGGGCAAGCGGTCGAGCTTGCGGCCGGCGAGCGCAACGCCAACGGCAATCGGCAGGCCCTGGCCGAGCGAACCGGTCGCAACATCAACCCAGGGAAGGATCGGCGTGGGATGGCCCTGGAGCCGCGATCCAAACTTGCGGAAGGTCAGGAGCTCATCGTCGCTGATCACTCCGACCGCTTTGAAGATGGCGTAGAGCAAGGGCGAGGCATGGCCCTTGGAGAAGATGAGGTGATCGTTGGTCGGCGCGCTCGGATCATTCCAGTCGTAAACGAGCTGCCGCGTGATGAGTACGGCCATCAAGTCGGCGGCGGACATCGAGGAGGTGGGATGACCGGAGCCCGCCGTCGTGCTCGATCGGATGCTGTCGACGCGCAACTGCTGGCCAAGCTCGCGGATGAAGTCGAATCCCTGGGTCGTGCGGATTTCGCTTACCGAGCTTTTAGCCAATCAGCTCACCCCTAGGTAGTGTCGACCCCCCTACCTATAAGGTTACCCGCCCGCTGTGGCCTGGCGCTGGTCGGACCGGTACGGCCCCCGAGGGCGGCGCCGTGGACGGCCGTGCCAGGTCTGCTGGCCCGCGCGCGCCGGTCGCGGTCCGCGAGAAGCCACAGCCGCCGGCTCCACGAGGGAGGCTGCGATGTAGCGCCAGTCGCCTTCTGCCAGCAGATGCGCGACGTCGAGCTCCTGCAGGGCCGGGGCGCCTTGACGGCGAAGCTGCCGCCAGGCCGGCTCGTCCTCCGGCGTCAGAAAGGTCAGGGCTCGGCCCTTGACCCCCATCCTGGCCGTGCGCCCAACCCGGTGGGTAAGCCATTGTGGCGAGTCGGGCAGGTCGTAGTTGATCACCAGATCGACGTGGCTGATGTCCAGGCCCCGGGCGGCGACGTTGGTCGCCACCAGGACGTTGGTCCGCAGCCCTCGAAAGGCGTCCATGGTGCGATCGCGCACATTCTGTGAGAGGTTGCCCTGAAGGTCGGCACTGTCGTGGCCGAGGTTGCGAAGATCCCGGCTGAGCTTACGAACGCCGTGCTTGGTGCGGCCGAAGACGATCGCGGAGCCCCTGTGGTTGCGCAGCAACCGGCTCAGGGTTCGGAGCTTCTCGGGCCGGCTCACGCGCAGGAGGCCGTGTTCGAGAGCGTCCTCGACGGGCCCAGCCACAACGACCCGAACGGGATCATCCAGGTGACGCGTGATCATCCGGCTGACCCACTCGGGCATGGTGGCCGAGGCCAGGACGATCTGTGGTTGGTAGGTCATCTCAATGATGCGCTCGACGTCCGGTGCGAAGCCGGCATCGAGCATCTCGTCGCCTTCGTCGAGGACGAGCAGCTGCACCCGGCTCAAGGCCAGGCGGCGCCGCGAGACCATGTCGAGGATGCGGCCGGGGGTGCCGATGACGACGTCAACACC